>JAFGCH010000067.1 GCA_016932695.1 Acidimicrobiia bacterium | reverse complement strand
CGGGGAAGACCCGCCCCGGGCGGCCGCCTTCCTGGCGGCCGCCGCGGGCGCCTGAACGCAGCCCCGCCTTCCCCGCAGATGCGGCACCCGCGGTGAGGCGTTACCGTGCGGGCAGACGCCGCCATGACCATGACCCCTCCCGTCTCCCGCAAAATCGCCTTCATCGGATCCCACTCGATTCGCAAGACCAACGCGGTGCACTCCTTCGCCGGAGCGGTGGGGCGCAGCGGCCGCAGCGTTGAGGTGGGCCGGGAGGTGGTGCGCTTCAATCCGCTGGGCTTCAACGAGGGAGCTACCCCGGAGGCCCAGCTGTGGGTGCTGTGCGCCCAGATCCAGCAAGAACTGGAGTTGCGCAACCGGGCCGAGGTTCTAGTCACCGACCGCGCCGTGATCGACAACTTCGCCTACTTCCTGCGGGTCACCAACGGCGAGGACCCCTTCGACGTGGAGCCCCTAGTGCGCCGCTGGTGTGAGACCTACGACCTGTTCGTGCGGCTGCTGCCCGACGTAGCCCTGCTCGCCGACGGGGTGCGCAGTACCAACGACACCTTTCGCGACGAGATCGAAGCGATCCTCGACCGCCTCCTCCCCCAGTACATCCCCGACGACCGCCTGGTGACGCTGCACGCCTCCGAGATCACGGAGCGCTTCGACTGGGGGGCGCTGCTCGAGAAGCTGTTCGGGCCGCCGGACTCCGCCCGGGCCCGCCGCACGCAGGCGCGCTACGTGCGCCTGACCAAGCTGCTGCCCCGCTGAGCCGCCCGGATCGGGGGCGTTCTGCGATGCGTTAGCGTCACGCCCCGACGGGAGGAGAGGGCATGATCGACAAGTCGGTGGTCGTCACGGGGGCCAGCAGCGGGCTCGGGGCCCACATGGTGCGGCGCTTGGTCGGCGAGGGGGCCCGAGTGGTGGCCGCCGCCCGCCGGGTGGATCGCCTGGAGGCCCTTGCCGCGGAAGTGGCCGGGGCTGCGGGGCGTCTGGTCATCGTGGACGCCGACATCACCAGGGCGGAGGACGCCGAGAAGCTGATGGCCGCCGCCGCCGGGACCTTCGGCGGCCTCGACGCCCTGGTGAACAACGCCGGCATGGAGGTCCAGGGCTCGATCGAGGTACTGGCCGAGGCGGACCTGGAACGGATGCTGCGCACCAACGTGATCGGCCCCTTCCTCTGCACCAAGGCGGCGCTCCCCTACCTAAAGGAGCGCGGCGGGTCCATCGTCAACATCGGCTCCACCGTGGTGCCCCGGGCCCCACGGAACCGCTTCGGCTACGTCGGCAGCAAGGGCGCCTTGGAGGCCATGTCAAGGGCCCTCGCCGGGGACCTGGGCCCCTACCACATCAGGGTCAATGTGGTGCGGCCCGGCATCGTGCCCTCGGAACTCCGGGGCCTCACCGAGGAAGAGGAGGCTCGGACCCTCGGAGAGCGAGTCCCCCGCATCCAGGCGCTGCTCACCGTGGGCCAGGGCATGGACGTGGCCGCCGCCGTGGCCTTCCTCATCTCCGACGAAGCCGCCTGGATCACCGGCGCCCTGCTCGACGTGGACGGCGGCTACGCCCTGGGGGTGTGCCGGTAGGCCGGACGCGCCGAGCCCCCGGCGGGCCGGGGGCTCTCGCGCCGGCATCCCGGCGGCCGGTCATCTACCCGGCGTGGAAGGTGACGGTGAGCTGCACCGTGGCCCGGGTGGGGCTCTCCCAGATGGACAGGGCCAGCGGGTCGGCCTCACCGGTCTGGGTGAAGGTCTGATCCACCAGGTTGCCGTCCTCGTCCAGGACGCCTTCGGAGTACTCGACGCCGCAGGCATTCACCGTGGCCGCCGCCATCCCGGCGAAGGTCAGGGTGTCGGTGGTCCTCAGGTCGATGCTGGTGGAGTTGCATCCTCCGCAGAAGTCGCCCGGGTGGCTGTCCCGCAGGTTGGCACTCAGCGTACGGGCCGCTCCCGGGTCGGTCACCTGGATGGTGAAGCTGCCGGCCGCAGCATTCAGCACGTCGATGCACACCTGCGGCTCCGCCCTGGTCAGGCTCACCTGCACCCGATCACCGTCGGTGTCGGGAGCCCACGCGATCACCTGGTGGGTTGCCCCGTAGTAGATGACTGCCTCGGCGCAGGACATGCCCGGCGGATGCTCCGGCGGTGTCGGCAGCGGCGGTCTCTTCGCCGCGGCGGGTGCGGCCACTGCGGCGGCCAGCAGCCCGACCAGCAGCATGATCCACAGTCGTCTCATCTCATCCCCCTTCTCCGGGCGGATGGCCCCGCCCCCCAGGGGCCACCCGCCCTCTCCTCGTGGTGTCTCCTCCTACCCGCCGAACATTCCGACCCACACGGCGGCGAGGGCGCCGTCGCCGATCATCGGCGTATCGTGCCAGTTGGATCCCGGGTTCACGGCGGTGTCTCCTCCCACGGCGATGAATCGGCCGCCGGAGAGGATCACGTCCTGCACGCCGAATCGGTAGCCGTCGGCGAAGGCGTCGAGCGAGTGTCCGGTGGCCTCCCAGGACTCTCCACCGTCGACCGTGGCCCACACAACCGCGGAGCCCCACCACCCGCCGGCGGCGATTCCTCTGTCGCCGTCCCAGGCGGGTTGCGTCAAGGGGAGCGGCATGGTGCTCGAGCTGCCGACCCGGTGCCATGAGGCGGCATCGCCTGGGTCGGTGCTCCGCCATGCTCCGCCGCTTCCGAAGGCGATCACTCCCCCTCCGGGAGCCGCGGTGACGGTGTAGAGATCTGCGTCCTCCGCGACGGGAGCGGACACCAGCCGCTCCCAACTCACCCCGGACTCGGAGACCCACACCGCCCCTGCACTCGACTCCCCATCGAGGTTGACAGTGGAGTGCTCGGCATCGGGGACCGCCCCGACGGCGACGAGGCCCGAACTCGTAGCGACCACATCGAAGATCTTGGCGGCGACCTCCGGAGCGGACCCGTGGAGGTCCCGGCCGGTGATTGCCGTCCAGTCGGTACCGTTGGGAGAGACCCATGCCCGGGCACCTTCAAGCGGGTCCCAGCCGACGGCAACCCAGCGGTCGCCGCTCCACACCACCGACTCCATGATGGCCAGTGCGGGGTCCGTCGTCCGCTGCCACGTCTCCCCGTCGGGCGACGTCCACACCGCGCCCCAGGGGAAGCCTCCCTCCCCGGCGTCGACGCCGATGGCCACCAGGCCGTCGGGGCCGGCTTCGATCTGACCGATCTCCTGGATGCCGGCCCCGCCGAAGATCTCCGGGGCTTCCACCCGGCGCCACTGGCTCGCGTCGTCGGATATCCATACTGCGGCGTCGCTCGCCCAGACGTTCCATCCCGCCGGATCGTCTTCGAACACCAAACCCCCGGCGACCAGGCGCCCGTCGAACTCGGCGATCGACATGATGTACGAACGCCGGAAGCTCTCCTGATCGGCAACTCGCGTCCACGTCACCGCGGCCGATGCGGGCGGAGCGGTCGTTGTGGTGGAGGCTGCGGTGGTGGTTGGGGGCGGAGTGGTGGTGGTAGGCGCCAGGGTGGTGGTGGGCCCCAGGGTGGTGGCCGTGGTGATCGGCGGGGCCTCCTCGCTGCCTCGGAGTAGCAGCAGGGTGGCGCCCACCGCCGCCAGTGTCACGGCGAAGGCGATCCCGGTCACCAGCGCCGGCCTGCGCCAGCGGCGTGCGGCCGGAGCGACGGTTGCAGTTCCTGCCATGGCTTTCCCCCCATCGATCAGCCAGCCGAGAGGCGGCCGGGCATCGGCCAGGCCTGCAGGCAGCGCCCATTCCGAGGGAGCGGGGTTGGCCCGCCGGACCCGGCGCAGCAGGTCGTCACGGTCGATCATGCCGGAGTCCTCTCTCGCCGGAAGAACCGCGAGCCCGCCTGACGTCGCTGTCCCAGTTGGGCACCGAGACGGTCCAGCGCGCGGTTGAGCCGCTTGGTGACGGCGTTGGCCGAGCACCCGAGCAACGCCGCCATCTCCTCGCGCCCCAACTCCTCCCACGCCGCCAGGCGGATCAGCTCCCGGTCATCTGGACGCAAGTCCGCCAGGGCATCGAGGACCTCTTGGTCCTCGGCGGCCCGAACCACCTGCACCTCCGGCCCGGGGTCATCATCTCCGCCGGTCCCCTGCAGGCGCGCTATGGCCCGGCGCTGCCGAAGGCTCGAGCGCCACTGGTTGCCGAGCACCTTGTGGGCCACCCCGTATAGCCAGGGCAGCGGCTGCTCCCAGGGCAGGTCGCGGCGGCGGCGCCAGGCGACGGTGAAGGTCTCGACGGCAGCGTCCAAGGCGTTCTCACGGTTAGAGCGGCGCAGGCAGTAGCGGAGCACCGTGTCGAAGTGTGCGGCGTACATCCGCTCGAAACGGTGCCGGTCCAGCACGGTCATCCGCTCTCTCCCGCGGGGAGGGTGGTTCCCTCCCACCCCTCTTGTGTCCGCCGGCACTGCTAAGTGCCGGGGCGGCGCCGGTGATCGATGGGTTTCGAGG
>JAFGCH010000066.1 GCA_016932695.1 Acidimicrobiia bacterium | reverse complement strand
GTGCCTCCCGAGGTGAAGACGATCTCGGGCGGCGAGCAGCCCAGCAAGGTGGCCACCTGCTCCCGCGCGGTCTCCACCGCCGAGTGCGCCCGGATGCCGAAAGAGTGGCTGCTGGAAGGGTTGCCGTGGTGATCCTTCAGGAAGGGCAGCATCGCCTCCAGCACCTCGGGCAGCAGGGGGGTGGTGGCGTTGTGGTCCAGGTAGATGGGCAGCGGGTCGGCGGTCATCTGCGTTCCAGGCTCGGGGAGGGGATCGTATGGCCGGCGGGAGCGTTACCTGCCGGTCGCGCCCGTGATCGCGGGTGCCGCGGACTTCCTCCTTGCTCCCTAGACCCCGCCGGTCGTCGGCGGGGGTCGGTCACGCATTCCGCGATCCGTGCCACACTCGGCGGGGACAGGGGGTGGCGGCGTGATCCGCAGGTGGCACCTGGTGATCCCGGCGGCGGCCGTGCTGCTGGCCGCGGCCTGCAGCCAGTCGTCGGGAGGCACCACCGCGGCGCCGTCCTCCTCGCTGCCGACGACCACGAAGCCCGCGACCTTCCCCACGACGACTCTCCTCCCCACGACGACTACCACCGTGGCCGCGCCCGCGCCGGGGAGCCTCGAGGCCAACCGCCTGCTCTGGGAGGCTCAGGGCATCGAGCGGTACCGGATGACCATCGAGACCTGCGGCGACTTCTGCGGGTCGTACGAGGTGTGGGTGGACGGCGAGACCGTGGTGGAGGTGCCGGCGGACCTCGATCACCCGCACCGTATGGGTTTCGGTGACGTGTCCTGGCTGTTCGATGTGATCGAGGGTGCCCCACCGGAGCGGCTGGTGGAGGTCGAGTACGACCGGCAGCGCGGCTTCCCCACTCTCGTCCGGATCGAGCGCGTTGCTGGGCACTGGGCCACGCTGCGCGTGGAGACCCTCCAGGTCACCGACGAACCCCTGCCCGACTACCAGTACTCCGCCGAGGGGCCCGGTGCCCATGACCTGCGCCACCAGATACGGGGCGTCGATGCGGTAGTCGAAGGGACCATGTTGACCCGAGGTGACTACACCCCGCCGGAGGTGTACCCCGACGGGTGGCTGATCGAGGTGGCCGTCGACGCTGTCTGGTATCAGCGTGCGGGCACGCCGGCTCTGGGCCTCGGTTCCGCGATGGTGATCGACCCCCTCGTGTGGAGTGGGCTCCAGCCGCACACCTTGCAGCACCGGGAAGGCGAGCGGCTCATCCTGCTGCTGGCTGCCTCGGACGACACGACGGAGGGCCGGCCCGCCTGGTATGCCCGCTGGGCCCTGCAGCGCACCGACGCCGGTCTGGACTTCCTCGGGTTCCTCGCCGACTGCTGCGGGTTCGATGCCGATCTGCCCGAACTATGCGCCCGCTGGCCTTCGGGTGAGCCGCGCGACGCCGGTCGAGAACTGGCCCTGCTGGTGCGCTGGGCCGAGGAGTTCGACCGCCTCGGCCCAGGCGAACCGGCCCGCCTCGCCCTGCGCCGGGCCTGCGCCGCGGACGACCTGTCGCCCCAATGGTGAGAGGGCGTGTCCGGGCCGCGCCTCACATGTCGACTCGCCGCCCCCAGATGTCTCGATCGCGAGTGGCGACCTCTCGCGTGTCCTGCCAGACCACCAGATGCCCGCTCCCGGACCACGCCGCTTCCGGCGAGTACTCGTAGGTGGTGGCGGCGGGCCCGCTGATGCGGAAGTCACCGCCCACCCGGCTGCCGTCTCCGGCGACCCGCCTCCCGAAGATGTCCGAGCCGCGGTCGACCCAGTTGCGCTCGTCCTGCCAGGCCACCAGGTAGACCGGGACGGTGCCGTCCCAGGTGATCGCCGGCGCCCAGTCCCAGCCGGTGGCCTGCGGGCCGCAGACCCGGAAGTTGGCTCCGACGGGCTTTCCGACGGCGGATACCAGGCGCCCGTAGATATCCGACTGCCGGTCGGGGAGCATGCGCCAGTCTTCCCAGACAACTAGGTAGCCGGTGCCGTCGGAGGCCACAACGGGGTACATGTCGTCGGCGGTGGCGGTCTTGCCGCTGATGCGGAAGTCCCTGCCTTCCGGGGATCCCGCCGCGCTCACCCGCCGGCCGCGGATGTCCAGGCGGCGGTCGAGGTCGTCCCGCGCGTCCTCCCAGACCACCAGGTGCTCGGTGCCGTTCCAGGCGACCGCCGGGTTGGTCTCCCTCTCCAGCGCATTCTTTCCGCTGACGCGGAAGTCGGCTTCCAGGGGAGTACCTGTGCTGGACACCCGGCGGCCGTAGATGTCGTAGTCGCGGTCGGCCTCGTTGCGGCCGTCCTCCCAGACCACGAGCGCCTCGGAGCCGTTCCAGTCGATCGCAGGCGAGTTCTCGTGGCCCAGGGCTCCGGCCCCGCACACCCGGAAGGCGTCTCCCAGCAGTTCGCCCGTCGGGGAAAGTCGCTGCCCGTAGATGTCCGCTCCTCGGGGGTAGGCCTTGCGGTAGTCCACCCACACCACCAGGTAGCCGGAGTCGGTGGCGGCAATCGCCGGCTCCTCCTCGTCGGTGAGGATGTTGCTGATGGGGAAGTCCTCGCCGACGAGCGCGCCGTCGGCGGCCACCCGGCGGCC
>JAFGCH010000065.1 GCA_016932695.1 Acidimicrobiia bacterium | reverse complement strand
TCGGGGGCGTAGCGGATGCCGCCCTTGGTGGGCCCCATGGTGAGCACGTGCTGCACCCGGTACCCGAACACGCTCTCCACGTCGGCGTAGTCGTCGTGGCGGAAGGGGAAGGTGACCACCAGGGCCCGCTGGGGTACCCGCAGGCGGTCGGCCACGTTGTGGTCGAGGCCCATCAGCTCCGCGACGTGGTCGAACTGCTTGAGGGCTTCGTGGTACAGGGGAGAGTCCCACTCCTGGAACCCCCCCTCGAGGATGTGGTGTGCCAAGCCGATCTCCCGACAGAATGGGGGGTGCAGACTACCGGAGGCGGCATGCCCACGACGGTCCACACCATCGGCCACGGTCGAGCCGCTTTCGCCGCAGTGGCCGAAGTCCTCGCCCTTCACGGGGTCGCCACCATCATCGACGTGCGCTCCCATCCTTACTCGCGCCACGCCCCGCAGTTCTCCCGGCCGGTCCTCGACGGCCTCGCCGCCGCCTCCGGCTTCGGATACCGCTGGATGGGCGACGCCCTCGGCGGGCGCCCCGACGACCCGGCGCTGCTGCGAGCCGACGGGTCGCTCGACGGGGAGGCGCTCCGCCGCTCGCCCCGATTTCGGGCCGCCCTCGTCGACGTGGTGACGCTGGCACAGGGAGGGGGAGTCGCTCTGCTCTGCGCCGAAGAACAGCCCCAACACTGCCACCGCTCCCGCATCATCGCCCCGGCGCTCGGGGAGATGGGGGTGACCGTGTTGCACCTGTTCCACGATGGCAGCGCCTCGGCCCATCAGGATTCCCTGGGCATCTGAGCCGGGCCCCCCCGGCGCGGGCGAAAGTGTCGGCGCGGCGCGATACGGTGGGGCCGTGCCCGCACCGCTCGCCGAGATCAGGGTCGACCCCGAGGATTGGCCGGAGGCTCTCGCCGCCACCGAAGGGCCGCAGATGGTGGTGGGCGGCCCAGGCACCGGCAAGACCGAGTTCCTGGTGCGCCGGGCCTTCCATCTCATCCGGCGCGCCGGCCTCCTGCCCGAGCAAGTGCTGCTGCTCTCGTTCTCGCGCCGGGGAGCCGCCGACCTGCGCTCCCGGGTAGTGGCGGCCCTGCAGCGCTCCCACACCGCCGTCCCCGTCTTCACCTTCCACTCCCTCGCCTTCCGGCTGATCGAGGCTCACGGTGACCGCCTGGGGCTCTGGGAGCATCTCCCGGCGCTGCTCACCGGCCCCGAGCACGTAGCCCTGGTCGCCGACCTGCTGGCGGCCGAGGATCCCGCCGCCTGGCCACTTCCTTTCCGGGGCCTCCTGCGCACCTCCACTCTGGCTGGCGAGGTGGCCGACTTCGTGCTCCGCTGCCAGGAGAACCTGGTGACCCCGGAGGCGCTGGCCGCCCGCGCTCGCGAGAGGGCCGACTGGCGAGCCCTCCCCGGCTTCTTGGAGCGCTATCGGGCGGCGCTGGCCGCCGCCGGGCGCATCGACTACGGCACGGTGCAGTCCGCCGCCGTAGAACTGCTCGACGACCCCCAGGTAGCCGGGGCGCTCGCCGACCGGTACCGCTACGTCCTGGTGGACGAGTACCAGGACACCACCCTGGCCCAGGCGCGCCTGCTCCAGGGCCTGTACCGGCCACACCGCAACCTCACCGTCGCCGGCGACCCCTACCAGTCGATCTACTCCTTCCGCGGGGCGGCGCTGACCAACGTCGCCGATTTCCCCGCCGCCTTCCCCGACGCCGAAGGCCTACCCGCCCGGCGCCTGGTACTCACCACCTCGTTCCGGGTGCCGGCCGAGATCCTGACGGCGGCGGTGCGCATCACCGCCGGCCACGGCCTACCCGGGGCTGCCGGGCCGGTCGTTCCCGCGCCCGGCCGGGGGGTGGTCGAGACCTACGCCTTCGACCAGCAGACCCACGAGGCCGAGTGGATCGCCGCCGAGGTGCAGCGGGCCCACCTGCGCGACCGCCTGCCGTACGGGCGCATCGGGGTGCTGGTGCGCACCAAGCGCCGCCTGCTCACCGAGTTGTCCCGAGCGCTGGGGCGCCGGGCCATCCCCCACGACGAGCCCGATCGCCGCCTGGCCGATCACCCCGCGGTACGCGTCGTCCTCGACTGCGTGCAAGCCGCCACTCCCTCCGGGGCCGAGCAGGCCGCCGCTCTCCGGCGCCTGCTGCTCGGGGCGGCCGTCGGCCTCACCCTGTCGGCCCTGCGCGACCTCGAGCGCGAGCAAGCCCAAACCGAAGAGCCCTGGGCCGAGGTGCTGGCGCGCCGTCTCCCCGGCGGCGAGGCGCTCGCTGCGCTGATCTCCGACCCGGGGTGGGCTCGCCACCGCCCCGCCGTCGAGGGGCTCTGGCACCTGTGGTCCACCCTGCCCCACTCTGTCGAGGTGGCTTCCTCCCCCCGACGGGCGGCCGACCGCGCCGCCTGGTCGTCGCTGGCCCAGGTACTGGAGCGGCTCCAAGAGCGTGCCCCCGGTGCCACCCTGTCCGACTACCTCCGCTGGAGCCGCGATGAGGACTTCGAGGCCACCCCCCTCCTCGAGTACGTCGCCCCCGACGAGGACCGCCTCACCCTGGCCACCCTCCACCAGGCCAAGGGAGCAGACTTCGACGTGGTGTTCATCGCCGACGCCCTCGAGGGCGTGTTCCCCGACCTGCGGCGGCGGGAATCCCTATTGGGGGTGCGGCATCTCTCCCCCGCCCTCCCCGCCGAGGCCGCCGCTTACGCCCGCTTCCGCCTACAGGAGGAGATGCGCCTGGCGTACACCGCCATGTGCCGCGCCCGTACTCGTGTGGTGTGGACCTGCACCCGCGGCGCCGCCGAGCAGGGTGCCGGGGTGCCCAGCCGCTTCTTCCCCCCTGCGGCCGGGGTGACCACCACGGCCGAGGCCGCCCGAGCCCCGACGGAGCCCGCCGAGCCCTCCACTCCCCTCGAGGCCGAAGCCCGGCTGCGCCGCCTGCTCGCCGACCCGGAGGCGCCCGGCCCGCGCCGCCTCGCCGCCCTGGCGGCGCTGGTGGGGCCGGGTGACTGGAGGGCCCGTCCGCCCCAGGAGTTCGCCGGGGCCCTGGAGCCCGGCCCGGACACCGGCCTTATTCCCGCCGGGCTGGCCCTCTCTCCCAGCCAGGCCGATTCCTACCTCGAATGCCCACGCCGCTACGCCTTCGAGCGGCGGCTGCAAGTGGGGGCCGAGGCCTCGGTCTATGCCTCCTTCGGCTCCACAGTGCACGCCGTGCTCGAGGAGGTCGAGCGCCGGGCGCTCGAGGCCGGCACGGCCCACGGGGCCCTCGACGACGCCCTGGCGACCCTGGAGCGCATCTGGGACCCGGCCTCCTTCGCCGGCGGCCCCTGGGCCGAAGCCTGGCGCCGTCGGGCCGACGAGGTCCTGCGGCACCTGTACGAGCAGTGGCCGAGCGCCGGCCGGGTGGTCGACGTCGAGCGGCCCCTCTCCCTGGAGGAGGCCGGGGTTCGCTGGCGGGGGCGCGCCGACCGCATCGAAGCCCGCGGCAACCCAGCCCGGCTGTACATCGTAGATTACAAGACGGGGCGTACGCCGGTAGGCAAGGAGCAGGCGGCGGCCTCGGTGCAGCTCGGCTTCTACGTCCTGGCGGCCGCTGCCGACCCCGATCTGTCCGCCCTGGGCGAAGTCGCCGGCGCCGAGATGTGGTTCCCGGCGGCGCGCACCAGGGGCATCTCCGTCCGCCGCTTCGAGGGCGCGCGCCTCGACACCGTCCGCGAGCGCATGGCCACCGCCGCCACCGGGATCCAGGCCGAGCGTTGGGACCCCCTGCCCGGCGCCCACTGCCGCAAGTGCCGGGTGCGGCAGGTCTGCCCGGCATGGCCCGAAGGCCGGGAGGCCTACCTGGGATGACCGTCACCCCCACCCCCGAACAACGGCGGGTGATCGCCTACCCGCTGCAGCCCCTGCGGGTGACCGCGGGGGCCGGCACCGGCAAGACCACCACCATGGCGCTGCGACTGGCCGGGCTCATCCAGCGCCGGGAGCTGGAGCCGGAGGAAGCCCTCGGCATCACCTTCACCAACAAGGCGGCCGAGGAGCTGGCCGACCGCCTGCGCGAGTACCTCGGCGACCTGGCCACCGCCGGCCGCCAGGTCGAAGTGACCACCTACCACGGGTTCGCCCACGCCGTCCTCTCCGAGTTCGGCCCTCTGGTCGGCATCGAGCGAGGTGTCGGGGTGATCACTCCCGGCTACACCCGCCAGCTACTACGCGACGCCCTGGGCGCCGCCCCGCGCCGCGTCCTCGACCTCACCGCGCCCGGGGCCCGGGTCGACGACCTGGCGGTGCTCGCCGGCCAGCTGGGAGATCACCTGGGCGATCCCGTCACCCTGGGCGCGGCGAGCGACGAGAACGAGGTAGCGGCGGCGCGAGCCGAGATGGCCGAGGTCCTGGCAGCCTACGCCGAGCGCAAGCGCCGCCTGGGGGCCATCGACTACGCCGACATGATCACCCTCGCCCATCGGCTGCTCTCCACCCACCCGGCCGTCGCCGCCCGCTTGCGGGCCCGCTACCGCGTGGTCCTGCTCGACGAATACCAGGACACCAACCCGGCGCAGCGCGAACTGCTGCGCCTGCTGTTCGGCGCGGGGTTCCCGGTCACCGCCGTAGGCGATGCCGATCAGACCATCTACGAGTGGCGGGGAGCCTCGCTGCAGAACTTCGCCGACTTCCCCCGGCACTTCCCCCGCGCCGACGGCAGCCCGGCCGAGACCCTCTACCTCACTCGGAACCGGCGCTCCGCCACCCGCATCGTGAGCCTGGCCAACCTGGTGCGCCGCCGCATCGTGGAGCGCAGCGACCTCGACCGCCTGCGGGCCCTGCCCGGGGCCCCGGCGGGCGAAGTCGCGGTGGCCTGGTTCCACACCGCCCTCGACGAGGCGCGGTGGATCGCCGCCGAGGCGCGGCGCCTCCACGACGACGGCGAGGCCCCCTGGCGCGACATGGGCATCCTGTTTCGCCGCCACGCCGGCATCGCCCTGGTGCGTGACGCCCTCGAACAGGCCGGGGTTCCGGTCGAGGTCGCCTCCCTGGGAGGGCTGCTCGATGTGCCCGAGGTCGCCGATCTGCACGCCTGGCTGCGGCTCATCGGCCGGCCCGACGACACCGCCGCTCTCATGCGCGTCTTGCTGGGGGCCCGCTACCACCTGGGCCTTGGCGACCTGGCCCCGGTGGCGCCGGTGCTCGCCGGGCGGGTCCCCGTCGACGCGGACGAGCCGGGCGCCCCCGTGCGGGGCATGCTCGAAGGCCTCGACCGGCTCGAAGAGCGTCCCGGCCTCTCCCCCGAAGCGGCCCGCCGCCTGCTGGCCTTCCGCACTACCCACCGGCGGCTCCTCGAGGCGGCGCAAGGGCTCAGCCTGGTCGACCTGTGCCGCCGCATCCTCGACGAGACCGGGGCCTGGCCCGAGGTCGAGGCCCTGGGCGACGCCGCCCGCCTCTCGGCCCGGCTGAACCTGTATCGCTTCCTCGACCTGGCCGAGGGCTGGAGCCCTCTCGAGGGCGCCCCGTCGCTCGACGCCTTCCTCGACTACCTCGACCTGCTGACCGACGAGGGCGCCTCCGAGGAGCTCGACACCGCCCAGGTGAGCGGCGAGGACGCCGTGGCCCTGCTGACGGTGCACCGGGCCAAGGGCCTGGAGTGGCCGGTGGTGTTTCTCCCCAACCTGGCTCAGGGGGTCTTCCCCGGCTCTCCTCACACCCTCGAGGATCCCCTCACCCATCCCCGGTTCCTGCCCTACGAGATGCGCCTCGACCGCGAGTACCTCCCCCCCCTCCCCGAGGACCCCGAAGAGCGAAAGGACCTCGTCCGCACCCGTCACGAAGACCAGGAGTGGCGCACCGCCTATGTGGCCGTCACCCGCGCCAAACGCCGCCTGGTGCTCACCGGCGCCTACTGGTACACCGAGAAGCGCCCCAAGGAGAGAAGCCCGCTATTCGAGCTCGCCCGCCGGGTCCGGGGGGCCGAACGCCACCTCCTGGCCCACGAGCCCGGCGAGCCCCCGGCAACCCTCCGCTTCGACTCCGCCGACTCCGGCGCCGCCGACCCTCTGTTCCCCCAAGGTCATCGCGCCGCGCTCCGCGCCGCCGTCGCCGACCCGAGCCTTCCGGAACGCCTAGCCGCCGCGGCGAGGAGCACCACCGCCTTCCGGGCCGAGGCGCGGCGCCTAGCTCGCCTGCTCGAAGGCCTCCCCGCTCCTCTGGAGCTGTCCGCCGCCGCCCCCTTCCGTACCACCGTCACCGCGTTGGTCACCTTCGTCTCGTGCCCGCAGCGCTTCCATTGGAGCGCCGTCGACCGGCTGCCGCGGCGACCTTCGCCGGCGCGCCAGCGCGGTGTCGAGATCCATCGCCGCATCGAGCTCCACCATCGCGCCGGCCTTCCCCCCGAAGAAGCCGGCGAGGCGGTGTACGACCTGCCCGGCGGCGAGATCGCCCATGGGGCCGACCCCTTTGCCGTGTTCCGCGTCTCGCGCTTCGCCGCGCTCACCCCGGTACTGGTCGAAGCCCCATTCCAGCTGCGAATCGAGGGGGCCGCCCTGACCGGGCGCATCGACGCCGTCTACCAGCCTGAAACGGGGCTGTGGGAAGTGGTGGACTTCAAGACCGGCCGCCGGCGCCCCGACCCGTCCCTGCGGGTCCAGCTGGAGGCCTACGCCGTAGCGCTGGACGAAGCCGGGTTTCCCGGGGCCCCCGACCGCGCCCGAGTCACCTTCGCCTACCTCGGTGGGGGCGCTCTGGAAGAGGCCGGCGAGGAGGTCGATGAGGCCTGGCGGGCCGGGGCCCGCCGCCACCTGGCCGAACTGCTCTCCGCCGCCGCCTCGGGCGAACGCTCGCCCCGCCCTTCGGCAGCCTGCCACGGCTGCGACTTCCTGCGCTTCTGCCCCCGGGGCACTGCCTGGACCGCCGCCCACCCGGCCTGATCCCGGCGGGGATGCCCCCGCCCTCAGACCACTCGGCCCCCGGCCACCTCGATCACTAGGGTCACCGGCCCGTCGTTGAGCAACTCCACTTCCATGTGGGCCCGGAAGCGGCCGGTGGCACAGGGCACCCCCGCCTGCTGTAGGCACTCGGCCAGCAACTCCACCAGGGGCTCGGCGGCCTCGGGCGCCGCCGCCGCTATGAACGACGGTCGGCGCCCCCGCCGCACGTCTCCGTAGAGGGTGAACTGGCTCACCACCAGCGCCGCCCCGCCCGCTTCCACCACCGAGCGGTTCATCTTGCCCTCTTCGTCGGGGAAGATGCGCAGCCCGGCCAGCTTGTCGGCCAGGGCGGCGGCGTCGGCCGGCGCGTCCCCGGCGGCGGCACCGACCAGCACCAGCAGGCCCCGGCCGATCTCGCCGACCACCTCCCCGTCCACCCTGACCGCGGCCCGGGTCACTCGCTGCACTACTGCCCTCACGGCACCTCCCGGCGCGCCAGACTATCGGGGCCTTCCGCCCTCCTCACCACCCACCCGGAGCGGTGCCAGCTCGACCCGCCCGGTGCCCGTCGTCCCCCCTCCCCGGCCTGCAGGCGTCCGGCCCACCCCGGGCCCAGGCCCGCAGCACCGCGTCGGCCACCACCTCGGCGGGGACGTGATAGCGCCCCCGAGCGATGCGGCGCCGCAGATCGGCCAGGCGCCGCCGCCGCGTCCATCGCGCCAGGAGCCCGGCCGGGCGGGCCTCAGCCAGGGGGCCTCCCCCGGGTGATGGCCGGGCCGGCCAGCAGTTGGAAGAGCAGCGGCGCCACCACCGCGCCCACCACCACCAGCAGGATGGCCCCGGCATGTTGGGCGGGAGCGATCAGGCCCAGCCGCAAGCCGAGGTCGGCCAGGGCGACGACCACGGAGAGCTGCCCGGCCAGGAGGGCCCCGGCGGCCAGCGACTCCCGCCACGAGAAGCGGCTCAGCATCAACGCCAGGGAAGGTATCAGCTTGGCGGCGAAGGCGATCCCGATGAGGATCGCCGCCTCGGCCAAGGCCTCGGGCCGCCGCAGTTCGTCCAGGGGAAAGCCCAGCCCGACGTTGATGAAGAAGACGGGCACGAAGAAGCCGAAGGAGAACCCCCGCAGGCGCTCGGCCAGCGGGCCCGGCTCGCGGAACACGAAGGCAAAAAGGGCGCCGGCCAGGAAGGCCCCCAGGATGGCCTCCACCTCGAGCAGGGTGGCCAGGCCCACGAATACGAACAGCAGGGCCAGGGCGGCGCGGATACCCATCTCCTGAGGGTCGTCGCGGCGGAACAGCCGTTCGAAGCGCTCCGGGTGCCACCACGCCGCCCGGCGCAGCCCCCACAGCACCACGAGCATCGCCCCCAGCAGGGCCGGCACCGACAACAGCCTCCAGCCGACCCCCCCTTCCACCAGCACGGTGAGGACGATGACCCCGAGCAGGCTCAAGCCCTCGGCCAGTACCGCGGCCAGCAACACCAGCTGGCCGAGCCGGCCGCCGGTGCGGTGCGACTCCCGCAGCGCCGGCACCACCAGGCCGACGGCGGCGGAAGCCAGGAGCAGGCCCAGGAACAACCGTCCTTGCCAGGAAGGCACCTCCAGCAATCCCAGACCCGCCCAGGCGGCGCCCAGGAATAGCACCCACAACCCGAGCCCTTCCAGCAGCTGCCCTCCCCCCTGGCGCTCCAAGCGCCCGAAGTCGATCTCGAAGCCCGCCAGGAAGAGGAGCAAGAACAGCCCCAGCTCGGCCAGCACCCCGATGAGGCCCTGACCTCCGGCGATCCAGCCCAGCACCGGCCCCACCAGCAACCCGAAGAGGATCTCCAGGACGAAGGCCGGCACCCGGATCCGCCGGGCCACCAGGGGAAGGAGGAAGGCGGCCAGCGCCACCGCCACCAGCGACACGGCGCCGGTGGTATTGCCCAGGGCCAGACCGCTCGCGGCCAGCATCCCGGGGCTCGTCAACGGGCCGGCCCTGCCGGTGACGGCGCGCCCGGGACGACCAACACCGAAGGAGCGGCCCGGGCCACCAGATGGCCGGCCACCCCGGGCCGCAGAGCCGAAGGCGCCGCCGACGGCGCCGCCACCACCAGCAGCCCGGCCCCGGCGGCCACCGCGCCGATCTCGCGCACCGGGTTGCCGCGGCAAACCCGCACCTCCACCGTGACCGCCTGGGCCGCCGCTTCGGCACGGAGCTCCTCCAGCCCCTGCGCCAGGCCGTGCTCGGTCGCCTCTCCCCCACTCAGGAAGGGCGGGGCCAGCACGGCGACCGCGGTCAGCGGGACCCGGGCGTAGTGGGCCAGGTCCACCGCGGCCCGGAAGGCGGCGTCGGCGGCGCCGCTGCCCACCGGCACCACCACCCCGCGGATTGCCGTCGAGCCCCTCGAGAACAGAACAGGACGGCGCAGGCGGTGGGCCCGGCGCAGGGCCGCCCCGGCCCGCAGGGAGCCCAGGCGGCCCCGCCGGGGAGCGGGCACCACCACGACACCCACCGATTGCTCGGCACAGAGCTGAGGCAAGGCGGCCGCGGGCGGAGAGGCCACTTCGACGACCCGCACGTCGACCTCCCCGGTACAAGCTTCCAGGCCGGCGAGTGCCTCGTCGGTCTCCCGCCGCCGCTGCTCCTCACCGCTCCCCGGGAGACGGCGCACCACCAGCAGCGCCGAGGCACTGCTGTCGTGGGTGAGGCGGGCCGCTTCCAGCAGGGTCTCCCCGTCGCTCGCCCCGTCCACCGCCACCGCGACACACTGCCCGTAGTCGAGGGGGAAGTGGGCCTCGCCCTGGGTGAACAGCTGCAGCACCGTCGGCAGGTCGCCGGCCTCGCCCACCACGGTGACGACGTCGCCGGTCTCGAGCACCGTATCGCCGTGCGGTACCACCAGGCGGTCGCCGCGCAGCAGGGCCGCGACCAGCCACGTACCTGAGGCGAGTTCGCGGAGGGCCCGGCCGCGCACCGGCGAGTCGGCCGCCACCTGCACCTCCAGGGCCTCGGCGCGCCCGTGAGCAAACGCCGTCGAGGAGACCCGGCGCGGCTCCAAGTGCAGCTCCAACTGGCGGGCGGCCAGGGTGTGGGGCTGAAATGCGGGCACGTCGAGGCTCTCGTACTCGCCGCGCCGGCGCGAGTCGGCCGCCACCGCGACCACGCGCACCAGCCCCTCTTGGCGAGCCAGCCGGCACACCTCCAGGTTCACGTCGTCGTCCCCCGTGGCCGCCACCAGCGCGTCGGCGGCGGCGATCCCGGCGCGCCGCAGCACCACCAGGCTCGAGCCGTCACCCATCACCACCTCGGCGGGCCGCACCTGGGCGGCGGCGGCGAGCCGGGCTTCATCCAGATCCACCAGGGTCACCTGCCACATGGGCGCCATGCGCCGCAGCAGCGCCCGGGCCACTCCGCCGGCCCCAACGATGATGGCGTTCACCGGGGCCCACCTACATGCCGGCCGCGCCGGGAGAACCGCGCGCTCATACCGAGAACCGCACCAGCATCACGTCGCCGTCGGCCATCACGTAGTCGCGCCCTTCGACCTTCACCTTCCCGGCCGCCTTGGCGCCGTCCCAGCCGCCGCAGGCGACGACCTCGCCGATGGGGCACACCTCCCCCCGGATGAAGCCTCGCTCCATGTCGCTGTGGATCTTCCCCGCCGCCTCCCGGGCGTGGGCCCCGCGCCGGATCGTCCGGGCGTGGACCTCCTTGGGGCCGGCGGTGTAGAAGGTGATCAGATGCAGTGCGTCGTAGGTGGCGCGCACCACCCGGGCCAGGGCCCCCTCCCCCAAACCGAAACCCTCCAGCAGCTCCGCCCGATCCTCGGGGTCGAGCCGGGAGGCTTCCTCCTCGATGTGGGCCGACAGGGCCACGACGGTGTCCCCGGCGGGCACCGCCGCTGCTACGGCATCCGCCACCTCCCGGGCCTGCGGGTCGTCCTCGTCGACGTTCACCACCCAGACTGCGGGCTTCAGAGTCAGCGGGGCCAGGTCGTGGAAGGCGGCCTGCTCGACCTCGCTCCAGGCCCGGCTGCGCAGCGCCCGGCCCTGGTCGAGGAGTTCCAGGCCGGCGGCCACCGCGGTCGCGGCCGGCTTCTTGGCCGCATCGGCCGCGGCCTCCTTGACCGCCTTCTCCGCCTTGCGCGAGAACACCTCCAGGTCGGCCAGCGCCAGCTCGAGCAGTAGAGCTTCGGCCTGCTCCACCGGGTTGGTGCCCGATTCGTCCGCGGGGACCGTCTCGTCCTCGAAGGAGCGCAGTACGACGGCGATGGCTTCCATCTCACGCAGCCGTCCCAGGAAGCGGCCTCCGAGGCCGGCGGCTCCCGGGCGGGCCATGGCGGGCAAGTCGAGCAAGTCCAGCGTGGCGTGGACCGTCTTCTCCGGGTGCTCCACCGCGGCGAGGGCCTCCAGCATGGGGTCGGGCACGCGAGCCACCCCCACCGCGGGCTCCACCGTTGAGAAGGGATGCGGGGCGGTATGCGCCTGCAGACCGGTGAGGGCGTTGAAGACCGTCGTCTTGCCCACGTTGGGGAGGCCGATGATGCCGACGGTCGCCACGGGTTGATGGTACCCGTCGCGGTCCTTGCACCGCCGGGGCGTTCCGGTGAGCATGGCCGCCTTGCTGGAACTACAGGAGCTACAGAAGAGCTTCGGCGAGGTGCGCGCCCTCGACGGCGCCTCGCTCACGGCGCGGCCCGGCCGCGTCCTCGGCTTCCTGGGCCCCAATGGGGCGGGCAAGACGACGGCGATGCGAGCCATCTTCGGCCTCGTGGCCCTCGACGACGGGCGGGTCTCCTGGGAGGGGAAGCCCCTCGGCCGCGAGGAGAGGCTGCGTTTCGGCTACATGCCGGAGCAACGCGGCCTGTATCCGCGGATGCGCATCGGCGAGCAGGTGGCGTGGCTCGGCCGCCTCCACGGCCTGGCAGCACCGGAGGCCGGGCGGGCCGCCGCCTCCTGGCTGGATCGCCTGGGGCTGGCCGACCGCCGGCGCGACCGCCTGGAGCAGCTCTCCCACGGCAACCAGCAGCGAGTGCAGTTGGCCGCCGCCCTCGTCCACCATCCCGAGGCGCTGGTGCTCGATGAGCCCTTCGCCGGCCTCGACCCCATGGCGGCTGAGGCCCTGGCCGGGATCATTCGCGAGCAGGCCGCCGCCGGGGTGACGGTGGTCTTCTCCAGCCATCAGTTGGATTTGGTGCAGGACGTCTGCGAGGACGTGGCCATCATCGACCGGGGCCGGGTGGTGCTCTCCGGATCGCTGGAGGAAGTGCGCCGCCGGGCCCCGCATCGACGGCTCGACCTGGCCCTGGAGGGCGACGCCGAGTGGTCGCCGGGCGTACCCGGGGTGGAGCGCCTGGCCGGGCGCAACGGCCTCACCACCTACCTGGTCCCGGCCGAAACCGACCCCGCCGCCCTTCTCGCCGATGCCGCCCGGGCCGGCCGGGTGACCCGCTTCAGCTTCCAGCCACCCACCCTGTCCGACCTGTTCCGCGAGGCGGTGGAGCGATGAGGGCCGGGCGGGACGTGTACCTGGTAGCCGAGCGCGAGGTGCGGGAGCGAATACGCAGCCGGGCCTTCGTGGTGTCCACCGCCTTCACTCTCCTCCTTGTCATCGGGGTGCTGGCGGTGCTCGCCTTCTTCTCGGACCGACCGCCTCCCGCCTACCACGTGGGGATCGTCGGGCAACCTTCCTCCGGGCTGCGAGGGGCGCTGGACCTGGCCGCTACCGCCAACGGCGCCCTGGTGAGCACCGAGCCCCTCGCCGATCGGGCGGCGGCCGAAGCGGCCTTGCGCCGGGATGGGGTCGACGCCGCGTTGTTCGACGACGGCACCATCCTCATCGCCCGGCGAGGCAACCCGGACCTGGAATCCATGCTGACCCTCGCGGTGCGCCAGGCGACGTTCGTGGAGCGCCTCGCCGAGGCCGGCTTCGACCCAGACGAGGTACAAGACCTACTGCTTCCCGCCGGGCGGGTGCAGGTGGAAGCGCTGGAGGGCGGAGGTGCCGACGGGGACGCCGGCCTGGCGGTGGCCACCGCCGGAGTGGTCGTGCTGTTCGTGGTGATCTCCTCGTACGGGCAGTGGGTGCTCACCGGCGTCCTGGAGGAGAAGGCCAACCGGGTGGTGGAACTGGTGGTAGCCGCCGTTCCGGCACGCCGCTTGCTGGCAGGCAAGGTGGCCGGCATCGGCCTGCTCGGCCTGATCCAGTTGGTGCTGCTGATCGGCATCGGCCTCGGCGCCGGGGTGACCCTCGACCTGTTCGAGCTCCCCCGGACCGCGGTGGCCACGGCGGTGTGGACGGTGGTGTGGTTCCTGCTGGGCTATGCGTTCTACGCCGTCATCTTCGCCGCCGCCGGGTCGCTGGTCTCCCGCCAGGAGGAGGCCCAGGCCGCGGCCATGCCCATCGCCCTGGGAGCGGTGGGCGTGTATCTGGCGACCTTCGTGGTCGTCCTGCCCTGGCCGGAGTCGGTGGGGGCACGAATCCTCTCGCTCTTCCCCCCGGCCGCTCCCATCGCCTTCCCGGCCCGCATCGCTCTGGATGCCGTGGCCCCCTGGGAGCTCTTCTTGGGCGTTGCGCTGATGGTCGCCGCCGTCTACGGCGTAGTGCGCCTGGCCGCCCGGGTGTACGCCGGTGCCCTCCTCAGCAGCGGGGCCCGCCTTGGCTGGAGGAAGGCCTGGCGCGCGGCGCGCCACGTCGCCGCCGGCTGAACGCCCAGCCGGGAGAGGCCCCTCCTCCCGCCGGGAACCCGTGGCATCAGCTGCCTCATCTAAGGGATGCAAGGCTCCCACTCGCCGAGGAGACGACCCATGCGCCGGACGGCCCCGCTGCTGATCGCGCTGGCCCTGGCGGCGGTGGCCTGCGCTGAAGGCGACTCCGGCGCCGGCACCACCACTACGACCGCCACCACTCTGCCACCCACCACGACTTCCACGAGCACCACCTCGCCGACCACCACCACCTCGCCGACGACCACCACCACTCTGCCACCCACCACGACTTCCACGAGCACCACCTCGCCGACCACCACCACCAGCACCAGCACAACCACCACCAGCACCAGCACGACCACCACCAGCACCACCAGCACCACTACCACCACGCCGACCACGACCACCACTACAGCGCCGCCCACCACCACCACGACCACGGTGCCGCCCGCGGATTGCCGGCCACCTGCCCCCCTCCCCGCCGGGGTCACCCTCGACTAACGCCTGGTGGAGATCCACCGTTGGGCTACCGCTTTCGCCCGAAGCACCACCGCGGTGGGAACTGCGCTGGGAGCCACGGCCGACTTCTCCGCCGGCTGGGGAGCGCGCCCGCCGGTAGCCGGTGCGGTCTACGACATGCAGATCGACCTCTTCGTGCTGGCGGCGCGTATCGAGGCAGCCTTCGCCGAAGACGGGGGCACCCACTCGCCCGGGCAGGGCTGGGAGCTTCCCGCCGACTACCCGCTGACCCCTCTGGCCGCCCGTTGGGACGACATCCCCACCTTTGAGGCCGTGACGCTTCCCGGGCTTTTCCGCGCCACCGGACGCGAGGCGGCCCTCGACTACTTCGCCGACAGCGGAGTTTGCAGCTTCGCCACCGCCTTCTCCGCCGCCGTCGACGCGGCCGTGGAACTGAGCGCCGCATGAGCCGCGTCAAAGGAGTGAGCCCCACCGTGAGACCCGAACTCCCGTCCCCGCCCACCAGGAGGCGTCGCCTGCACCGCATCGCCTTCCTGCTCGTGGCCCTCGCCCTGCTCGCCGCGGCGTGCGGCAACGACGGCGCAAGCGAAGTCACCGCACCGCGCGACGCCACCGACCCGACCGCCCTCGGCTTCAGCGGGCCGGACCACGAGAGCGCCACCTTCGCGGGGGACGAGGACGAGTCCTCGACCACCACTACGGTGCCGTCGGTCCCCTGCCCCCTGCCCCAACCGCTCCCGGCGGATGTCGGCCTCGACCCAAGCCTGGTGAACCTGCACCGCGACGTCACCGCCTTCGCCGAGAGCGCCATCCGCATGCGCGACGCCATACGAGCCACCGGGGACTTCTCTGCGGGCTGGGGGGCGCGCGAGCCAGTGGCCTCGGCCTTCTTCCGCATGCAGGCCGACCTCTACGCCCTGGCCCGGCGGCTCGAGCGCACCTACCAGGGTGATGGGGCCACCTACTCGCCGGAGACGGGCTGGGTGTTCCCCGAGGGGCCGTACCCGCCGGCCGCGCTGGCTTCGCCCTGGGAAGCCATTCCCGAGTTCCAGGCGGTCGCCCTCACCCGGCTCTTCGAGATCGAGGGCCGTGCTCGGGCCCGGGCCTTCTTCGAGCAAGACGGCGTCTGCCCCCTGGTCGCCGCCTTCTCGGCGGCCGTCGACCAGGCGGCGGCCGAGAGCACAGCCTGACCCCGGGCTTACCGACACCGCCTCAGGACGGTCCCCCCAGGTAGCCCTCCACCAACCCCGCCCTGTGACGCAGGCGAGCCGCCTGGTCGGGGCGCCCGCGCCCTTCGTACTCGCCGGCCGCAGAATGCAGCTCGGCGGCTTCGCGCCGCAGGATTCGGGACAGATCGTCCGGCGTCAGGCGGCGCCGGGAGCCCTCGGTCAAGCCCTCGACGTCGCGAGGCTGGGTGGGATCCAGTTCGACCGCCTCGGCGTTGGCGATGGCGGCCATCAGGGCGCGCAACACCGCCACCGCCTCGCCGTCTCCTTCCCGGAGGGCGGTACTCAGGTCGGCCTTGAGGCGCGCAAACAGGGACAAGGGTCTCTCCCGGGCGAGGGTGCCCAGGCTGCCACCGCCGCGCCCTGGGGCCAAGCGCCGATCGGCCCGGTAGTACCCCTCCCAGTCCTTCGCTCCCGTTTGGCTCCCCCTAACCTGGCGCCCTGCCCGGCCGTCCGGCACGGGCACCGAGGAGGCGCAGCGTGGGCCGCAACCGCGGTGGCGGCTACTACTTCCCCCCCGATCCCGGGGTCTACCGCCGCCGGCGGCCGCCTCGCGGCCGATTCACCCGGCTGCTGATGCTCCTGGTCGTTGCTGCCCTGCTGGGCGCCACCGCCTGGGTGCTGCTGCGTCGCTCCGGCCCCGACGACACGGTGCCGCTGGTGGTGCTGGGGATCGCCGCCGCCGACGGGCAGCTCACGCGCCTGGCCGGGGCCCAGGTGACCGGGCCCGACGGCGGAGCAGTCACCGCCGACGACAACGGGGCCCTGGTCCTCCACTTCCTTCCCCCGGCGCGTCTGGAGGTCGCCGCCCCCGGCTACGAGACCGGCGTGTTCCGGGTGGAGGAGGTGCCTGCCGGAGGCCCCATCGGCCTGCAGTTGACCCCAGTGGTCCTGACCGGCCGGGTCGTCGACGGCGACGGGAATGGGATCGCGGCCGCGGTGCAGACCGCCAGCCGCGAGGTGGCCACCGAAGCCGACGGCTCCTTCGAACTGGTAGCGGCCCTCCCCGGCGCGGTGACCGCCACCCGCCCGGCCTGGCTGCCGACCACCAGGGAGTGGGACGGCTCCTCCGGGGAGTTCGAGATCGTCATGGAGCCCCTGATCGTCCGTGGGGTACGGGTCTACGGCCCGGTGGCCGGGTCCCCCACCGAGTTCGCCCGTCTCCTTGAGATGATCGAAGGCACGGTGGTCAACACCCTGGTCTTCGACACCAAGGAGGAGAACGGGCACGTCCTGTACGACTCCCAGGTCGCCGACGCCCAGGACACCGGCGCAGTGAACAGCATGTACGACGCGGCCGCCGTGCTCACCGCGGCCCAAGAGCGGGGCTACTACGCCATCACCCGCATCGCCACCTTCCAGGACCCCATCTGGGCGCCGGCCCATCCCGAGCACGCCGCCCGCAACACCGCCACCGGCGGCGTATGGGAGAACTCGCGCGGCCTGGCCTGGTCCGACCCCACCGACCGCGAGGCCTGGGAGTACCCCCTGGCGCTGGCGGTGGAAGCCTGCCGCCTGGGCTTCGACGAGATCCAGTTCGACTACGTGCGCTTCCCCAGCGACGGCGACGTCTCGCTGCTCGGCTACGACGAGCCCGTCGACGAGGAGGTGCGCTCGGCGACGATCGCCGCCTTCCTCGCCGAGGCCCGGGAGCGCCTGCACCCCGAGGGCTGCGCGGTGTCGGCCGACATCTTTGCCATCGTCCTCTCCTTCCCCAATGACCAGGGCATCGGCCAACGGCTGGAGGAGGTTTCGACGTCGGTGGACTTCCTCAGCCCGATGGTCTACCCGAGCCACTACTCGGCGGGATGGCTGGGCTTCGACGACCCCAACGATCACCCCGCCGAGGTGGTGTCCCAGGCCCTCGACGCCGGCCTGCCCCGCCTCCAGGGCGCCCTCTTCCGCCCCTGGATCCAGGCCTTCTTCTACGACGCCGGCCAGATCGCCGAGGAGATCGAGGAGGCGGAAGAACGGGGCCTGGGCTGGCTGCTGTGGAACGCCACCAGCCAGTTCGAGGCGGACTGGTTCCCCCGCTCTTCGGGGTGAGGTGAGCTCGAGCGAACGCGATTCCTGCGGCGCAGAGCCGCCGCCCCCGGGAACCATCACGTAGCATCGTCCTCCAACGGACCACGCCCGGGGGAGGATGCTGGCCATGACGGCAAGACGGCGACTGGTACTGCTGGCCACGACTCTGGCGGTGCTGGCCGCCTTGCCGGGCGGTGCCGCCGCCGATCCCGGGCGGGTGGCTCTGGGCGGCGACTTCCGCGTCAGCGGCCCCGGGGCGCTCGACAAGGACTGGGCCGCGGCAGTCGCCTTCAACGACACGGACCACGAGTACCTGGTGGTCTGGAGCGACCTGCGCCGCCAGGCCACCCGGGGAGCGGACATCTACCTGCGCCGGGTGGCGCGCGACGGCGCCCTCGAGGGCAAGGAAGTCCGCCTGAGCCCTGCAGGGAGCGCCGACGACGAGAGTCCCGCCGTCGCCTACAACCCGGCTGCCAACCAGTACCTCGTCGTGTGGGCACGCGAATGGGACATCTACGGGCAGCTCGTGGCCGCCGACGGGACGAAGGTGGGGCCGGCCTTCCCGATCCCGGGCCCCGGCGCCATCAGCGACTGCCATTCACCGGCGGTGGCCTACAACCGTGACGCCGGCGAGTACCTGGTGGTGTGGACCGACTGGCGCGACTTCGCCACTCGACGCGAGGACATCTACGGGCGGCGGGTGGCGGCCGACGGCACGCCGATGGGAGCCGACGCTCACATAGGCGGGGGAGAGGGCATAGGTCGAGACACGCAACCGGCGGTGGCCTACAACCCCGACCGGCAAGAGTACTTCGTCGTCTGGCAGGACGGCCGGTCTTACAACGACCGCAAGGAAGACATCTACGGGCGGCGGGTGGCGGCCGACGGCACGCCGCGGGGCCTCGACCGGCGCATCAGCGGGCCGCGGGCCACCGCCGAGGACTGGTTCCCCGCCGTGGCCTACAACCCGGCCGGCGGCCAGTACCTGGTCGTCTGGCAGGATTGGCGCAAGGCGGCTACCCGCGGGTGGGACGTGTACGGGCGGCGCCTCGCCGGAACGGGGGCACCGGCGGAGCCGGACTTCCGCATCAGCGGCCTCGGGGCCAAGGCGGGTGATGCCCACCCCAGCCTGGCGCTGAATAACGGCAACGACACCTTCCTGGTGGTCTGGGCCGACTGGCGGTTGGAAGCCACCCGTGGGGGCGACATCTTCGGCAAAGTTCTCCCCGCGACGGGTGCAGCCGTCGGGTCCGATTTCCGCATCACCGGGCCCAAGGCCACGGCCGATGAGAACTGGCCCGTGGCGGCCTACAACCCCGAAACCGACGAGTTCCTCGTGGTCTGGGAGGATTACCGCAACGAGGCCGGCCGCAACGTGGACGTCTTCGCCCGCCGCCTGGCCGGGTAGGAGCGGCGTCCGGTCGGAGGCCGGCAGGCGAGCAGAGGACGGCCGGGACGCGGCCCTCGGCGCGTGGCCTGCGCCCGCCGAGCAGGGTGGCGGCGTGCCTGAGGCGGGCTCCGAGCAGCCGGATCCGGCCGCGAGGCCTATCGCCGGCGGAGCGGGCCAGTTGCCACCAAGGCAACCAGGGGTCTGACTCGGAGTGCCGGGTAACCCCACCCTGCCCTTCCCGCCGACGCCCCGGGCGCTTTCGGGTGGGCTGGCTCCTTCCCTAGAAAGCCTCCGGTAACCGCGCCGACGCCGTTACCGTCGGTAGCCCGGAAACCATGTCGCGCGGCATCCGTCGCCCTGCGGGTTCCCCTGACTGCGGAGGCCCGCATGATCGACAATGTCGTCTTGACCGCGCTGCGCGAGCGACGAAGCGCCCACCGATTCACCACCGAGCCGATCACCACCGAGCAGCTCGATGCCATCCTCGAGGCGGGCCGCTGGGCTCCGTCGGCATCCAACTCACAGCCCTGGGACTTCGTCGTGGTCACCGAGCCGGCACTCCGCGGTCGGGTAGGCGCCATCCTCCGTGACGTCACCTGGGCCTGGGCGGGCTTCGCCGCCGCCCCGGCGATGATCGTGGTGGCGGTGGACCCCAAGCGAGACCCGGGACACTTCGTTGAAGCCGGAGCCGTTGCGGCGCAGAACCTCTGCCTGGCCGCCCAGAGCCTGGGCCTGGCCTCCTCCTGGGCCGGCGTCTATACGCCGGGTGCGGCGGGCGCGGCAGAAAAGGCCCTCAGGAAGCTGTTCGCCTTGCCTCGCGGCCACCGCATCATCGCCGTGGTCCCCGTCGGCGCCGCGGCCCATCAGCCCCGGGGAGTCCGCCGTCCCCTCGCCGACATGGTGCACCGGGACCGTTTCGAACCCTTCTCGGACTCTCCGGCCAATCGCGTCGAGCGCGCCGAAGCCGCTGCCGGCGTACCCTCCGGCTCCACAAGCTGATAGCAGCCGGCCCCCCGTCGAGGCTGATTGCTAGATGTGGGGGAGGCTCCTCCGCAGGGCGGCCCGCCGCTTCCCTTCAGCCTACCGCCCCGCTCGCCCGGAGGGCGGCGACCTCGG
>JAFGCH010000007.1 GCA_016932695.1 Acidimicrobiia bacterium | reverse complement strand
TGCCTGCCCAGGGACTGCTCCACCCTCTGGAGAAACGGGGGGCGAAGCATCAGAGCGGGCGGTTGAAGTGATACGGCCTCTGTCCGACGAATCTTCTACCCAACTTCTACCCATCGCGCTGGGACAGGGCCGAATCGGATGGGATAGGGGATGGGGTACCCCACGCGAAACCCGTTGTCGCGTAAGGATTTCCGGGACCGGAGGCCAGCGGACGTCAGCGCCCCAAACGGGCTACGGACCAGAAGGTTGGGGGTTCGAGTCCCTCCGGGCGTGCCACACGAAATCCCTTGTGCGACAAGGGATTTCGTCGCGTTTGGGGAGCGCCGCCCGAGGCCCGTTCTCGCCTCGAGACCGCACCGTGCCGCTCATTGCACCACCAGGCCGAAGAGCTTGGCGACCTTGGCGAGAGGCGCCATGTCACGGGTGATGGGGAGGCGCTCGAGTTCGGTGAGGGGGACGTGGTCGAAAACGGCCCACGCCTCCCAGCCGGTGCGGATCCGGGAGTCGTAGCGGACGCCGGCGATAGGTGCCATCTCGGCAAGGGCGAAGTCGTGGATCTCCTGGCTCACCAGCCTGGTGACGCGACGGTCGGGGCCGCGGATCGTGGAGACGTCCAGATCCCGGTAGCCGTAGGCCGCCAGGACCTTCGCCAGATGCGAGCGCAGCACGTGTCGTGTCTCGAGGTCCTCGACATCGACGAACCGGGCGCTCGACGGCACGGCGACCCTCACGGCCAGGCGGCGCTGCCGCCAGTCGGCGGGCACCGCTCCCATGGCCATGAAGCCGCTCTGCGCCGACGCCCAGTCGCTACCGGCGACGGCGAGGACTTCGGGGTCCGGGCGGAAGTGCGCCAGGGTCTCCCCGAAGCAGCACTCCAGGTCGGTCCCGAAGTAGAGAACCCCGTAGTCGCCGCGGGCGCTGGCGAATCGGGTCCCCAGGAGAGGGTCGGCGAGGTCCGCCGGCGTGGGCAGGGGGCCGACGGAGAGAGGATCCGGGGCCCGGGCGATTCGCCACAGCCCCTGCGGCGGCACCTCGGTGAGTCGCAGGCCGGCGAGCGACGGCAATCACCCTCCTGCCGCGAACGTCTTCGCCGCCACCATGACCTCCTGCGAGAGCCCTTCGCGAATGGCCCGCACCGGCGAGACGTCGCCCAGTTCGGGGTTCATGCCCACGAACCACGCTCGGACGGTGTGGGGGCCGTCGCATTGCAGCAGGAACTGGAACACCTGGAAGGCCACTCGCAGGCGCGACTCGGCGTTCGGGCGCGGGTGCTGGTCGCCGGCGATCCAGCGGGCCACGGTCTTCGGGTCGGCCACCTTGGCCAGGTACGCCGTCAGCTTGACCCCGAAGACCTCGCGTAGGAACCCGGCGATCGCCCGCACGTCGGTCTCTACCGTGACGCGATGGGCCGACTGGCCGAAGGTCTCCAGGGCGGTGGCGTCGAGGCTGGTCAACGTGTTGTACCTCCTCCGGGGCGTGGGCCCGCCGGGGAAGGGCCTCCGTCATTGGCGATCAAACGCCCCATCTAACGCCCTAACAATACCCCAGATAACACCCGCCTACCACCCCAGCAAATGCCGTGGGTCGTTAGTGGACGGCGGCCAGGGCCGTCGGGAAAGGCCCGCGGTCCGGCCAGGGGGGCACCACCACGAGGGTCTGGAAACCGCCGCCCCGGCCGGGCATGCTGAGGCGCTGCTCCCAACACAGCCCCTCGACGATGTGTCTAGTTATAACTAAACTGAACGATGCCGGAAGCCGACCTCATCTTCACTAGTGGCCCTCTGGAACTCAGCGCGATGGCCGACGGGAGGGGCGGGTACCCGGCAAGGAAGCGGTTTGAGAAACTGGAGCCTCGCCTGCAAGCCCGTGTGTTGGCCCGACTCGACAACATCGGGACCTCGCTCTCGATCGGTCGCCCCGATCAAGCGCTGGCCGTGCTGCGCGGCTCGCGTGCCGGGCTCCTGGAGATGAGAGTGACGCCTGCCGGTGGCCGGCCGCCCCACCTGCGCCTGTTCGTGCTGCGCCGGGGGATGACGCTGTGGGCGGCGGGTGGGATGAAGAAGCAGGCGAACCGGATCAAGCCGAGCGACTGGTGCTCTGCCGAGAACCTGGCGCTCGATTGGCTGGCCCGGCACCGCTCGGCCGGCGCCGATCCGAGCGCTCACCAATGGGAGGACTGATCATGAACCGCCGAGCGATCCTGTCGGACCCCGAGGCGCAACGCGAGTACGAGGAGGCCTACCTCGTCGGCGAGGTGACCGACACCATCTCGGCCCTACTCCAGGGGCTCGGGCTCTCCCAGGCAGACCTGGCAGGGCGCCTCGGGGTCACGAAGGGTAGGGTGAGCCAGATCCTGTCGGGCCGCCAGAACATGACCCTGCGAACCCTGGCTGCCATCGGCTGGGCCTTGGGCGTGACCTTCGACCTCAGCCCGCGACCCATGGCGGATCGGGCCGGCACACCGGCGGCGGCCGATCCCGGCCTGCCGGATTGGGTGAGCCAAGGCGACCAAGCGCGGCGTCGCCGGGTCACTGCGTCGCGGGAGCACTGACCGCTCCCCCTACCGTTACATCGCTTGGGTTGCCGGCCACATACCGGGTGAGGATCCACCGATGACCGACGATCACGATTGGCTCCGCCGCTTGTGGGCCCAGCACGCCGGCCCCGTCTACGCCTACGCCGCCCGCCGGGTCGGGCGGGAGCGGGCGGAAGACGTGGTGGCCGACACCTTC
>JAFGCH010000064.1 GCA_016932695.1 Acidimicrobiia bacterium | reverse complement strand
CGCCCCACGTCGAGGTGGGGGAACAGGGCGAAGTCCTGGAAGACGAGGCCGAAGCCGCGGCGGTGCGCGGGCACTGCGCCGAGGTCGGCTCCATCCCAGAGGATTCGGCCCGAGTCGAGGGCCTGCAGGCCGGCGACGGCGCGCAGCAGTGTGGTCTTGCCCGACCCGCTGGCGCCGAGGACGGCGACCACCTCGCCGTCGCCCACCACCAGGTCGAGGTCCTCCAGGGCCGTCAGCTCCCCGAAGCGGATGGTGGCCGCGCGCACCTCCAGCATCAGAAGTCCCCCAACCCGGCGGGGCGCAGGCGGTCGATCAGGCCCACTGCCGTCGCGGTGACCAGCATGAGCAGCACGCTCATGGCCATGGCCCGGCCGAAGTTCAGGGTGCCGGGCTGGCCGAGGAAGCGGAAGATGGCCACCGGCATGGTGAGGGTGTCGGGGCGGGCCACGAAGGCGGTGGCCCCGAACTCACCCAGCGAGACGGCAAAGGCGAAACCGGCGCCGGCTGCCGCCGCTCGGGAAATCAGCGGCAGATCGACCTCGCGCCACACCCGCCGGGGCGGCGCTCCCAGAACGGCGGCGGCTTCGCGCAGCCGGGTCCGCACGGCGCGCATCACCGGCACTACGGCCCGGACCACGAAGGGGACGGCCACCAGGGCGTGGGCCAGCGGCACCAGGACCCAGGAGGAGCGCAGGTCCACCGGCGCGTCGAGGGCTACTACGAACCCGAAGCCGATGGTCACCGCCGATGTCCCCAGAGGCAGCATCAGCAGGGTGTCGAACCACTGCGAGGCACGGCCGCGCCGGTAGGCGATCACCGCTGCGGCCAGCAGCCCGATCCCGACGGAGACGGCGGTGGCCACCACGCCGAAGGAGAGGGAGTTGCCCACCGCCTGCATCGGGTCCACCAGGCGGACCCCGGTGCGGCCCGGGCTTCCCAGTGCCCGGTAGAAGCTCGTCCCCCAGCCGGAGCCGGTATCCAGGGAGCGGGCCAGCAGCACCGCCGGAGGGCCCAGGAGGAGCAGGGCGGTGCCGGCCAGCGTGCCGCCCACCAGTGCCCGCTCGCCGGCGGTCCGGGGGCGACGGGTCACCTCGGCGGCGGGGCGCAGGGTTTGCTCCACCGCGCGCCGCTCCTGGTAGCGGGAGTAGGCGGCCAGCACCCCGGTGACTCCGGCCATCTGCACCAGGGCGAGCACGGCGGCCAGGGGCAGGTCGAACAGGGCGGTGGTATGGCGGTAGATCTCCACCTCCAGTGTCGCCAGGCCGGGTCCGCCGAGCAGCAGGACGGTGCCGAAAGAGGTGAAGGTGAAGAGGAATACCAGGGAGGCCGCCGCCGCCAGGGCGGGGCGGAGGAGGGGCAGGGTGACGGTGGTGAAGGCCTGCCAGCGGCTCGCCCCCAGCAGGCGGGCCGCCTCCTCCAGGCGGGGGTCGAGGTGCGCCCACAAGCCGCCGACGGTGCGCAGCACGACGGCGACGTTGAAGAAGACGTGGGCCGCCAGGATGGCCCAGATGGTGCCGTCGAGGCGCACTCCGAGCATTCCACCTGGGCCGATCAGGGCGAGGAAGGCGGTGGCTACTACCACGGTGGGCAGCACGAAGGGAACGGTGAAGAGGGCGCGCAGGGTGCGCTTGCCGGGGAACTCGAAGCGGGCGAACACGTAAGCGGCGGGCAGCGACACCACCAGGGTCAGGGCGGTGGAGGCGGCCGCCTGCCACAGGGTGAACCAGGCCACTCCGGGGAGTCCGCCGCGCAAGGCCCGAGCGAAGGGATCGGGGTCGAAACGCCCGCCGGGGAACAGGCCGGTGGCGACGATGGAACCGACCGGCCAGAAGAAGAAGGCCAGCAGGAACGCCACGGGGAGCGCCGCCAGCGCGGCGAAGGCGAGGCGGGGATGGCGGCTCACCGCAGGACGATGGCGGCCCACTCCTCGATCCACCTTTCGCGATTGGCTTCGATGGCCGCCGGGTCCAGGGTCAGGGGGGCTGCCGGGATCATGGTATGGGCCACGAACTCAGCCGGCAGGTCGGCGCTGGCCAGGGCGGGGAAGACGAACATGGTCAGCGGCATCTCCTCCTGGAAGCGCTCGCCGAGCAGGAAGTCGATCAGCGCCCGGGCGCCGGCCTCCCGCGAGGTGCCGCGCAGGATCCCGGCGTACTCGACCTGGCGGAAGCAGCCCTGGGTCACCACCGCGGTGGGTGCCTCGCCGACCGGTGGGTCGGCGTAGATCACCTCGGCGGGGGGCGAAGAGGCGTAAGACACCACGATGGGCCGGTCGCCCTCCCCCGAGCCGCCGGAGAAGGCCCCGTAGTAGGCCTCCTCCCAGCCCGACGTCACCCGGACGTCGTTGGCCCGCAAGTCGGCCCAGTAGTCCTGCCAGGTGTACTCGCCGGCCTCTCCGAAAGAGGCGATGGTGGCCAGCAGGAACGCCAGGCCGGGGGAGGAGGTGGCGGGGTCCTCGACCACCAGCATCCCGCGGTAGGCGGGAGCGGTGAGGTCGGCCGGCGATTGCGGCGGCGGGGTGGTGGTGAAGGCGGCCTTGTCGTAGTTCAGGCAGACGTCGCCGTAATCGATGGGGGTCACCCGGTGGTCGGGGTCGGTCGCCAGGCCGGGGATCAGGCTGCCGAGGACGGGGCTCTCATACGGGATGAAGAGGTCGGCGTCGAGGGCGCGAGAGAGGAAGGTGGTGTCCACTCCGAACAGCACGTCGGCCACGGGGTTCCCCGCAGCCAGGATGGCCTGGTTGACCATGGAGCCGGTGTCCCCGGCCGGCAGCACCTCGAGCCGCCATCCCGTGGTGGCGGTGAAGGCTGCGGCCGTCTCCTCTGTGATCAGGAACGAGTCGTGGGTCAGAAGGCGGACGGTATCGGGTTCGCCGCCGCCGCAAGCTGTGAGCAGGGTCGTCAGGGTGGCGAGCAGCAAGATGGAGAAGCGTTTCATGGCTCACTCCCGGTGTGGATGGCCACCACCACGCCGGTCTCTACCGAGACGGCGGCGGTGGGGGCGGAGAGTTGGTTGCTCACTCCGCGGGTGGAACCCGGGATGAGGGTTTCCCCGAGCAGCGGCCAGCGCAGCCCGCGGGTGGTGACCCCGGCGGCCGGCCCCCCCACGGCGAGCAGCGTCACCAGGGCGCCGGGCGTGCCGCTGATCTCGAGGCGGCGGTGGACGGGGGCGACCTCGGCTCCCTTGACCCACCAACGTAGGTCGAGGGGGGCGTAGCGGGGGGAGGCCACCAGCAGGAAGTTGGCGACGAGGTGGTCGAGGCGGTCCCAGCCCGCTCCGCCCACGATCCGCACCGGAGAGCGGCCGAGGCGAAGCACGGCATCGAGCGCCAGCTCGAGGTCGGTGGCGTCCTTGTCCACCGGATGGCGCTCGAGGCGGGATCCGGCGGCGACCGCGGCGGCGACCGCGGCGGGATCGGCGGAGTCGAAATCACCCACGATCAGGTCGACCGGTATGCCCAAGCGCCGGGCCAGGTCGAGGCCGGAGTCGGCGGCGACCACCAGCGCCCTGGGGGGCAGGAGGTCGCGAATCGTCGACGGTACCGGATCGCCCCCGGCAAAGACCACCGCAGGGCCGCTGCTCTCCAAGTCTCCCTCCGCTGGTATTACCCAGATCAGGTTCCACGGGTCGGCGGCGCGGCCGCACTTGCGGTCTGCCGCCCTCTCAGCTCGGCTCGCCCGAGCTCCCCGGAGTGCTACTTCAAGGGTAACACCGCGCCCCACCCAGTATTCCCTTGACAGACTGACTTCGTTATGACATCATAATGATGTCATAACGAAGTCAGTACGACGATAGAAGGAGAGATCCATGTGGTACCACAGCGATGTGGCCCTGGCGGTGCACCGAGCTCGCCTCAAGGCGGCGGTGTCCCGGCCCCGGGGCCGGCGCGAACAGCCGGCGGGCCCGGCCCGCCATGTCGCGGCACTGCGGCCGGCCGCCGTGCCCTGGGCGCGTTGAGGGGGCGGACGGTGGATACCACAGTGGCCATCACTCGGTTCCAGGCGGCACTGGAACAGCAAGTGCTCCTCGCCGGAGGTGACCAGGCGGTCGAAGCCGCCGGGCGCGCTCTCCTGACCGCCGCCGCGCCCGCGGTGCGCGGTTTGGCCCTCGACCTGGTCGAGCAGGCTGCGGCCGAGGTCCGCGCCCAACTGCCGGGCCAGCGGGTGGAGGTGGTGCTCGAAGAGGGGGAGCCGGTGTTGCGGGTGCGGGCCGAGGAACCCGAGGGCGGGGCGCCTGCGGCTGATGAAGCGGCCGACGCTCGGGTCACCCTCCGGCTTTCCCCGCGTCTGAAAGAGGCCCTCGAAGAGGCGGCGGCATACTCGGGGGAGTCGCTGAACTCCTGGCTGGTGAAGACTCTCTCGACTCGGGGCGGCCGCCGCCACCCGCGCGGACAGCGCCTGGAAGGGACCATCGAGACATGAGCGAGCGCACGGAACGATTCGAAGTCACCGGGACGGCGCGCCTCTCCGTCCGGCTACCGGCCGGCGAAGTCCGAGTGGTGGGCGGCGCCCCTGGCGAGGTGGTGGTCCGGGCCCGCGGAGACGAATCCGACCTCTCCCGGATGGTCATCGAGGCGCGGGGGGACACGATCACCCTGGAGCCCGACAAGGTGGGCTGGCACCGCTGGGCGTCGCTCGACGTGGAGATCGCGGTCGGGGCCCCACCCGAGATCCGAGCCCGGCTGGCCTCGGGGGGCCTGCTGGTGCGCACCCCGGCCGCGGCACTCGACGCGGCCAGTGCCTCCGGCTCGGTAGAGGCGGGCGAGGTGGCCGGCCGGCTCAGTGTGCGCCTCGCCTCGGGTGACCTGTCGGCGGCGGCGGCGGGGGCGCTCGATGTGGTCAGCGCCTCCGGAGATGTACGGGTGCCTCAGGTCCACGGGGAGGCCACGGTGAAGACCGCCTCGGGTGATGTCACCCTCGCGGCGGTCGCCGGCGACCTCACGGTGCGCACCGCTTCGGGAGATGTGATGGTGTCGCGCGCCGAGGGCTGCCGCCTCGATGTGAAGACGGTCAGCGGCGATGTGCACCTGGGCATCCCCGCCGGCCGCCGCTACACGGTGTCCCTGCAGAGCCTGTCGGGCGGCGTGCGCACCGACTTCCCCGTCTCCGGGGGCGGCGGCGGGGCTCCAGCGCGACTCCAGGTGGCCACAGTGTCCGGCGACATCCGTATCACCGGGGCGAGGGGGAGCTAGCCGTCCGCGGACCGTCGCCGCCAGGCGATGCGGTAGGCCGCCTCGAAGGCCGGAGCAGCAGCCTCGGCGAACACGGCATGCCCCCGCTCGGAGGCATGGAACTGGTCGGCGGCGAAGAGGCCGGGGTCCTCGAAGAAGGCGGTGACCATGCGCCCCCGGGTGTGCACCTTGACGGCGCGCGGATGGGCCACCGCCACCCGTACGCAGGCGGCGTCGAAGACACGCGAGCGGTAGCTGAGATAGGGGCGCAGGCTGGGGGGAAGGCGGGGGATCGAGCCCAGGTCGCCCATGCCCAGCACCAGCACCGCCCCCGACACGCTCTCCAGCCTCGTGACGATCCTCTCGAGGTCGGCGGTGAAGCGCCGCACCGGAGTGGCCCGGATGGCGTCGTTGGACCCCACGGTCACCACGGCGATGTCGGGCCGCAGGGCCACCGCCGCATCGAGCTGGCCCTCGATGACGTCGTGGGCCCGGGAGCCGCCGACGCCTAGGGAGATGAGCTCCACGCGGTGGCCCTCGGCGTAGGGCCGGATGAGGCGACGGAGCCACACGTCGTCGAGGTCGGCGATTCCGGGGGCGGTCAGCGAGGAGTCGCCCACCGCCACCACGCGCAGCGGCGGCGCCGCCGGATCGCCGCAAGCGCCGGAGATGTCCTGGTTGGAGAATGAGGGGAGGTCGTCGCGATGGGCAGCGCGGCGCACCTGCAGCAGCAGGAAGCCGACCCCGGCAAGGGGAAGTGGCCAGAAGGGGAGGGCGGACGGGGCCCGAGCCATGGGCCGGGATCGTAGCCCGGCTCGTTGCCGGGCCGGGCCTAGTGGGGGAGGCCCGCCTCCCGGGTGGCGCCCACGTCGCCGAGGTACCAGAGGAGGGCGGCCCCGGCGAAGGCGGCTCCCGCCCAGATCGTCCACCAGTAGTCGCCGGTGGCCGCCGCCCACAGGATGAAGGCCGATCCGGCCAGGGCGGCTAGGGCGCTCAACACCGCCGCCGGCCGGGCCAGCCACGGGGGAATACCGTTCAGCATGGGGGCTCCGTCTCCTGGGCGCGGGCCACGATAGTCGCGCTTCATCCTTGGCCCACGGGGAGCATCGGCCCGTACCGGGCCACCCCGGTGTTGGTGGAGACCCACACGGAGCCGTCCTCTCCGATGGCCAACGAGTAGATCAAAGGGAAGTCGAGGCCGTCGACCCGCTTCCAGATCTCCCAGGCACCGTCGAGGTGACGGAACAGCGATGACATCGTCATCACCCAAAGAGCGCCGTCCGGGCCCACCGCCAGGATGTCGGGGTAGGCCCCCGACCAGTCGCCCATCGCATCGGGGTCGATGAGTTCGAAAGAGGCTCCGTCGAATCGGGCCAAGCCCCCTATTGCGCTCAGCCACAGGGTGCCGTCGGGGGTGACCGCCAGGTTCTTCACCGAGTCGCTCGGCAGGCCATCGGCCTCCGTGTAGCGGCGCCACCCGGTGCCGTCGAAGGAGAACAGGCCGTTGCCGTTGCTGCCGAACCACAGGGTACCGTCGGGGGTCTCTGTCATCCCCGAGTTGAACTGGGTCCGCTCCGGGAAGACCGGCTCGATACCGGGCCCGGCGGTGGAGGCGGTGGCGGCATCGGAGTAGTGGCGGCAGGCGGTGCCGTCGAAGGCGGTGAGGATGTACCCCCCGTTGGTGTCCACCCAGATGGTGCCGTCGGACTGCACCCAAAGATCCCAGGTGGTGTTGTCCCTCAGCCCGCGATCCCGGTTGAGGCCCACAGCGAGGCTGGTACCGTCCCAGGTGTTGGCGCCGCCGTAGGTCGGCAGCCATAGAAGGCCGCCCGGGGCTCGGACGACGGCGTACACCAGGGTGTCGAGGAGGCCGTCTTGCCGACCCAGGAGATCGACCCGGCCGGAGATCGGGCTCCAGAGTATTAGGCCGTCGTCGCGGTTGGCCCACACCGTGCCCGCCTCGTCGACGAAGAGGATCTTGGCCCCCAGGCGCCGCTCCAGCGGGGACTCTCCCCCGGAGCAGCCGCGGCACGGCGGGAGAGTGCCGTCGCCGGGGTCGGCGAACGACCAGGCCATCCAGCCCACCTCCGGCTCCGGAGGGAGGGTGGTGGTAGTGGTCGTGGTAGTGGTCGTAGTGGTCGTGGTGGTGGACGAGGGAACCGTGGTGGAAGCGGCGCCGGTAGTGGCAGTCGAGGACGCCGTCGTGGGGGAGGCGACATCGTCGCCGCAGGCCCCCATCAGGGCCGCCAATGCCAAAACGAGCGCGACTGCTACGGCGTGTCTCGAGATCCGCATCGCCCTCCTCCCTTCCGGTCCGGGACGGTCATCGGACGTGGCGTCGCGGCGGCGACCCGGACCTCCTCGCCGCCGTGGCTCCTAACGGCAGCCGTTGCACCAGAGTCAGCCGCCGATGGGCAGCATCCCGCCGTAGCGGGCCAGGCCGTAGGCGTCGGCGATCCACACCGACCCATCCTCGCCCGCGGCGATCGACTCGGTGGCGCCGAACTCCATGCCGTCGACGATCTGCCAGAAGTCCCAGGCGCCGTCGAGCAGACGGAACACGCCTTTGTTAGCCAGCACCCAGAGCGCTCCGTCGGGGCCCAGGGCCAGGCCCTCCGGGTACTCCCCGTACCAACTGCCCATGACCTCCGGGTCGATGATCTCGAAGGCGGCACCGTCGTAGCGCACCAGGCCGCCGATGACATCGAGCCAAAGGGCCCCGTCCGAGGTGAACTGGACGGCTTCCACCGAGCCGCTCGGTAAGCCGTCGTCTTCGGTGTAGCGGTGCCACTCGGTGCCGTCGAAGGAGAACAGGCCGTTGCCGAAGGTGCCGAACCACACGGTCCCGTCGGGGCCTTCGGTCATCGAAGAGAACTGGGTCGTGGCGGGGAAAACCGCCTCGATCCCTGGGCCGTAGATGGCGGCGGTGTCGGCATCGGAGAAGTGGCGTAGCGTCGCCCCGTCCCAGGCGCTGAGCACGTAGCCCTGGTTGGTGGTGACCCAGACGGTTCCGTTGGATTGCGTCCAGACGTCCCAGGTGGTGTCCCCGATCAGCCCCATCTCCCGGTTGAGGCCGACGGCGAAGCGCTCGCCGTCGAACGTGTTGGCGCCGCCGTAGGTAGCCACCCAGAGCAGGCCGTCGGGGGCGCGAGCGGCGGCGAAGGCCACGGAGTCGAGCAGGCCGTCCTGGCGCCCGAGCAACCGGTACTCGCCGCTCACTGGGTTCCACTGCGCCAGTCCCTCGCTTTCCTGCACCCACAGCACTCCGTCGGCATCGACGAAGAAGACCGGCCGCGAGCGCTCCACCGGGTTCTCTCCGCCCGAGCATCCAGTGCAGGGTGGCGGCGGGATCTCGTTGAACCCGAGGTTGGTGGCGGACCAGGCCATCCAGCCCACCTCCGGCTCCGGGGGGAGGGTGGTGGTAGTGGTCGTGGCGGTGGTCGTCGTGGTGACGGTGTCCGAGGTCGTGGATGGGGGAACCGTGGTGAAGGTGGCGCCGGTAGTGGTGGTGGAGGAGGCCGTGGTGGGGGGAGCGGCGTCGTCGCCGCAGGCGGCGGCGAGCAGAGCCAAGAAGACCAGGGTCGGCAGGGTTCGTTTGCGCACGGGTACCTCCGTGGCCCATGCTGCCACACCGCGACGATGGTTGTGTACCGTCCCCGCCATGTCTGCCTCCCGCCGTATGGCCGGGGAGTCCGGGGCCTTGCTCGCCGGATCGCTGGTCAACGGCCTGGCGGCCTACGGCTTCATCGCCCTGGGGACCCGCGTCCTGGGAGCCGACGCCTTCGCCCCGGTCGCCATCATCTGGGTCTTCTGGGCCTTCTCCGCCGCCCTGCTCACCTTCCCGATCCAGCATTGGGTGATTCGCCAGATGGCCCTCGACGGCCACTCGGGCGGGGTGCGGGCGGCCCGGGGCCGGGTGGTGCTGCTGGCGGCGGCGGTGGCGCTGGCGGAGGGCCTGGTGGCCCTGGCGGCCCGCCACTCCTTGTTCGGTGATGGTTCCTGGGTTTGGCCGGTCTGTGTCGTCGGGGTGGCCGCCGGGGCCGGGTTCATGGGCCTCCTCCGCGGGGCTCTGGCCGGAGCGGAGCGCTATCACGCTGCCGCCGTGGCCGTCGGTGGGGAGAACGTGCTGCGCCTGGCGGCCGGGGTGGCCTTGCTGGCAATCGCCCGGGACCCACGCCTGCTGGCGGCGGCTCTGCTGGCCGGACCGACCGTGGCCGTGCTCTGGCCCGGCATCTGGCGGCTCGACCCGGTGCGGGGCCCCCGGCCGGCAACGGGCCTGGTGGGGGCGGCCGGGGCGAGCGTGCTGCTCTCTCAGGTGGCGCTGAATGGGGGGCCTCCGCTACTCGCCGCCCTCGGCGGGGAGCAAGCGGAGGTGACGGCGCTCTTTGCCGCCCTCGCCCTGTTCCGGGCGCCCTACCTGGTGGCCTTGGGCCTCACGGTGCGCGCTACTGCGCCCCTCACCCGGCGGGTCGCCGCCCAGGGCAGCAAGAGCCTGCGGCGGCCGGCGCTGGCCCTGGCCGTCTCGGGCGTGGCCCTGGCGGCGGGGGCCTTCGGCGGCGCCTGGCCGCTCGGGCCTCCGTTGATCCGGGCGCTGTTCGGCCCGGCCACTGCCCCCTCGGGCCCTATTGCCGGGACGATCGCCGCCGGGTGTGTGCTGGCGCTGGGCGGGCTGGGGCTCACCGTGATGCTGATCGTCGCCGGGGCGCGGGCCGCGCTGGTGTCGTCCTGGGCCGCCGCCGTGGCTGCGGGCGGGCTGCTGCTCGGTTTGGTCGGAGGGCTCGAGCCGACGGCTCGGGTGGCGGTGGCCTTCGTCGGTGCCGAGGTGGTGGCCGTTGGCGCCGCGACCGCGGCACTGGTGGTGTCGCGCCGGCACTGAGGGGGAATCAGCCGAGGGGTCGCCGGAAGTAGGTCAGTTCGATGCGGTCGAGGCGCTT
>JAFGCH010000063.1 GCA_016932695.1 Acidimicrobiia bacterium | reverse complement strand
TTCCCCCGCTACGCCGAACTGCGCCAGCTGCGCAGCGACGGCACGCCCTATGCGGAGGAGGACTTCCGCGACCTCCAGGTCCTCTTCAACCTGGCCTGGACCGATCCGTCGTTCCTGGCCGAGGAGCCCCTGGCCTCGCTCGTCGCCAAGGGACGCGGCTTCACCGAGGAGGACAAGGCGGTGCTCTTCGCCGAGCACCTGCGCATCATCGGCGAGGTGATCCCCCTCCACGCCCGCCTATGGCAGCAGGGGAACATCGAGGTGACCACCACCCCGCTGGCCCACCCCATCCTGCCGCTGATCGCCGACTCCGCGGCCGCCTCGACGGGCGACCCGACGGCGATCCTTCCCGACAACCGCTTCAACGAGGTCACCGACGCCCAGGACCACGTGATCCGCGGGCTCGACCTCGCCGAGCGCCTGCTGGGCACCCGGCCGGTGGGAATGTGGCCGGGTGAAGGCGCCGTCTCCCAGTACGTGATCCCCTTGTTCTCCGGCAACGGGGTGCAGTGGATCGCCACCGGGGAAGACGTGCTCGCCCCCTCACTGGGCCTGGGCTCTTTCACCCGCGACCAGAACGACACCGTCCAGGAAGCCGACCTCCTCTACCGGCCGTGGCTGGGCGTGCCTCGCCGCAACGAGCCGGTAGCCATGTTCTTCCGCGACCGCCTGATCTCCGACCTGGTCGGCTTCCAGTACTCCGGCACCCCGGCCGAGCAGGCCGCCGCCGACTTCATGAACCGACTGCAGAGCATCAAGGACCGCCTTGCCGCCGAGGGCGCCGCCGGGCCCCACGTGGTCTCGGTGATCCTCGACGGGGAGAACGCCTGGGAGAACTACCCCAACGACGGCATCGACTTCCTGCGCGCCCTCTACGGCGCCCTCAACGACGCCGACTGGGTGCGCACCGTCACCCCCAGCCAGTACCTCGAGGCCTTCGGCGACCGGACCGAGGCTCTCGACGAGGTCTGGCCGGGGGCCTGGTTCTCCTCCAACTACGCCACCTGGATCGGTGAGCCGGAAGAGGCCACCGCCTGGGACTACCTCTGGGAGGTGCGCGACGATCTGCACCGCTTCGAGCGCTCGGGCGACATCAACCCGGAGGCGCTGGCCGCCGCCTACGAGAAGATGCTCTTCGCCGAGGGCTCCGATTGGTTCTGGTGGTACGGCAACGACCAATCCAGCGGGAACGACGACTACTTCGACACCGCCTTCCGAGAGTTGCTCGGCCAGGTCTACGACGCCATGGGGCAGGACCGGCCCGCCTTCGTGTCGGTGCCGATAATCCCCGAGACCCCGGCGCTGCCCACCCGCGGCGCGGGTGAAGAGCCGCTGGCGGTGACCATCGACGGGCAGTTCCCTGAGGACGAGTGGGCCGACGCCGCCGCCTACCTCGGCGAGGACGGGTCGGCGATCTACTTCGGCATCACCCCCGACGGCCTGCACTTCCGCTTCGACTGGGCAGGTGAGTTCCCCGTCGGCTCCGGGTTCGACCTGTACCTGGGCGTGCCCGGCGCACTCGATCCCCGGCCGACCACCCTGGGCGGGCAGTTGCTCGGCTTCGGGGCCACGCACCTGTTCCGCTACGCCGGTGGCTCGGGGGTTACCTCGGCGGCCCCCTTGCCTCCGCTGGGGACCTCCGAGGTCGGCTGGAGCCAGATCATCCTGGCTTCCGGCGCCGACGCCTCGCGGGTCGAGTTCACCATCCCGCTGGCCGCTCTGGGCGCCCTCGAGGCCGGGGACCTGCTCCCCTTCCGAGTGGTCACCTGGGACGCCTCCGGCGAGACCGGCCGGTACCCGAGCCAGGCCCCGGCCGCCGCCCAGGTGCCCGACATCTCCAACGTGGACGTGTTCCTGGAGGTGGCCGACCCCGAGGGCGACGACCACGGCCCCGGCTCCTACACCTACCCGAGCGACTCGGTGTTCACCGCCGGGTCCTACGACCTCACCAACGTCGCCATCGGCACCGAAGGTGCGGATCTGGTGATCACCCTCGAGGTGCTGGCCACCATCGCCAACTCCTGGGGCAGCCCCAACGGCCTGTCGATCCAGACCTTCGACATCTACGTCGACCAGGACCCCGGCGCCGGCACCGGCGCCCGGCTGCTGATCCCCGGGCGCAACGCCGCTCTCCAGGAGGGCAGCGGCTGGGAGTACGGCATCACCGTGGAAGGCTGGTACCCGGCCATCTACGTGGCCCAGCCCGACGGAACCGCCGAGGAGACCACCCCCACCTTCCGGGTGATCGTGCTCGGCGACAAGGGCAAGGTCATCGTGCGGGTGCCGCTGGAGTTGCTCGGTGGTGACGACCCCACCACCTGGGGTTACGCCGTGGCCCTGATGAGTCAGGAGGGCTACCCCTCCAGCGGGGTGCGTCGCATCCGCGACGTCATGGCCACCGCCGAGCAATGGCGCCTCGGTGGGGCCCCGGCGGCGGGAGTCACCCACACCCGGATCATGGACCTGCTCTCCGCCGAGGAAGGGCTGCAGGAGTTGGTGCTGTCGGGCTACACCCCGGCGGCGTCGGTGGAGGAGCTCACTCCCGACCAGTTCGCCCAGATACCGCTGCTCACCGCCCAGTAAGGAGGACCGCCACGGCGAGGGTGCGCCCCCCGGCGGTGGCCGGGGCGTTCTACCCGGCCGACCCGGCCCGCCTGCAGCGCGAGGTCGAAGGACTGCTCGCCGCCGCCTCCCCCGTGGAGGCGGCGGCCCCAGCGGCCCTGATCGTCCCCCACGCCGGGTACATGTACTCCGGGCCGGTGGCGGCCACCGCCTACGCCCACCTGGCCCGCACCCGGCCGGAGGTGAACCGGGTGCTGCTCGTCGGCCCCTCCCACTTCGTGTGGTTCGACGGCCTGGCCCTGCCGGAAGCCGGCGCCCTGGCCACCCCGCTCGGGGAGATCTCCACCGACCCCGCCGGAGAAGAACGCGCCCGGAGCCATCCCGGAGTAGCCGACTCCCCGATGGCCCACGCCCGGGAGCATTCCCTCGAGGTGCAGCTCCCCTTCCTCCAGGTAACCCTGGGTGGGCCAATGGTCACCGCCCTGCTGTGCGGGCAGGCGGCTCCCGAGCAGGTGTCGCCCATCATCGAAGAGCGCCTGGGCGAACCGGACACCGTCGTCGTGGTCTCTTCCGACCTCTCCCACTACCTGCCCTACGAGGCGGCCCGACGGGCCGACGAAGCCACCGCCGTGGCCATTGAGCGCCTCGATCCCGATGCCCTGGGCCCGGACTCGGCCTGCGGCCTGGTCGGGGTGCAGGCTCTGCTCCTGGCCGCCCGCCGGAGCGGCCTCGCGGCGACCCGCCTCGACCTGCGCAACTCGGGAGACACCGCCGGCGACAGGAGCCGCGTGGTGGGCTACGGGGCCTTCGCCTTCGCCTAGACGACGGCGCGCACCATTCCGCCGTCGACGTTGAGGGTGGCGCCGGTGATATAGGCGGCGGCATCGGAGAGCAGGAAGACCGCCGCCCGGGCAAACTCCTCCACCGTCCCGTACCTACCCATCGGGATCGCCGCCTCGTAGCCGGCGCGGGCCTCCTCCGGGCTCACCCCGAGGCGCTGCGCCATGTCGGAGTCCAGCGCCGCCACCCGTTCGGTGGCGATGCGCCCCGGGATCAGGTGGTTCACCCGGATGCCCGCCGGGGCCCACTCATCCGCCAGGGCCTTGGCGAGACCGGCAACTCCCGAGCGCATGATCCCCGAAAGGACCAGAGAGCCCGCAGGCTGGCGCACCACCGCCCCGGTCATGAACAGCACGGCGCTCCCCGGGCCGAGGTGGGGCCGGGCGGCTGCGGCCAGTTCCAGCGCCGAGCGCAAGGTGAGCCGGTAGGCGGCATCCCAGTCCTTGGAACGAGTGTCGGCGAAACGCCCCGGCGGCGGCCCCCCGGCGTTGGCCACCACCAGGTCGAGTCCGCCCCAGGCGGCGGCGAGGCCGTCGATCCAGGCGGTCCCCGCCCCGGCTTCGCCGACGTCGGCCACAGCCGGGGCCACCTCCGCCCCCGTCTCCTCCCTGATAGAGGCGGCGGCGCGTTCGATGCGGAACCGGTCGCGCCCGCAGATCCCGACCCGGCAGCCCTCGGCGGCCAGTCCCCGGGCGATGGCGTAGCCGAGGCCGCCCGAAGAGGCGGCCACGGCGGCTCGCTTGTTGCTGAGACCCAATTCCATGGGCGGCGATGCTACTCAGGAGAGCGCGCCGGCTTCCCCTTGTTCCGCTGCGCCAGACCGCCCGCCAGCACCGCCATCGCCAGGAACACCGCACCGACGACCACCAGGGCCACCGGCGCCCCCAGGCTGTCCTGGAAGTAGTTGGTCACCGCCCAGGTGATGTAGCCGAAAGCGCCGACCATGCCCAGGGCGAGCAGCGGCGTCTGGTGGGTAGGCACGCTGAGGGCCACCAGGCCGGCGGCGGTCAGCAGGGCGGGCGCCAGGAGCCAGTCGTACTCCCCCACGCCGATGGCCGGGGCGATCACCATGCCCATGAAGCCGAGGGCCACCGCCAGCCATCCCGGCGGCAGCAGCCCCTTCCAGCCGAGGGCCGCCCAGGCGGCCCCCAGCACCCATACCGCGACGGCAAACCACCAACCGGGATGCCGCTGCCCGGGCAGGGCCACGAGGCCGGACACGACCAACGCATGCCCCGAGGCGAGGAGCGCCACCTGCTGCAGCCCGTGCCGGCGGATCAGGTAAAGGGTCCCGGCCAGAAGGGTGCAGCCGCCTCCCACCATGAGGGCTATGGGCTCGGCGTCCCAGTCCGTGAACTCCGCCCCGATCACGGCCAGAGTCCAGGCGAGGCCGCCGACGGTGAGCACCCACAGCACGCTCATCAGGCGGCGGAAGGCCGGCTCATCCTGATGCCGCAGGAAGACCCCGCCCAGGAGCAGGAGGCCGGTGACCGCCGCCGGGATGACCAGGCGGGCCCAGACGGGGAGGTCCTCCCAACCCTGGGCCAGCCCGGCAGCGGCGCCCGCCAGAGCGAGCACCATGCCCACATACCCCAGGGCCTCAGCGAGCAGGGAGACGCGCCGCTCTATAGGTGCCGAGCGACCTCCGATTCCGCTCTCCTCGAAGTGGGCGATGGCGGCGGCCTGGTCTGCCGAGATCAGGCCGGCACTAACCCAGCGCGAGAGATCGGCAGTCCACCGGCCCGGTCCGGGTACCGGCGCCCCCAGGATGAACCTGCCGGGATCGCCCCGCGGCTCGGGCGCTACCACCGCGGCCGGCCGCTTCCCTCCCACGCGACCGGCCTCGCCCCCGTGCCGCCGCTGCCAGACGAAGAACCCGGCGACGACCGCGACGACGATGATCAGGATCGGGATCAGGCTCGCCCTCATGGTGCACCTCCTGAGCGCACCCTAAGCCGGCCGTGGCGTGACGCCTATCCGGGAGGCCCCTTGCTCTGCTCCGGAAGCAAGGGCTTCCCCATCTCGGAGCGAGCCAGGCTATCCACCACCCTCCAGCGCTTGGGCACCTGGTGCGAGGCGAGCCGGGAGCGGGCGAAGGCCTCCAGGCCGGCCAGATCGAGTTGCCCGGTGGAGGCGATCTCGGCCACCACCCTTCGGCCCCATTCCGGGTCGGGCTCCCCGAAGACCCGGGCATCGGCCACTCCGGGGTACTCCCGCAGCACGGCTTCGACCTCTTCGGGATGGACGTTCTCCCCGCCGGTCACGATGACTGCGTCGGCCCGCCCGGCCACGAAAAGGTAGCCGTCGGCGTCGAGCCACCCGGAGTCGCCGGTGCGGTGCCAAGCCTCCTGAGACCTCTCCGCCTCCCCCAGGTAGCCGGGGGAGACCGCCGGCCCGCGCACCTCGAGGCGGCCTTCCACCTCCGGCGGTTGCACCCGCCCGGAGTCGCCCACCGCCCGCACCTCGAACCCGTCCAAGGGCCGGCCGGCGCTCCCCGGGCGTCGCCCCGCTTCGTCGGGGGCCTCGGTGGCCACCTGGGAAGCCGTCTCGGTCATGCCGTAGGTCTGCAGCGCGGGTAGGCCGACGCGCCGGGCCGCTTCCAGCAACCCCGGATCCGACGGGCCGCCCCCCACCAGCACTCCCCGAACGCCCGGGAAGGGTCCGGGGCACTGCTCCAGGATGCGCCGCAGCATGGTGGGCACCAGCGAGGCGAAGGCGATCCGGCCCGAAGCCAGCAGGTCCGCCGCCCCCCCGGCCTCGAAGGACGGCTCCAACACGACCTCTCCCCCTTCGCGAGCGCTGCGCCACAGGATGGAGAGCCCCCCCACGTGATAGAGCGGCAGGACGCAGAGCCAGCGGTCTCCCCGTCCGTTGCCGAGGCGGGCCTGCGAGGCGGCCGCGGCGGCGGCCAGATTGGCGCCGGTGAGCACCACCGGCCTTCCCCCTCCCGACGTCCCCGAAGTGAAAACGACGAAGCGGGCTTCGGGATCCGGGGGCCCGCCCCGACCCGGGGGCGGCAGCCGGTAGCGGCGGCGGGAACGGGGCAGGTCCAGGCCCGGCCCCCGTCCCCACACGGCCCGCACCCCGGTCGCCTCAGCCAACTGCATCACCGTCGTGGGCGGAAGGCGGGGGCTGAGCAGCACGGCAACCGCCCCGGCCCGGGGAATGCCCCAGAGGGCGGCCACCGCAGCCGGCGTGCCCTCCCCCCAGAGAGCTACCCGATCCCCTGGAGCTACCCCGGAAGCCGCCAGATCGGCAGCGACGCCGTCGGCTGCCGCCTGCAAAGCGGCGTAGGTCACTACCTCCCCGCCCCAGGACAGGGCCGGGTCGTTGGGGAAGCAGGAAGCCGAGGTGTGGAGCCAGTCCATGGGCGGGGCCTCACTACAGTACCGGGGCGCCGCCCACTCCCGTCAGGAGACCTCCCATGCCCGTGATGTGGGAGCCCTCGGGGGACTACGAGGACATCCTCTACGCCACCGCCGAGGGCATCGCCAAGATCACCATCAACCGTCGCGAAGTACGCAACGCCTTTCGTCCTACCACCTTGTTCGAGCTCTCCGACGCCTTCGAGCGGGCCCGCAACGACTCCGGCATCGGGGTGATCGTCCTCACCGGCGCCGGAGACGAGGCCTTCTGCTCCGGCGGCGACCAGCGGATCCGAGGCGACGCCGGCTACGTGGATCCCCGGGGCATCCCCCGCCTCAATGTGCTCGACTTGCAGATCCAGATGCGGCGCCTTCCCAAGCCGATCATCGCCATGGTGGCCGGGTATGCCGTGGGCGGCGGCCACGTGCTGCACCTGGTGTGCGACCTCACCATCGCCGCCGACAACGCCGTCTTCGGCCAGACGGGGCCGAAAGTGGGCTCCTTCGACGGCGGGTACGGAGCGGGCCTGCTGGCCCGTATGGTGGGCGACAAGCGAGCTCGGGAGATCTGGTACCTCTGCCGCCAGTACTCGGCGCAGGAAGCCTTCGAGATGGGCATGGTGAACAAAGTGGTGCCCCTGGCCGACCTCGAGGAGGAGACGTTGGCCTGGGCCCGGGAGATCCTGGCCAAGTCGCCCCTGGCCATCAGGCTGATGAAGGCAGCCATCAACGCCGCCGCCGACGGCCTGGCCGGCCAGCAGCAGTTGGCCGGAGATGCCACCCTGCTCTTCTACATGAGCGAGGAGGCCCAGGAGGGGCGCGATTCGTTCGTGCACAAGCGCGACCCGGACTTCGGCAAGTTCCCCCGCCTCCCGTGACCGCCCTGCGTCCCTGGGTTCAGGCCGCCCGGCCCCCCACCCTCTGGGCATCGGCCGCCCCGGTGGCGGTAGGCGCCGGCCTCGCCTGGGGGGACGGGGTGTTCCGCCTCGACGCCTTCCTGGTGGCGATGGCGGCGGCGCTGCTCATCAACATCGGGGCCAACTTCGCCAATGACGCCTCCGACGCCCGCCGCGGGGCCGACGGCCCGGCCCGGGTTGGGCCCCTTCGGGCGGTGGCCTCGGGGCTGCTCGGGCCGCGGCAGGTTTGGACCGGGGTGGCGGTGGTGTTCGCCCTGGCCTCCCTCGGCGGGATCTACCTGGCGGTGATCGCCGGTTGGCCTGTGCTGGCGATAGGAGCCGCCAGCCTCGCCGCCGCCTTGGCTTACACCGGCGGGCCCCGGCCCTACGGCTACCTGGGCCTCGGCGAGGCGGCGGTCTTCGTGTTCTTCGGGCTGGCGGCCACCGTGGGCTCCCGCTTCGTGCACGACGCTACCGCCCCCGCTGCCGCCTGGCTCCTGGCCGTGCCGATGGGCTTCACGGTGACCGCCATCCTGGTAGCCAACAACGTCCGGGACGTGGACACCGACCGCGAGGCCGGCAAGCGCACCCTGGCCGTGACCCTGGGCAGAGAAGGCGGCCGTCTCCTCTACACCGCCCTGATGGTCGGGGCGTTCGTCGCCCTGACGATCGAGGCAGCAGTGGGAGCGGTGCCCCCCCTCTGCCTCCTCGGCCTGCTCGCCGCGCCTGCGGCCGTGCCCGTAGTCGCCGCCGTAAGGCGTGAGACCGAAGGCCCGGCCCTAGTCCGGGCCCTCCGGGCCACCGCCCGGGTCCATGCCCTCTTCGGGGTCCTGGTCGCCGTCGGCGCCGCCATCTAGGCCTCAACCGGGCCCGCCGAGTGCCGATAGTCCCGGCACGCCCCATTGATCATCGCGGGGTCGATTCCGGGAGGCCGCTGATCGCCGGCCACCTCATGGGGAGTAGAGCCGGCCCGATCGGGCCGGCTCGCTCATTGCGGCGCCGTTAAGGTTCAGCCTCGTGGCCGACCGCAACTACGGCTTCACCGTCCCCCTGGTACGGGCCCTGGCCTCCCTGGGCGTGGCCCACGCCTGCATCACCCCCGGTTCGCGCAGCACCCCCCTGGCTCTCGCCCTGGCCGAGGAGCCGGGCATCACCGACTGGCCCCACATCGACGAGCGATCGTCGGCATTCTTCGCCCTCGGGATCGGCCGGGCCACTCACTTCCCCGCGGTCGCCGTCTGTACCTCAGGTACGGCCGCCGCCGAGTTCCTCCCCGCGGCGGTGGAGGCCCGCCACGGCCGCGTCCCGCTGATCCTGGTCACTGCGGACCGTCCGGCCGACCTGCAGGGTGTAGGGGCCCCCCAGACCATCGACCAGGCCGGCCTGTTCGGGGCGGCGGCCAAGTGGGCGCACGACCTGGAGCCCCCCGCTCCGGGCGAGGCCGCCCCCGGCCTCGCCGCCGCCCTAGCCGCCCGCCTGGTCACCACCGCCCTCGAGCCGCCAGCAGGGCCGGTGCACCTCAACCTGCGCTTTCGCGAGCCCCTGGTGCCCGACTCTCCCCCTCCCATAGGAGGAGCCGAGCCGCCGGTGGTCCTGCCCGGCCGGGTGCTGCCCGGCAGCGCCGCCGTTGCCCGCCTGGCAGCCCACGTCTCGGGGCGGCGCGGCCTGGTGGTCTGCGGCCCTCAGGACGACCCGGCACTCCCCGCCGCAGCCGCCGCCTGTGCCGCCGCCTGTGGCTTCCCCCTGGTCGCCGACCCTCTCAGCGGCGCCCGGGCCGGGCGCCACGACCTGAGCCGGGTGATCGCCGCCGCCGACCCGCTCGCCGCCGCCGGCTGGCTTCGCCACACCCCGCCGGAGGTGGTGGTGCGAGTGGGGGCCTTGCCGACCTCCAAACCCCTATGGCAGTGGCTCGCCGAGCACCCCGAAGCGGAGCAGGTGCTCATCGACCCCGCCGGCTGGCGCGACCCGGGAGCCACCGCCTCGCTGGTCGTGCGAGCCGACCCCACGGCCACGCTGGAGGCGCTGGCCGCCACCGCTCCCCATCCCGCCCCCGGAGGATGGATCGATTCCTGGAGGCAGGCCGACGCCGCCGCCCGCACCGCCCTGGACCGCGTCCTGGCCGAGGCTGCATTCCCCAATGAACCCGAGGTGGTACGAGTGCTCGGCGAAGCGCTCCCCGCCGGTGCCCTGCTCGCCGTCGCCTCCTCGATGCCGATACGCGATGTCGATGCCTTCTTCCCGGCGCGGCCCGCGCCGGTGCGCCTGATCGGCAACCGGGGAGCAGCCGGCATCGACGGCTTCCTCTCCACCGGCCTGGGGGCCGCCGCGGCCGCCGGCTCCCCGGCCTACCTGCTGGCTGGTGACCTCTCCACATTGCACGACCTGACCGCTCTGGGTACCGCCGCTCGCCTCGGCATCAAGGCCACCATCGTGGTGATCCACAACGACGGTGGGGCCATCTTCCACTTCCTGCCACAGGCGACCTTCCCGGCGCACTTCGAGCGCCACTGGGGCACGCCCCACGGCCTCGACTTCGTGGCGGCAGCCCAGGTGTTCGGCGTCACCGCCACGCGGGTGCATCGCCGCCACGAACTGGAGGAGGCGGTGGCCGCCGTCCCCGACCGCCCCCGCCTGCTCGAGGTGCGCACCGAGCGGGCGGCCAACTTCGACCTGCACCGCCGACTGCGCCGGGCGGTGGAAGAGGCCATCACCGGCCTCTAGGGACTGCCGCCGAACACCCCGAGAGCCGCCCTCAGCTTGAGATCGGTTTCCTCGACCTCCTCGTCGGGATCCGAGCCCGCCAAGATCCCGGCGCCGGCATAGAACCGGGCCTCGTCGAGCCGCACGAGGGCCCCCCGCAACGCCACCGCCACCTCCCCCTGGCCGGGGGCATCGGCCCAGCCGATGCCCCCGCTGTACCACCCCCGGTCGAAACTCTCCATCGCGGCGATGACCCCCAGCGCGGCCTCCGTCGGCACTCCCCCCACTGCCGGCGTCGGGTGTAGGGCCGCCACCAAGTCGAGGAGGCGAGCGGAGGTGGTCCCGGCTATGGGCGTGGCTAGGTGCTGCACCCCGGCCAGTCGATGCAGCACCGGCCCTGATGGCACCTGCAGAGTGCGGCAGCGCGGCCGCAGGGCGGTGCTGATGGCTTCCACCACGAAGGCATGCTCCGCCCGGTTCTTCGGACTGGCCAGTAGCGCTTCTCCCAGACGGCGGTCGGCGGCGGCATCCTCACCCCGGGCCGCAGATCCCGCCAGCGGGAGGCAATCCAGCCGCTCTCCTTCCCGGGAGACCAGCAGCTCGGGGCTGGCCCCTACCCAAGCCGCTCCCCCGACCTGCCAGCCGTAGGCATAAGCCTCGGGGAAGCGCATCTGCAGCAGGGCCACGACGTCGAAAGGCTCGGCGGGGCGATCGAGGGCCACGCGCAGGTAGCGGGCCAGCACCACCTTTGCCGGGCCGGTTAGGCCGGCGACCGCCGCGGCCGCTCCCACCCGCCGCCGCCACTCCCCCACCGGGGGCACCGCCCGCACCCCGGCTGCCGCCGGCGCCACCGGTTCCGCCGGTCGACGCAAGGTGGCGACTGCTGCCAGCACCGCGCCGGGGCTGGCCCCGGCAGGCACGGCCACCGTCAGTCGGCTGCCCGCGTCGTGACGGGCGGCCGTGATCTGAGGCAGCAGCACCGCCGCGGCGGGGAACCCCTGCCACTCCGGGGAGGTAGGGCTCCCCGGGGAGAAGGCAAACCCGAAGAAGGCGGGGATGCCCTCGCGCAGTTCGGCGCGGAGCGCGGCGTCGATAGTTCCGAACCGCCCCGGCCCCGACGCCTCCGCCGCCCAGGCGGTGCCGAGGCCGCTCAACGTCCGCCCGCGCCGACCGGCGAAGTAGGCCGCAGCACCGAAGGCTCCGGCCCCGGCCCGCACCAGATCCAGAGGGTCGAGGTCCACCTCGACCGTCGCCACCCGGAGCCCTCCCGGCGCCTCCCGAAGGGCGGCCGCCAGTTCGGCGAGAGCGGGACGGGGAATCAGCACGACGGCGCGATGCTACCGGCCGCCGTGGCTCGGCTTCGGGCCGAGGAACGGCGCTACCAGGGCGGCCAGCGCCTCGGGCCGCTCCATCGGCAGGAAGTGGCCCGCCCCGGGCACCACTTCCAAGCGGGCCGAGCCAAAGCGCTCCTGCATGGCGAGGAGGAACGCGGCCGGATGGCTGTCGGACTCCGCTCCTCCCACCAGGATCACCGGGCACCGCAGCTCTCCCAGTCGTTCCCAGGCACCGTGGGCCGTGGCCCCGCGGTAGAACTCGGCCTCGATCTCGGGAGAGCACTTCAGGCTCCAGGCTTCCCCCTCGGGCCGCAGGGCATGCGCGGCGTACAGGGCCAGCGCCGTGTCGCCCCATCCGGCGAAGGCGCCCCGGCCCCGCAGTGCTTCGATCGCGGCCTCCGGCGAGGGGAACGAGCGGCGGCGCCGCAGGGCGGCTCGGGTCATGGAGAAATCCTCCGTCCGCACCGGCGGCAGCGGGAAGATGATCGGCTCCACCAGAACCAGGGCCGCGAAAGTCGCGGGCTGGAGCAGTTCCGCCATCACCAGGGCGGCGGCACCGGAGGAGTGGCCCAGACCGACCCCGCCCCTCAGGTTGCAGGCGTCGACCACCGTCAGCAGATCTTGCCCCAGGTCCCACCAGTCGTAGGGCGGCGGGGGCGCCGAGGAGTCCCCGTGCCCCCGCTGGTCCGGAGCTACCACCGCGTGGGGGGCCAGCGCGGCGGCCACCGGGCCCCACAGCTCCTTACAGAACCCGGTGGCATGCACCGCGAGTAGCGGGATGCCCTGCCCTTCCCAGGAAGTCAGGGCGAGGAACTCGCCGCTGGAGGTGGCGACCCGCTCAGGGCAGCGGATAGCCCCGCTCCAGCTTGCGGTCGTCGATCTTGTAGCGCAGCCGGCTCTCCACCCGCACCACCCCGGCGATACGCCGGGCGAGCTCCTCGAGCAGGTGAGCCTCGGTGCGGTTCTCCAGCTCGCCTTCGAGGGTCACCACCCCATCGACGACCGACACCTGCACCAGGTCGGGGTCGAGGAAGAGCAAGCGCCGGATGACGTCCTCCCGCACCTCGTCCTCGATGACGTCGTCGGGCTTGGTGAAGGCCCCGACCACATCGGCCCGGCTCACGATCCCAACCAGCTCGCCTTCCAGGTCGACCACGGGAAGGCGCTTCACGTTGCGCCGGCCCATGACCCGGGCGGCTTCACCGATGGTGGCCTCCGGGGTGATGGTGACCACGCTGCGGGTCATGACCTCGGCCACGGTCTCGGCACCCGCCGGCTGCAACTCACCTTCGCCGAACACTGCGTCGAGCAGGCTCACCCCCTGGGGACGGTCGCGGCCCGCCTCCCGCCGGATGAAGTCGCCCTCGCTGACGATGCCGACCAGCTTGCCGGCCTCGTCCACCACGGGGAGCCCGCTCACCCGGTGGCGGACCATGAGGCGCGCCGCCTCCCTAAGGCGTGTGTCGCCCGTGACCCTGAAGGGATCCGTGGTCATGATGTCGCGGACCTTCATCAAGGCCGGCCTCCTCCCTCGGGATCGCCGCCGCCGCTCAGCACCGCCCGGCTACTGCGGCCACTGCTCCGGCGGGTACTTGTGCTGACGCTGGGCTTCGAGCCGGGCGGCGTAGGCAGCCGCCTCGCTGCGCCGGCCCATGTCCAGCTTGGCCAGTACGTTAGACACGTAGTTCTTCACCGTCTTCTCGGCGAGGAACATCCGCTCGGCGATCTGGCGGTTGGTCAGGCCCTCCGCGATCAGTTCGAGGATGCGCCGCTCCTGCTTGGACAGGCGGGCCAGCAGGGGATCGTCGGCTTCCTCGCCCCGGATGCGCCGGAACACCCGGGCGGTCATCTCCGGGTCGAGCAGCGACTCCCCGCGGCCCACGCGGCGCACGCTGTCCACCAGGTCGGTGCCCTTGATCTGCTTGAGGACGTAGCCCGAGGCCCCCGCCATGATGGAGGCGAAGAGCGCCTCGTCGTCGGCGAAAGAGGTCAGCATCAGCACCCGCACGTGGGGCCAGCGATTGCGGATCTCGCGGCAGGCCTCGATCCCGCTGCCGTCGGGGAGGCGCACGTCGAGCACCACCACGTCGGGGCTGTCGTAACCCACCCGGCGCACCGCTTCGGCCACCGTCCCCGCCTCGCCCACCACCTCGAGGTCGCTCTCGGCATTCAGCAGGGCCTTGAGCCCCTCCCGGACGACCTCGTGGTCGTCCACCAGTTCGATGCGGAGCACTCCCGCCATGGGTCAACAGTACTGAGAGGCCGGCCGCAGCGGCTTCGGCCCATCGACCCCCACGGCAGGCCGAAGGTCCCATCTAACCTGTGCCTTGTGAGCCGCAGACTGTCGCCCGAGCGCATCGCCGGGCTCGTCGAGGGAGCCGCCAGCGTCGCCGGGCAGGTGGAGCTGTCCGGCCTGCTGCGCTCCACCGTGGAGATCGCCATGGAGCTGACCGGGGCGCGTTACGGCGCCCTCGGGGTGCTCGGCGAGCACGGCCAACTGGTGCACTTCCTCCACGTGGGAATGGATGAAGAAGAAGCGATCGCCATCTCCCACCTCCCCACCGGCCGCGGGGTCCTGGGGACGATCACCCGTGCGGGCCGCACCCTTCGCCTCGATAACGTGAGCACCCATCCCGACGCCGTCGGCTTCCCCCCGGGGCACCCGCCGATGCACACCTTCTTGGGGGTGCCGGTACGCGTGGGTAATCGGGTGTTCGGCAACTTGTATCTCACCGACAAGGAAGGAGGCTTCTCGGAGGAAGACGAGACCCTGGTGGAGTTCCTGGCGCTGACCGCCGGCTCCGCCGTCTCGACCTTGCAGTTGCAGGAGCGGCTCCGCCGGGCGGCGCTGCTCGAGGAGAGGGAGCGCATCGCCCGGGACCTGCACGACTCGATCATCCAGGATCTCTTCGCCGTCGGGCTGAGCATCCAAGCCCAGGCCAATCAGATCGATCCGATCCACGCCGACGTGCGGGCCCGCTTGGACCGCGCCGTGGAGAAACTCGACGAGACCATCACCGCCCTGCGGCGCTTCATCTTCGACCTCCGCCCCCCGGTCTGGGCCCGGCCCACCCTGCGCCAGCAATTGGCCGATCTGGTAGGTCAGCTGTCGGCGCCCTACCAGACGCAGGTCAACCTCGACGTGTCCTGCCCCCGCGAGCTGCCCCCGCCTCAGTTGGCCGACGAGTTGCTGGCCGTGGTCAAAGAAGCCCTGAGCAACGCTCTGCGCCATTCCGGGGCGGGGGCGGTCGACGTGCAGGTGGACGGGAACGAGGAACGGGTGGTGGTCACCGTGGCCGACGACGGCGCCGGCTTCGACCCGGGGCGGGTCCGCCGCGGCATGGGCCTGGCCAACATGGCCGAGCGCGTTCAATCCGCCGGCGGGACCTTCCATCTCGACACCGCCCCCGGCAAGGGGACGGTGGTCCGGGCCTCGTTCCCCGCCTGAGTTCCTACCGCGGCATCTCCACCGCCGCCTGCGCCGCCGCCAGCCGGGCGATGGGCACCCGGAAGGGCGAGCAGGAGACGTAGTCCAGCCCCAGCTCGTGGCACAGGGCGATCGAGCGGGGGTCGCCGCCGTGCTCGCCGCAGATGCCGATCTCCAGGTCGGGCCGGGTGGCCCTGCCGCCTTCGACGGCGAGGCGCATGATGCGCCCCACCCCAGGGCGGTCCAGAGTGGCGAAGGGGTTCTCCTCCAGGATTCCCTCCTGCAGGTACCGCATCAGGAACCCCGACTCGGCGTCGTCGCGGCTGATCCCGAAGGTGGTCTGGGTCAGGTCGTTGGTGCCGAACGAGAAGAACTCGGCGTACTGCGCCACCTCGTCGGCGGTCAATGCCGCCCGAGGGATCTCGATCATGGTGCCGAACATGTAGTCCACCTGCAGGCCCTGCTCCGCCATCACCTGGCGGGCTTCCGCCTCGAGGACCTCACGCTGCCACTTCAACTCGTTGACGTGGCTGGTGAGGGGGATCATCACCTCCGGGTGCACCTTCCCGCCTTCGCGGGCCACGTTGCACGCCGCCTCGAAGATGGCACGCACCTGCATTCGGGTCAGTTCGGGGATCATGATCCCCAGCCGCACCCCGCGGGTGCCCAGCATGGGGTTGGCCTCATGCAGGGCCTCCACCCGGGCCAGCACCCCCTCGACCTCGGCGATCTCGGCGGCCACCTGCGCCCCCTTGGCCTCTTCGACCTTCAGGTCGATGAACCGCTTGGTGAGATCGGCCGCCGACGGCAAGAACTCGTGCAGCGGCGGGTCGATGAGCCGGATGATCACCGGGAGGCCGTCCATGGCCCGGAAGAGGCCCTCGAAGTCGGCTCGCTGATAGGGCAACAGGCCTTCCAGAGCCTCGGCCCGCTCCGCCGGGTCGGTGGTCATGATCATCTTCTGCACCAGCGGCAAGCGCTCGGTCTCGAAGAACATGTGCTCGGTGCGGGTGAGACCGATGCCCTCCGCCCCATAGCGACGGGCCCGCTCGGCGTCCACCGGGTAGTCGGCGTTGGCCCGCACCCGCAGCGTGCGCAACTCGTCCGCCCAGGAGAGCAGCTTCATCAGCCAGGGGTCGCTGATGTCGGGCACCACCGTCGCCAGGCGGCCCAGGTACACCACCCCGCTGGTCCCGTCGATGGAGATCCAGTCGCCTTCCTTGATGACCTGCCCGGCCACGGTCATGGTGCGGGCGGCCATGTCGATGTCCAGTTCGGCCACCCCGACCACCGCCGGCTTCCCAAACTGGCGGGCCACCAGGGCGGCATGGCTGGTGCGCCCGCCCCGGCTGGTCAGGATGCCCTCGGCGGCCAGCATGCCGTGCACGTCGTCGGGCTTGGTCTCGGGCCGCACCATGATGGTGGGCTTGCCGTCGACCTTGGCCCAGCGCTCCGCCAGGTCGGCGTCGAAGGCGGCGAGTCCCACCGCCGCCCCCGGAGAGACGTTCAGGCCTTTGGCCAGCTGCGACGCCTCCTTGAGCGACTCCGCGGAGAACTGGGGGTGCAGGAAGAAGTCCACCTGGTCGGGCTTCACCCGCATGACCGCTTCCTCGCGGGTGATGAGGCCCTCGTCGGCCATGTCGGCGGCGATGCGGACCGCCGCCTGGGCGGTGCGCTTGCCGGCACGGGTCTGCAGGATCCAGAGCTTGCCGCGCTCCACGGTGAACTCCATGTCCTGCATCTCGCGGTAGTGGCGCTCGAGGCGGGCGGCGATGGCGGCGAACTGGTCGTACATCTCCGGAAGGTCGTCGGCCAGTTGCTCCAGGGGCTTGGTGGCCCTGATTCCGGCGACCACGTCTTCGCCCTGGGCGTTGATGAGGTAGTCGCCCTCGATCTTCGGCTCGCCCGTGGTGGCATTGCGCGACATGGCCACGCCCGTAGCCGAACCGTTGCCCATGTTGCCGAAGACCATCGTCTGGATGTTCACCGCGGTACCCAGGTCGTGGGCGATGCCGGCGGCGTTGCGGTAGTCGATGGCCCGCTTGCCGTTCCACGACCTGAAGACGGCCTCGGTGGCGAGGCGCAGCTGCTCCTTGGGTTCCGTGGGGAACCCGGGGGCCAGCCGGCGGAACTCGACCACGATCGCCTTCAGCCGCTCCGCCGGCAGCTCCGAGTCGGTGGCCACCCCCGCCTCACGGCGATGCTCCTCCAGGACCTCCTCGAACACCTCGTCGGGCTGGCCCAGCACCACCGCCCCGAACATCTGCACCAGGCGGCGATAGGAGTCGTACACGAAGCGCTCGTCGCCGGTGAGCCGGGCCAGGCCGGCGGCCACTTCGTCGTTCATGCCGATGTTCAGGACGGTGTCCATCATCCCCGGCATAGAGAACTTGGCACCGGACCGGCAGGAGACCAGGAGCGGGTTCTCGGGATCGCCGAAGCGCTTGCCGGTGGACTTCTCCACCCGACCCAGGGCCTCCTCGATCTGATCCCAGCAGCCGGGCGGGAAGGCCTCGCCCCCGGCCAGGTAGGCCAGGCAGGCCTCAGTGGTCACGGTATACCCCGGCGGCACCGGCACTCCCAACCGGGTCATGTCCCCCAGGTTGGCGCCCTTGCCGCCGAGCAGGGCGCGTACCCCTTCCCAGTCGCCCCCGGCCTGCTTCTCGGCTTCGGCGACCTCATCGAACCCGTAGACCCACTTGGTTCCGGCCATGGAAAAGCACTCCCTGGATCGTTTGAGCGGCCGCATGGTAGGGCGGCCGGCGCACTGCCTCGCCCGCGAGCCCGGCCGAGTGAGGCATACTGAGGCCCCCGAGCCGAGACGGGAACATGATCGAGCTGAACGCCGACCAGTGCCGGGAGATCCTGGAGCAGGGCCGGGTGGCCCACATCGCCCAGATCGACGGCGACGCACCCTACGTGACCCCGATGTCCTATGCGATGCTCGGGGGCGACCTGGTCTTCCGCACCGGAGAGGGGAGGCGGCTGGAGGCGCTGCGGCGCGATCCCCGGGTTTGCGTCGAGGTGAGCCGCCCTCGCGAGGACACCGGCTGGGAGAGCGTGATCGTGCGCGGGCGCGCCCGCCTGGTCACCGACCCGCGGCTGGAGGAGGAGGCGATCGCCGCCTTGCTCGCCAAGTACCACAGCGAGTCGGCCCTGGGCTTCTCCGCCCCCGCCGTCTATCCCGAGGAACGCCCGGTGGTCGCGATCGCGCCCGAAGAGACGACCGGCCGCGCCTCCGGCGGCGGCCTCTCGGCCGCCACCCGGCCCGGGCGGCTCTAGCTCAGCGCAACCGCCGCTCGGCCGCGGGGATGTCCTTGCGGCTCGGCAGCCAGCGCTGCGGCACCGACCTAACCCGCACGCGGGTGTCCACTACCACCGCCCCGCGACCGGGCTCCAGCACCTTCACCGGGTTCAGGTCCAGTTCGACGATCTCCGGCACTTCCTCCACCAGCGCCGAAAGGCGCTGCATGAGATCCTTGAGTGCCGGGATGTCGCCGGCGGGACCTCCCCGATAGCCCTCCAGCATCTTGGCCGCCTTGACCTCGGAGATCATCTCGTCGACGTCGATGTCGGTGATGGGGTTCATGCGGAAGGAGATGTCCTTGATGAGCTCTACGAACACCCCACCGAGGCCGAAGGCGATCAGCGGCCCGAAGGAGGGGTCCTCGGCCATGCCCACGATGACCTCGTGGCCGCCCTTGACGAACTCCTGCACGAACACGCCCTGGACGTCCTCGGCCACCGCGGCCACCCGGTCGTAGCCCGCCGCCACCTCTTCGTCGCCCGTGAGGTTCAGGGCGAGGCCGCCGACATCGCTCTTGTGCAGGGCGCTGGGCGCTACCACCTTGAGGGCCACCGGCCCACCGAACTCCGCCGCCGCTTGCACCGCCTCCTCCCGGGAGTGGACCAGCCGGGACTTGGGATGCGGGATACCGTAGGCGTCGAGCACGGCGTCGGCTTCGTGGGGCAGCAGCCACCCGCCCTCCAGGCCGAGACGCCCCAGCGCCCCCCAGATCACGTCCTGGGCCACGTCGGTATCGGTGTCGTCGAACTCGGCAATGACCCCCTCGGGACGGGCCCGCCATTCGGCGTAACGCACCGCCCGTGCCAGCGCCCGGGCCGCCGGCTCGGGGAAGGCGTAGCTGGGGATGCGAATCTCCCCCCGGTTGATCGGCCCCAGGTCGCCGTCGTCGGCCTGCATGAACACCGACAACACCGTCTTGCCGTTGGTGCCCTCGGCGACCACATCGGCCACTGCCTGCTCAACGTCGCGGCTCGCTCGCGGGGCGGTGGGGATGTAGATCACCATCACCGAGTCGATCTCGTCGCTGGCGAGCAATTCCCGCAAGCAGGCCTGGTACTGATCGGGGCCGGCCGAGGCGATCATGTCCACCGGGTTGCCCGCCGCGGCCTCGGCGGCCAGACCCACCCGCAGCTTCTCCTGCAAGGCCGGAGAGAAGAGCGGCAGGTCGAGCCCGTCGGCCGAAAGGGCGTCGGCCGCCAGGATCCCCGGCCCGCCGGCGTTGGTGAGCACGCCCACTCGCCGGCCGCCGGGCAGGGGCTGGTTGGCGAGGAGAGTGGCCACCTCGAAGAGCTCCTCCAGGGTATCGGTGCGGATCATCCCGGTCTGGCGGAACAGGGCGGAGACCGCCACCTCACCGCTGGCCATGGACCCGGTGTGGCTGCTGGCGGCCCGGGCCCCGGCCTGGCTGCGCCCCGACTTCACCACCACGATGGGCTTCTTGCGGTTCACCCGGCGCGAGATGCGGGCGAAGCGGCGCGGGTGCCCGAAGGATTCCAGGTACAAGAGGATCACGTCGGTAGAGGGGTCTCCCTCCCAGTAGAGCAGCAGGTCGTTGGCCGAGACGTCGGCCTTGTTGCCCATCGACACGAACGAGGAGATGCCGATGTCCAGCTGCCGGGCGTAGTCCAGGATGGCGATGCCCAGAGCCCCGCTCTGGCTGGACATGGCGACGTTGCCCCGCGGCGGATAGGTCGGGGAGAAAGTCACGTCGAGGTTCACCGCCGGGTCGGTGTTGAGCATGCCCATGCAGTTGGGGCCCACCATGCGCATGCCGGCAGACCGCACCAACTCGAGCAGCTCGGTCTCCAGCTGGGTACCCGCGTCACCCGTCTCGGAGAACCCGGCGCTGATCACCACCAGGGCCTTGACCCCCTTGTCGGCGCACTCCTGCACCACCGACAGCACGAAACGGGCCGGCACCACCAGCACCGCCATGTCCACCGAATCGGGGATGTCGAGCACCGACTTGTAGGCCTTGACCGATCCCACCGCCGGGGCGTTGGGGTTGACCGGGAAGACCACTCCGGAGAACCGGGCGCGCAGGGTGTTGCGCATCACCCGGGCCCCGATGGAGCGCTCTTCCCGACTGGCCCCGACGATGGCCACGCTCCGCGGGTAGAACATCGGGAGAAGAGAAGCGGCCACGGCGTGCTGCTCGTGCTGCCAGGCAGCCCGCTTGGCCTCTTCGGTGAGCTCGACGGGGAACTCGACGGTGTAGATGCCCTGGCCCATCTCCCGGCGGAGCTGGAAACCGGAGCTGCGGAACACCCGCATCATGGGGTAGTTGTCGGGGAGGACGAAAGCCCGAAACGCGGTTACCCCGTTGTTGCGGGCGTAGTTGGTCAGGTGGGTGAGGAGTTGGGTGCCGATGCCCCGCCCCTGATGGCCGTCCTCGACCACGAAAGCCACCTCGGCGACCGCAGCATCGTCTTCCATGCGGTCGTAGCGGCCAACGGCGACCATCTTGGTCCCCAGCTCCACCACGAAGGCCATGCGGTCGTCGTAATCGAGGTCGGTGAAGTAGCCCAGTTCCTCCTCGGAGAGGTCCTGCTTGTGGCGAAAGAAGCGGTGGTACACGCTGTCCCGCCCCAGGCGATGGAACATGTTGTGCAAGCCCTCGGCATCCTCGGGCTTGATGGGACGGATGTGGGCCAGGCCCCCGTCGCGCAGCACCACATGGAAGTCGTAGTCACTCGGATAGGCGGCCACCGTCACTCCTGATCTCGGCCGACAGCATTCTGCCAGGATCCCGGAGCACCCCGCATGCAGGAGCGGCGGCGACTATCGTGCGACGCGGAGGTCGGCCGTGGTCGAACTTGTTCTCGGCATTGCCCTGATCCTCCTCGGCTCCTACGGGGTCCTCGGAGCCCAGCCCTTCGTCCACTGGGCGGCCCGGCTCTGGCCCCACCCCCGGCACGGCGCCGAGGTGGGAAACCTGGTGGCCACCAACTTCATCATCCGCTTCATCTCGCTGCTGGTGTTCGCCGCCGGGGTGGCGCTGGTGGCGAACTACTTCGTGTAGCCCTCAGGCCAAAGCCACCAGTTCGAGCAGCGACTCGTCGAAGTAGGCCGTCTCCCCTTCGGGCATGAGCACGGCCCGGTCGGGAGCCAGGTCGGCCACAAAGTCGGCGTCGTGGCTCACCAGGACCACGGTGCCCCGGTAGGCGCGCAGCGCCGCCAGCAGCGCTCCCTTGGCCTGAGGATCCAGGTTGTTGGTGGGCTCGTCGAGGAGCAGCACGTTGTGGCGCCCCACCACCAGCACCGCCAAGGCCAGCTTGGTCTTCTCGCCGCCCGAGAGGGTGCCCGCCGGCTGGTCGATGCGGTCGGCGAGCAGGAAGTGGCCCAGCACGGCGCGCAGCACCCGCTCCGGTTCGGCGGACACCGCCTGCAGGTGCTGCAGGACGGTGGCCTCGGGCACGATGCCTTCGTGCTCCTGGGCGTAGTAGCCCACCGCCGCCTTGTGGCCCCGGGTGACCGTCCCCAGATCGGGCGCCTCCACCCCGGCCAGTATCCGCAGCAAGGTGGTCTTGCCCGCCCCGTTCAGACCCAGGATGAGCAGGCGCTCCCCGCGCTGGAGGTGCACGCCGACATCTACGAACACCACGTTGTCGCCGTAGGCCTTGGCCAGGCCGATGCCTTCCAGCGGCACCCGGCCCGACGGCTCGGGTTGGGGGAAGCTCACCGCTACCCCGCGGCGCGCCCGGCCCACCTCCACCATCCCGGCACGCAGCCGCTCGGCGCGGGTCTCCATGGTCGTGGCCTTGCGAGCCATCTTCTCTGTCTTGCCCTTGAACCGCCGGATGGTGGCCTCCATGTGGGCCAGCTTCTCCTCCTGATGCCGCCGCTGCCGGCGCCGCTGCTCCCGGCGCTTCTCGCCCTCCTCCAGGTAGTGCGAGTAGGTCCCCCGGTAGTGCTCCAGGGCGCCATCCTCGAAGGCCAGCACCGAGGTGATCGCCGCGTCGAGCAGCGGCAGGTCGTGGCTCACCATCAGGAGAGCGCCTGGGTAATCCACCAGGTAGCCGACCAGCCAGGCCTTGGCGTCGAGATCCAGGTGGTTGGTGGGCTCGTCCAGGAGCAGGGCGTCGGTCTCGGCGAAGAGCACCCGAGCCAGTTCCACCCGCCGCCGCTGCCCGCCCGACATCGTGGCCACCGGCTGGGCCATCTCTGCCTCGCCGATGCCCACGGCGGCGGCGAAGCGGCGCGCTTCGGCCTCCGCTCGGTAGCCGCCCGCCACCTCGAATTCTGCCTCCAGTCGCGCGAAGCGGCGAATGGCGCGATCGCGCTCGGCTCCCGAGGTCGCCGCCATGCGCCGCCGGGTCTCCTCCATCTGACGCTGCAACACCCCGATGCGGTGCACCGAGAGGATCCTCTCGAGCGCCGTGGCCTGCGGATGCTCCAATTCGGGCAGGGCGGCTTCCTGGGACAGGTACCCGATCACCCCCGAGGAAGCCACGGTCCCCGCCGCCGGCGGGCGCAGCCCCGCCAAGGTGCGCAGCAGGGTGGTCTTGCCCGCGCCGTTGCGCCCGACGAGCCCGACCTTGTCTCCCGAGTAGAGGGCCAGGTCGGCCTCTTCGAGCAGGGGCCGACCCCCGGCTTCCACGGCGAGGCTCTTGGCGATGATCACGCTGCAGCCTCAGCAACCCGGCGAGGCGGCCCGGCTCATTGCGGCAGATGGAAGGTCGAGTGGGCCGCCTCGCATACGACGTCTTCGCCGCCGAAGCAGCGGTCGACACCGCCGCCACCGCGCAGGAAGTCGAATCCTTCGCCGCCCGTGAGTTCGTCGTCGCCGGGGCCGCCGAGGATCCGGTCGTCGCCGCCGAACCCGGAGAGAGCATCCCGGCCTTCCCCACCGTAGAGGCGGTCGGGGCCGTCGCCCCCGTAGATCAGGTCGTCGCCCGCCTCGCCGAGAGCCACGTCGGTGTCGGCGCCGCCGAAGAGCCGATCGTTGCCCTCGCCCCCGTACAGACGGTCCCGGCCCGACCCGCCCGCCAGGAAGTCGTGGCCCAAGCCGCCGAAGAGCCGGTCGCCGCCCGACCCGCCGATGACTACGTCGGCCCCGGCCCCGGCCTCCACCATGTCGCGGCCCGCCCCGGCGCAGATGACGTCGGCCCCGCCGTCGCCGTAGATGGCATCGCTGCCGGCCCGCCCGACGATCACATCGTCCCCGACGGTGCCGCGGAGCACGTCATCCTTGATGGTGCCCACCAAAGTGGCCGTCCTCCCCCGGCAGAGCGGTACCGGATTGGCGGTCACGGTCTCCTGTGCCCACTCGGCGTAGGTGGCGGTGCGGGTGTAGATGCCCGGGAAGCCCGCCAGGGCGCAGTCCTTGCCGGTGGACACGATGCCCACGTGCAGGTAGTCGGTCCCATCGGCCACGAACAGCGGCCCGCCGCTGTCCCCGTAGCAGGAGTCGATTCCCCCGTTGAGCAGATCCCCGGCGCAGATCTGGCCGGGCGGGATGAACTCACTCCCGTACGCCGCGGTGCAGTCGGCGTCGGCGACGATGGGTACCTGCACCTCGCGCAGGGTGTCGGGGTAGTTGGGCGTGCCCGGTGGGTTGCCCAGGGTGGCCCCCCAACCGATCACCGTGGCAAGAGCCCCGGGCGCGAACAGATCCCCGTCGGCGCCGGTGGCCAGCGCCAGGGGGGTGGCCGCGACGGCCGCTCTCTCCAGGCGGAGCAGGGCGAGGTCGTTGGCCAGGGTGCTGTCGTCGTACCCCGGATGGAGGAAGATGTCGGTGATCCCGATCCGCTCCCCGTCGGTGCCGTAGCGCAGGTCGTGGCGCCCGGCGACCACATCCACTTCCCAGGGCTGGTTGGCCGCCGGGAACGAGACGCAGTGGCCGGCGGTGAGCACCCACCACGGGTCGATGAGGGTGCCGGCGCAGTACTGCCCCCAGTAGGTATCCGGCTCGGAGGCGAAGACCAGAGCCACGATGAACGGGTACTTGCCGGGCGGCTGGACCTCGACGCCGCCGACGATACGCGGGTCGAGGGACTCGCCCGGCACGGCATCGTCCTGGGGCTCCTCGGCTCCGACGGCCGCGGTGAGCAGCAGGACCAGGACGGCGATCGCCAGGAACGCGGCCCGGTATCGGGTGGATAGCGTCATGACCGCCACGCTAGCAATGCCCTGCCTCCGCACCTCCCCACGGTGTTTATGCCACGTTTACCTGCCCCGTGGTTCACTGAAGCTGCCCATCCCCGGAGGACCGTCAAGACGCCGGGGCGTCGACAACCTAGGGCGCTGACCCAGCAGGCCAAGAGGCAGCGCCGGCGAGCCGCCGCCGCAAGGCGGCGGTTTCGCGCCGGGACCGGTCAGCGGCGGCCCTCGAGCCGGCCGAGGAGGAGCGCCGGGGTCAGGTCGGCGCGCGCCGAGTCGATGGTCTCTACGGTGAGGCTGGCGGCTGCCATACCCCACTCCAGCGGGTGATGGACCCCATCGGGGCGCGACAGGCCGTAGACGTAGCCGGCGATCTGGGCATCCCCCGCCCCGGTCACGTCGACCACGGACCGGGCGGGTACCGGAGCCACCTGGCGCGTCCCGGCGCTCTCGTCCACATAGGCGCCGCGCGAGCCCAGGGAGACGATCACCGAGCGAGCGCCGCGCCGCCGCACGCCGGCGGCGGCGGCGGCCACCGAGGCTTCGGCACCGGGGGGCAGCCCGGCGAGGACCAGGGCCTCGGCTCGATCCGGGAAGACGGCGTCCAGGCGAGGCAGGACCCCTCCCAGACGGGGCGCCTTGGGCACCGAGACCGGGTCGCCCACCACCAGGGCCTCTCCGGCGTATTCCATCAGCCGGGCCAGGGTAGGACCGGGCAGGTTGGCATCCAGCACCCAGGCATCGAATCGAGCCAGGGTGCGCCCCACCCTATCGGCCCAAGAGGGGTCGAGGGCCTCGTATACCTCCATGTCGGCAGCGGCCACCATCAGCCGGCCGTCCCGGTCGAGCACTGCCAGATAGGACGCGGTGGGCGGCCCCGTGGAGCGGCGCACCCCCGAGGTATCCACCGCGGCGGCGTGCAGCTCACCCAGGAGAGCGCGCCCTTCGGCATCATCCCCGATGATGGAGAAAAGGCTCACCGGCAGTCCCAGCCGGCCCAGGTTGCGTGCCACGTTCCCCGCTACCCCGCCGGGGGTACGCACCACCCGCGCCGGGTTCGAGGTAGCCGGGTGGGCCTCACCCACCAGGCGTGCCTTGGCGTCGATGTGCACCGCCCCGATGCAGGCGACCTTCACAAGCCCTCCCCCGGCCGCTCCACCACTCGCGCTCCCTTTACGGTACTAGGCAACGGTCCGACCGCCCTTGTTAGCGCTGATTAACATGGCTGGTTGCATCATCGGGAGGGGTTAGTCGTGGGCGCTTATGCCGAGGCTCATGCTCGTTCGTTGGCCGATCCGGAGGGGTTTTGGGGGGAGGCGGCGGCGGGCATCGGTTGGGAGGAGCCGTTTTCGCGGGCGTTGGATGGTTCTAACCCGCCGTTTTTCCGCTGGTTTGCGGGTGGGGTGTTGAACACGTGTCATAACGCGGTGGATCGTCATGTGGATGCGGGGCGGGGGGATCAGGTGGCGTTGGTGTACGACAGCCCGGTGACGGGGGTGGTGCGCCGGTACACGTTCCGGGAGCTGCGGGACGAGGTGGCCCGGGTGGCGGGGGGCTTGCGGTCTTTGGGGGTGGAGCGGGGGGATCGGGTGATCATCTACATGCCGATGATCCCCGAGGCGGTGATCTCGATGCTGGCCTGTGCCCGTATCGGGGCGGTGCATTCGGTGGTGTTCGGCGGGTTTGCCGCCAAGGAGCTGGCCACCCGGGTGGATGATGCCAAGCCGCGGGTGATCCTGTCGGCTTCCTGCGGTCTGGAGGCCTCCCGGGTGGTGGCTTACAAGCCGCTGTTGGACCGGGCGCTGGAGATCGCTTCGCATCGGCCGGAGCGGTGTGTGATCCGGCAGCGGCCCCAGGCGGAGGCGGCTTTGGTCCCGGGCCGGGATCTGGACTGGGAGACGGTGATGGCCGATGCCGAGCCGGCGCCATGTGTGCCGGTGGCGGCCACCGACCCGCTGTACATCCTCTACACCTCGGGCACTACCGGGGTGCCCAAGGGGGTGGTGCGGGACAACGGCGGGCACGCCGTCGCCCTCCGGTGGAGCATGGAGCACATCTACGACGTGCGGCCCGGGGAGGTGTACTGGGCGGCGTCGGATGTGGGCTGGGTGGTGGGGCACTCCTACATCGTCTACGCCCCCCTCCTCCACGGCTGCACCACCGTGCTGTACGAGGGCAAACCGGTGGGCACCCCCGACGCCGGGGCCTTCTGGCGGGTAGTGGCCGACCACGGGGTGAGCGTGATGTTCACCGCCCCCACCGCTCTGCGAGCCATCAAACAGCAAGACCCCGAAGGGAGACTCGTCGGCGGCTACGACCTGAGCCGTTTCCGTACCCTGTTCCTGGCCGGGGAACGCTGCGACCCCGACACCCTCGGATGGGCGCAGGACAAGCTCAGGGTGCCGGTCATCGACCACTGGTGGCAGACCGAGACCGGCTGGGCCATCGCCGCCAACTGCCTGGGCATCGAAGCGCTGCCGGTCAAGCCCGGCTCCGCCGGCGTCCCCGCCCCCGGCTACGACGTGCAGATCCTCAACCCCGAAGGCCAGCCCCTGCCCGCCGACCAGATCGGCACCATCACCATCCGCCTCCCCCTACCTCCCGGCAACCTCCCCACCCTGTGGCAGAACGACGGGGGCTTCATCTCCTCCTACCTGGAGCGCTACCCCGGCTACTACCTCACCGGCGACGCCGGCTACCGGGACCCCGACGGCTACCTGTGGATCATGAGCCGCATCGACGACATCATCAACGTCGCCGGCCACCGCCTCTCCACCGGCGCCATGGAAGAAGTCCTCGCCTCCCACCCCGCCGTCGCCGAATGCGCCGTCATCGGCGTCGCCGACCGTCTCAAAGGCCAAGTCCCCGTCGGCTTCGTCGTCCTCAAACAAGGCGTCGACCGCCCCGAAACCGACATCGTCGCCGAACTCGTCGCCATGGTCCGCGATCGCATCGGGCCCGTCGCCGCCTTCAAACAAGCCAGCGTCGTCACCCGCCTCCCCAAAACCCGCTCCGGCAAGATCCTCCGCGGCACCATGCGCCAAATCGCCGACGGCGAACAATGGAACACCCCCGCCACCATCGACGACCCCACCAGCCTCGACGAGGTCGGCCGGGCCCTGGCGGCCCTCGGCTTCCCCGAGGACCCGGCGCCGCAAGCCCGGCCATGAGCGGCGCCTCCCGCCTTCCCGAGGGGGCCAAGCGGCGCCCCGACCGCCGTGCCCGCATCCTGGCCGCGGCCATGGACCTCTTCCACCGCAAGGGCTACCACGCCACCGGCATGGACGAGATCGGCGCCGCCGCCGGCATCACCGGGCCCGGCATCTACCGCCACTTCGAGAGCAAGGAGCAGATCCTGGCGACCGGAATACGCCAGGCCCTGGGCGGGTGGCTGGAGCGGAACCAGGCCATCCTCACCGGCCCGGGCATCCCGCGCGAGGTCCTCGACGGCCTCATCCGGAACTTCATCGAGGGCTTGATCGCCGATCGCTGGATCTCGGCGGTGATCATGCGGGAGCGGCACGCCCTGGCCCCCGACACCCGGCGCTGGGTGGATCGGGCAGAGCGGCGGCACGTAGCCGCCTGGGTCGAGGCCCTGAGCCGCCTGCGCCCCGACCTGGACGACCGGGCCGTCCGCCTCATGGTCCACGCCGGGCTGTGGATGTGCCTCTGCGTCGCCTACTACGACAGCGGGATGAACCCCGAGCGCGAAGCCGAGATCCTCATCGCCATGGTGCAAGCCGCCTTGCTGGGCGACTGAGGGGACTCCCTCGAGCACTGACTCGGCCGAGCCCGACGACCCCCCTCGCCTCGAGGACTCGGCACTCCCCCCTGAGGGGCGAGAGACTCAACGCAGGGTGACTACGGCGTTGGCCAGCACCGGGGTGCCGCGCTCCTTGTCGGCGGCCGTCAAGTAGACCCGATCCCCCCGGCGCCACATTGTGGTGACGATGGTGTCCCCCGGGACGACCACTCCGGCGAAGCGGGCTCGGTACCCGGCTACCGCCGCCGTGTCGCCTCCCAGCATGCCGTCCACCACCGCCTTGCAGACGATGCCGTAGGAGCACAGGCCGTGGAGGATGGGCCGCTCGAATCCGGCCCCGGCGGCGAAGTCGGGATCGGCGTGCAACGGGTTCTTGTCGCCCAGCAGCCGGTAGAGGAGGGCCTGCTGGGCCAGGGTGGGGGATTCGACCACCAGGTCGGCCGGGCCGTCGGGGGCCGTCTCCACCGTCTTGGGCCCGGGGTCGCCTCCGAAGCCCCCCTCGCCCCGCAGGAACAGGGAGAAACGGTTGCGGAACATCACCTCCCCCGAGGCGCTCGAGGTATCCACCTCCAGCACCGCCAGGGCAGCCTTGCCCTTGTCGTAGATCGCCGCCACCCTTCCCCGGCTGCGCACCGTGGCGGCCGTGGGCAGGCGAGCGGTGAGCACCTCTATCTCCTGCTCCCCGTGCAGGAGCAGCATCGGGTTGAAGGACAGCCCGGGCACCCCGAAGATGCCGCCCAGCACCCCTTGGGCCGGGATCACCCCGAACGACGGCAGCACCTTGAGGCGGGACTCGTAGCAGTACTCCAGCTCGCCGGGAGCGACGGGATCACGCCCCGCCCCCACCGCCAGGTGGTACAAGATCACCCGGTCCTCATCCCAAGACGAGGTGAAGTCGCCCACCAAGGCCCCGACGGCCTGAGTCGGATCGACGGGCATGGCCCCTCCTCACGCTCGGCGCCGCCGGTACTAGATTAACTGCGGTTCACAGAACCGGCGGACTCTGTCGCCGGCCCACCACGGAAGAACGGCACCGGGGAAGGGGCGCTATGAGCGGGATCCTGGGGTATGCCACCTATCTCCCCCACTACCGCCTGGAGCGGAAATCGATCGGGGAGGCCCTGGGCGGGCCGCCCGCCAAGGGCACCCGCACGGTGGCCTCCTACGACGAGGACTCCACCTCCATGGCGGTGGCCGCCTCGCGCCGTCTTCTCCCCCGCCTCCCCGGCGACCTGGCCGCGCTCCAGTTCGCCACCACCGCCCCGGCTTATCTGGACAAGACCAACGCCACCGCCGTTCATGCCGCCCTGGGACTGCCCCCCGGGGTGGGGGCCTACGACATGGGGGGCGCGGTTCGCTCAGGGGTGGGCCTGCTGGCCGCCGCCCTGGCCTCTACCCGACGCAACCTGGTGGTGGCGGCCGACATCCGCAGCGGCCTCCCCGGCAGCGAGGACGAACGGGAGGGGGGCGACGGCGCCGCCGCCTTCCTGGTAGGGCCGGGGGAGGCGGCGCATCCGGTGCTGGCGGAGTGCCTCGCCGTCGCCTCGGCCACGGGGGAGTTCCTGGAGCGATGGCGGGTGCCGGGCGAGTCGTTCTCCCGGCGCTGGGAGGAGCGCTTCGGGGTGCACGCCTTCCTGCCGCATGTGGGCCGGGCGGTCGCCGCCGCCCTGGCGCAGGCGGGAGTGGCTCCCGACGATGTGCAGCATCTGATCGTCACCGGCACTCACGCCCGGGCCGCCGGCGCCTTCCTCCGCATGAGCCGGGCCAAGGCCGAGGTGCTGGTGGACGACCTGGCCGCCACCGTGGGCAACACCGGGGCCGCCCATCCCGGACTGCTGCTGGCGTCGGCCCTGGATGCCGCCCGCCCTGGGGCGGTCGTCGCCCTGGTGGTGCTGGCCGACGGGGCGGACGTCCTGGTGCTACGGGCCACGGAGGCCCTGGCGGAGCACCGCTCCTCCCCGACGGTGGCCGAGCAAGCCGCCGCCGGGCGCCGGGTGGCCTACGCCGACTTCCTCACCTGGAGGGGCATGCTCCCTCGCCAAGGCCCCCGGCGCCCCGACCCGGTGCCGCCGGCAGCCCCCCCGGCGCTGCGCTCCGAAGAGTGGAAGTTCGGCTTCACCGGCTCACGGTGCCGCGACTGCGGCACGCGCCACCTGCCGCCGCAGCGAGTGTGCGCCGGGTGCGGGGCCGTGGACCACATGACTCCGGAGCGTTTGGCCGATGTCCCCGGCACCATCGCCACTTTCACCATCGACCGTCTCGCCTACTCCCCCAGCCCGCCGGTAGTGGCGGCGGTGGTGGACTTCGACGGGGGCGGCCGCTACCGCTGTGAGCTCACCGACGTGGACCCGGCCGCGGTGGGCATCGGCCGCCGGGTGGAGATGACCTTCCGCCGGCTCTTCGCCGCGGGCGGGGTGCAGAACTACTTCTGGAAGGCACGGCTCATCGGCGACGCCGCCGTTCCCGAGCCGCAAGGAGTGTGACATGGCCTCGAAGGGCATTCGCGACCGGGTGGCCATCGTCGGGATGAGCTGCACCCGGTTCGATGAGCACTGGGACAAGAGCACCGACGATCTGCTGGTGGAAGCCGCCGGCGAGGTCCTGGCCTCCGCCGGAGTGGCCAAGGACGACATAGATGCCTACTGGCTGGGCACCATGGCCTCGGGGATGAGCGGCATGACGCTGGCCAAGCCTCTCAAGCTGGGCACCAAGCCGGTCTCCCGGCTGGAGAACCTGTGCGCCACCGCCTCCGAAGCGTTCCGCAACGCCTGCTACGCCGTGGCGGCGGGTGCCTACGACATCGCCATGGCCATCGGCGTGGAGAAGCTGAAGGACTCCGGCTACTCCGGGCTGGTGCTGCCCCTGCCGCCCAACGACGGCACCACCGCCGACCTCACCGCCCCGGCGCTCTTCAGCCTGCTCGCTCCGGCGTACGCCAGGAAGTACGGGGTGACCGAGGAGAAGCTCAAGGAGGTGTTCACCCGCATCGCCTGGAAGAACCACCACAACGGTTCGCTGAACCCCCGGGCCCAGTTCCGCAAGGAGGTGGCCCCGGAGGTCATCTGCAACTCACCCCTGGTGGCCGGGCCCCTGGGCATCTTCGACTGCTCCGGGGTGTCCGACGGGGCGGCTGCCGCCATCATCGTGCGGGCCGAAGATGCGCCCCGCTACACCGACAAGCCTCTCTTCGTGAAGGCCCTGGCGTTCGTTGCCGGGGCCGGCGGCGGGGCCAACGACCCCGGCTACGACTACACCACCTTCCCCGAAGTGGTGCTCTCCGGGCAGGATGCCTACACCCAGGCCGGGGTCACCGACCCTCGCGCCGAACTGGCCATGGCCGAGGTGCACGACTGCTTCACCCCCACCGAGCTCATCCTCATGGAAGACCTGGGCTTTGCTCCCCGCGGCACCGCCTGGCAGGAAGTACTCAACGGCACCTTCGACCTCCACGGTGACCTGCCGGTCAACCCCGACGGCGGGCTCAAGAGCTTCGGCCACCCGGTGGGCGCCTCCGGCCTGCGCATGATCTTCGAGTGCTGGTTGCAGTTGCGCGGCGAGGCCCCGCCGGAACGCCAGATCCACACCGACAAGACCCTGGGCCTCACCCACAACCTGGGCGGCTATCCCGGGGAATGCGTCAGCTTCGTCAGCATCGTCGGCAGCCGGCCGAGCGAGTGACAGAGAGGCAGGGAGATGTTCCGCACCAGGATCACCGAGATGTTCGGGGTGGACCACCCCATCGTGCAGGGCGGCCTGCAGTGGGTGGCCAACGCGGACCTGGTCGCCGCCGTCGCCAACGCCGGGGCCATGGGCTTCCTCACCGCCCTCTCCTTCGATTCGCCCGAGGCGCTGCGCCGGGAGATCCACCGCTGCCGCGGCCTCACCGACAAGCCGTTCGGGGTCAATATCACCTTGCTGCCCACCATGCGCCCCCCGGACTACGCCGGGATGGCCCGGGTGGTCATCGAGGAGGGCATCCGCTTCGTAGAGACGGCGGGCAGCAACCCGGTGCAGTTCATGCCCGCCTTCAATGAGGCCGGGGTACGAGTGGTACACAAGTGCACCTCGGTGCGCCATGCCCTCAAGGCCCAGGAGCTCGGCTGTGCGGCGGTGTCCATCGACGGCTTCGAGTGCGCCGGGCACCCCGGTGAGGAGGATGTCACCTCGCTGGTGCTCATCCCGGCGGCGGTCGACGCCGTCTCGCTGCCGGTGATCGCCTCGGGAGGCTTCGGCGACGGCCGGGGCCTGGTGGCGGCTCTCGCCCTGGGGGCGGAGGCCATCAACATGGGCACCCGCTTCGTAGCCACCCGGGAGGCCCCGGTGCACGACAACGTGAAGCAGGCCCTGGTGGACCGGGACGAGCGCAGCACCCGCCTCGCTCTGCGCTCCCTGCGCAACACCATCCGGGTGCTACACAACGAGGTGGTGGACCGCATCCTCGAAATCGAAGCGCGTCCCGGGCCCACCGACTTCGCCGACCTAGCCCCGCTGGTTTCGGGGACCAGTGCCCGGGAAGAGGTGTGGGAGAAGGGGAACGTAGACGGCGGGATCTTCACCGCCGGCCAGGTGATCGGCCTGATCCACGACGTGCCTTCCGTGGCCGAACTGGTGCACCGGATCGTGGCCCAGGCGGAGTCCATCGCCCGCGACCGCGTGCCGTCCCTGCTCCGCTGAGCCGGCCCGGCAGCCTCCCCTCCCAAAGGCAGCCCCACACCGCGGGCAGGAGCGCGTAGTCTGAAAGGCGACGCCGCGCCGGGGAGAAACCAAATGCCCGATCTCATCTGCCAGCAGTTGGTGGATCTCATCGAGCGTCATGCCGACGGGCTCACTCAGGACTGGCTCGCCGACGTCAAGCGCCGACCGGAGACGCCCACCTACCACGACTATCCCGAGGACAAACTGTACGAACGGGTCCACGACGTCTACCAGAACCTGGGGAAGTGGATCCGCCGCCATACCAACGCAAGCGATGTGGCCCGGGTCTATACGGCGCTGGGCCGCCAGCGCCACTCCGAAGGTTTCGCCCTCTCCGAAGTGCTCGAGGCCCTGATCCTCACTCGTCGCCACCTCTGGCTGCTGGTGCTCCGGGAGGGCTTCCTGGACACAGCCCTGGTGCTGCAGCAGGCCCTCGATCTCAACGCTCGGGCAGTGCTCTTCTTCGACCGAGCGATGTACTTCACCACCCTGGGGTACGAGCAGGCCCAGGCCGAGACGGCCCGCAAGCCCACCGCCGCCCTGGCCGCGGAACTGGCCCGGCCCCGCCGCCTGAGGCGCAAGCGGCAAGTCGCGGAGGAATGACCGGGCCGGTCGCCGGCGTCCGTAGGATCGGGGCATGCGACCCATCACGCCCCAGGATCTCTGGAAGCTGCGACGCGTCGGCCAGCCCGAGCCGCTGCCCGGCGGGGAGGCGGCCGTCGTCCCCATCACCCAATACGACGCCGCCGAGAACCGGGGGCGCACCCGCCTCCACCTGGTCACCGCCGCCGGGGAGAGCCGGCCCCTCACCCGGGAAGACGCCGACAGCACCGCTCCGGCCGTCGACCCGACGGGTCGGCGGCTCGCCTTCATCCGCAAGAGCGGCGAGGACGACCCCGGCCGGTTGTGCGTCATGCGCCTGGACGGCGGCGAGGCGCAGTGCCTCACCGAGTTCCCCCTGGGAGCGGTGGCTCCCCGCTGGCTGCCCGACGGGTCGGCCTTGCTGGTGTGGTCTCCGGTCTACCGGGACCATCCCGGCCTCGACGCCACCCGGGCGGAGCGCGACGCCCGCAAGCAGTCCAAGGTCAAGGCCCGGGTGACCGAGGATCGCATCTACCGCTACTGGGACCGCTGGCTGACGGGCGGCGAGGTGCACCACCTGTTCCGGGTCGACGCGACGACCGGGGAGGCTGCCGACCTGACCCCAGGCTGGACCTGCCCCATCGACTTCGAGGAGGCCGGTACCGGCTACGACGTGTCCCCCGATGGGCGGCAGGTGGTCTTCCACGCCCTCGCGGTCGATCCTCCGTACGACGACTTGCGCTTCGGGGTGTACACCCTGGACCTAGACGGGGGCGCGCCCGCGCTGGTGGACCCGGACGGCCCGCCGAGCCAGCGGCGCCCCCGCTATGCCCCCGACGGCGCAGCCCTGCTCTACGGCGTGCAGTACGACTGGCCGGGTTTCTACGCCGACCGCATCCGCTTGGTGCGCCTGGACCTGGAGTCCGGGGAGCGCACCGGGCTCACCGAGGACTGGGACCGCTCCCCCACCGGTTGGGAGTTCACCCCCGATGGAGCGCAGATCGTCTTCGCCGCCGAGGACGACGCCCGGTGCTCGCTGTTCGCCATACCCGCCGGCGGGGGCGTTCCCCGGGTTCTGGCCCCGGGCGGTTGGGTGCATGGGCCCCGTCCCGTAGCGGACGGCCGGGTGTGGTGCCGGGTCGAGTCGCTCACCCGGCCCGCCGAGGTGGCGATCGTCGCCGCCGGCCGCCTCGAAGCGGTGGGCCACCACAACGACGACCTCCTCGCCGCACTAGACATGGGGGTCACCGAGGAGGTGCGCTTCCCCGGCGCCGACGGCGCCGAGATCCAGATGTGGGTCACCTACCCGCCCGGCTTCGACGCGGGCCGGCGCTGGCCGCTGGTGCACAACATCCACGGCGGCCCCCACGGGGTCAACGGGGACCAGTGGCACTGGCGGTGGAACGCCCAGGTGTTTGCCGCCGCCGGTTACGTGGTGGCCGCGGTCAACTTCCACGGTTCCTCCTCCTGGAGCAACGAGTTCGCTCGCGGCATCCAGGGGGCCTGGGGCGACAAGCCCACCGCCGACGTCCTCGCCGCCACCGACCATCTCCTGGGTCGCGGCTTCATCGACCCGGGCCGCATGGCCATCGCCGGCGGCTCCTACGGCGGCTACCTGGTGGCCTGGCTGATCGGGCAGACGGATCGCTTCCGGGCGGCCATCTGCCATGCCGGGGTCACCAACCTGCTGGGTCAATACGCCACCGACATCACCCACGGCCGGCGGGCCGCCTTCGGCGGGGAGCCCTGGCACGACATGGAGCCGATACGCCGCTGGAGCCCGACCGAGTCCCTGGCCGACGTGGTCACCCCAACTCTGGTGATCCACGGCGAGCAGGACTACCGGGTGGTGGTCACCCAGGGCCTGGAGTTGTACGGCATCCTGAAGGCGAAAGGGGTGGAAGCCCGCCTGGTCTACTACCCCGACGAGGGCCACTGGATACTGAAGCCGCAGAACTCCCTCCACTGGTACGGCGAGTTCCTCGGCTGGCTGGAGCGCTACCTGGGCAGGCCGATGCCCAAGCCGGAATAGGCATCAGGGCCCCGGGGTGTCTCCCGCGCCGGACCGGCGTCGTGCCGGGAAGGCCCCGACCAGTACGGCGCCGACCACAGCGGCGGCGGGGATGAGCCCGCGCCACCAATCGAGAGCCCCCTCCTTGGCCGCCATGCCCACCAGAGCGGTGGCGGCGGACGAGCCCACGAGCAGCAACACCCCGGCCAGGACGGTGCCCCAGGCCTTGGGGAGACCCGTCTCGCGGATCGCCCACTCGAAGCGGGCAAAGAGGGAAACCAGGACGGCCGTAACGAGGCCGAGCACCAGGAACCAGGGGAGCCGGCTGCCCCACCACCACCAGGTTCCCGGCTCCACTTTGAAGGCGGCCCCATCCCAGGCGGCGAGGCCGGCAGCGGCGGTCAGCATTCCCGCGGTGAGATGCCAGAGGAAGACCGTCATGGCCACCCCGGCGAAGGCAATGATCAGGTGCCAGGCACCTTCTCGCGCGGTGAGTCGCTCCACGGCGCGGCGGGTGCCCCCGATGACGCCGAACTGCGCCAGGCCGAGGACAGCGATGGCAAAGGTCGGCGGAGTCATGTTGGCGTCGCCCTGCCCGGGAATGCTCACCATGGCCACCGGATACCGGCCCGACCAGGTCAGGGCGACGAGCAGCCCCAGGGCCCCAGCGGCCAGCGGCCATCCCGCCCACCGCGGGACCCCGCCCCGGTCGTCGCGGTCGGCCCACCAGTAGCCGATCTGGTGCACCAGAGCCCAGACGAAGGCGAAGTTGACCCAGCCGATCCCGGGCACCTCGAAGACGAACCGCGCCACGTCGACGGCCACTGCGGCGGCGGCGAGGACGAGCAGCGTCCATGGGCCGCTCCGTCGCCACCAGGCATGAGTCGGCGGGGCCAGCACCGTCAGCGAAAGGTAGACCGCTAGGAACCAGATCGGCATGGTTGCCGCCATCGTCCCGGCGTGCATGACCTCAGGGGGAACGACGCCGCGCAGCGCCAGGATGAGGCCCACCCACACAATGAGCAGGGGGATCACCGGGGTGAAGAGGCGCCGCGCCCGCCGCGTGACCCAGTCCCGCGCCCGCTGCTCGCCCGTGCTGACCCGCTGCAGCGCTCGGGCGTTGGCGTAGCCACCGGCGAGGAAGAAGACCGGCATCACCTGGAACAGCCAGGTCACCCATCCGGCATGGGGCACCCACTCCAGCGAGTTGAGCAGGTCGGTGGTGCCGTCGGGCTGCACCCAGATGGTGACCGCCAGCCAGTGGCCGCACACCACCATGAGGATGGCCAGTACCCGCCAGAAGTCCACGACGCGGTTGCGGCTCGCCGGGGTGGCCGTGGCGAGGCGCCCCGTGTAGGACCAGTACTTCACGAGTGGAAGGCTATGGGGCAGGGGCACTCGCCGCCATCCGGAAGGTCACGGAGGCGGCGATCCCGCCACCCACAACATCACCGTGCCCGGGGCAGGACTCGAACC
>JAFGCH010000062.1 GCA_016932695.1 Acidimicrobiia bacterium | reverse complement strand
CACCGGAACAGCAAACACCGGAACAGCAAACACCGGAACAGCAAGGACGACAAGAGGGCGAGCAGCACACCCCAGCCGAGGGGGAGCCGTGAGCCTGGTCCTGGCCCTCACCGCCGGCGCTCTCTTCGCCGCGGGTACCTACCTGCTGCTGCAACGCCTCCTCACCCGCATCGTGGTCGGCCTGGGGCTCATCGCTCACGGCGCCAACCTGCTCCTGCTGGGCGCCGCCGGCCGGCCCGGCGCCGCCCCCATCATCACCGAAGGCGGGGCGGCCTACTCGGACCCCCTCCCCCAGGCGCTGGTGCTGACCGCCATCGTCATCACCTTCGGGGTGACCGCTTTCCTGCTCGCCCTCGCCTGGCGCAGCTGGGCGCTCACCCGATCGGATGCCGTCGAAGACGACCTCGAGGATCGCCGCATCGCCCGCCTGGGGAGGAGCGGCGGATGAAGACCCTGGTTACCCTGCCGCTGGTAGTGCCGCTGGCAGCGGCCGCCCTCTCCCTGCTGATGCGCCGCTTCCTGGTAGCGCAGCGAGTGCTGGGCATCACCGCCGCCACCGCCTCCCTGGGCATCGCCCTGGCCCTGGTGGTAAGAGTCGACGGCACCGGCCCGGCGGTCGCGGCCCTGGGGGGCTGGCACCCTCCGCTGGGCATCGCCCTGGTCGCCGATCGCTTCGCCGCCTTGATGCTGGTGGTGGCCGCGGCCGCTCTGCTCGGGGTCCTGGTCTACGCGGTGGGCCAGGGACGGGTCGATACCGCCATGCCGGGGTTCCACCCGGTGTACCAGGTGCTGGCTGCGGGCGTCGCCCTCGGCTTGCTCACCGGCGACCTATTCACCTTGTTCGTGGCCTTCGAGGTGATGCTCATCGCCAGCTACGTCCTCATCACGGCGCGCGCCGGGGCCGCCCACGTACGCGCCACCCTCACCTACGTGGTCGTCGGCTTGACCGCCTCGGCCCTCTTCCTGGCCACGGTGGCCCTCATCTACGCCGCCGCCGGCACGGTGAACCTGGCCGACCTCGCCGGCCGTCTCGACGGAGTCTCCCCCACCATCCGCGCCGCCCTGGGCTGGCTGCTCTTCATGGTGTTCGGCATCAAGGCCGCCATCTTCCCCCTGTTCTTCTGGCTGCCCGACTCCTATCCCACGGCACCCAGCCCGGTGACCGCCATCTTCGCCGGCCTACTCACCAAGGTGGGGGTGTACGCCATGATTCGCACCCAAACGCTGCTCTTCCCCAGCGATGAGCCCTCTCAGGTGATGCTGGCCTTGGCCGGGCTGACCATGGTGGTCGGGGTGCTCGGCGCCATCGCCCAGAGCGACATCCGCCGCATCCTTTCGTTCCACATCGTCAGCCAGATCGGGTACATGGTGATGGGCCTGGGCTTCTTCACCGTCGCCGGGCTGGCGGCGGCCATCGTGTTCCTGGTGCACCAGATCGTGGTCAAGACCGTCCTCTTCCTGGTCGGGGGGCTGGTGGAGGACACCGCCGGGACCGGCAACCTGGCAAAGGTGGGGGGAGTGCTGCACCGTCACCCGCTGGTAGCCCTTCTCTACCTGCCGGCGGCGCTCAGCCTGGCCGGCCTGCCGCCCTTCTCCGGCTTCGTGGGGAAACTGGCCCTGGTCCAGGCCGGGTTTGCCGCCTCCCAAGCCCCGGTGGTGGCGGTCTCCCTGGCCGCCAGCATCCTCACCCTCTTCTCCATGGCCAAGATCTGGGCCGGGGCCTTCTGGGGGCAACCCACCGGGGAGGATTGCCGCCGCCCCGGAGCGGTCGGCCTGGCGGCCACCGGGGCGCTGGTGGTGGCCAGCCTGGCCATCGCCGTCGTCGCCCAACCCCTCCTGGGCCTGGCCACCCGGGCCGGCGCCGACCTGCTGGCCGCCGACGTCTACCGCGCCGTGGTGCTGGGAGGCTGAGATATGGAAGTGCCGACCACCGTCGCCCTGGCCCTGCTGGCGGCCGCCGCTGCTCTCACCGCGGTGCGGTTGTGGCGCGGCCCCAGCCTCGCCGACCGCATGATCGCCCTCGATGCCCTGCTCTTCCAGGGCGCCTCGGCTCTGGGAGTGCTGGTGGTGCGCACCGGCGACACCGCGCTGGTCCCCCTACTGGTGGTCATCGTGCTCATCGCCTTCGCCGGCACCGTGGTCGTAGCTCGCGCCCTAGAGAACGGGGAGCGGGAATGAACGGAGAGCCGGAATGAGGCAGGGCGTGGCGGCGGCGCTGGTGCTGGCCGGGGCCCTACTCGCCCTGCTGGGGGCGGTGGGCTTGGTGCGGTTCCCGGACTTCTTCTCCCGGGCGCATGCCGCCGCCAAAGCCGCCACCCTGGGCGTGATCCTGGCGACGGCCGCGGCCGTGGTCGCCGCAGGGAGCGCCGGCGACGCCGCCATCCTGACCCTGGTGATGCTGCTCCTGTTCCTCACCGGGCCGGCGGCGACCACCCTGCTGGCACGCAGCGCCTACCACGACCCGGACACACCCCGGCTCCTGGGCGGAGGGGACGAACTCGCCGGACGGAAGGCCGAGGAGGCCCCCTTCCCCGAGCGCCCCGGCTCCACAGCGCTGCTCGCTCTGTGGCTGGCCGCAGCCTGGCTCGCCTTCTGGGGAGCAGCCGAACCGGGCGTCGCCCTGGCTGCGGTGGCTCTCGGGGCGACGCTGGCGCGGCTGCTCCCCGGCTACCGGCCCCGCTGGCCGCGCGGCGTGCTGCACCCGGCGGCCGCCTTGGGCTGGGCCGCTCATCTGGGCCGCATGGTGATCACCTCCACCTGGCAGGTGACCCGGGCGGTGGTCTCACCGCGCCGCCGCTTGCGCACCGCAGTGGTGCGCGTCCCCCTGCGGGTGCGCACCGCCACCGAGGTCACCCTCCTCATGAACTCGGTCACCTTCTCGCCGGGCACCATGGCCCTCGAGGTCGAAGCCGGCTGCCTGTTCGTGCACGTGCTGCACCTCGAGAGTCCGGAGGCCTTCGTCGCCGAGGTGCGCTCTCTCGAAGAGCACATCATCACCGCCTTCGGGACGCCGGAGGAGCGCGCCGGCGGCAGATGAGCCGGCGGCGCCGAGGGAGCCTCCTACTCGAGCGCGGTGATCCTCTCGCGCTCGGAGATGGCCCCGCCGGATACCGGGTCTACCGCGTCGCAGCCGCCGTCGACCACGGTGACGGTCGCCCCGCGCGCGGCCCGGATCCCCGCCAGGTAGGGTGCATCCAGGTAGCCGCGACGCACCGCCCCGGCCAGGGCGGCCGGGTCCCCCGCCCCCGCCCCGGGGAAGCGCTCCTCGATGGCCTGCAGCAGGAAAGCGGCCTCCGCCACCAGGTGGTCCCGTCGTGCCGCCACCCGGGGGTCGGCCAGGGGATCGGGAAGGCCGAGCAGGCAATCGTCGATGACCTGATGCACCAGGGTGCAGGAGGCGATGAGGTCCTCGGGCCCGGTGATGTGGTGAGCCTCGGTATGGCCCACGACGTGGAGGATGTCGGGGCGCAGCAGCATCCCGGTGCGGCCGGCGGAGGCCAGCTGCCCTCGCGCCCGGTCGGGATCGGGAGGCATGGAGAACAGGCCGCCGCGGGTCTCCCGGAGTACGGTCACCGCCGGGCCCACCCGCTGGCGCACCAGATACTCCATGGCCGCCATCTTGGCGACGTCCATGGCCGGAGCGAGCCCGGGCGGGTTGTTCAGCATCATCTGCACCACGACGGTGCGTACCCCGGCGGCAGCGCTCAGCCCCGCAGCCAGGGCGGCGGCGGCCACCTGCACGGTGTCGGAGGCGTGGCGGAGCCCCCATTGGTTCTGGTCGTTGCGCTCCACCGGCACCCCGCGCTCGCCGTGCCAGGCTGCCAGGGCGGCCTGCTCGGCTATTGCCGACTCCAAAGACCGATCGGAGCGGCCGTCCAACTCGGAGTACCAGAAGACGGGAACGGCGCACCAGGCGTTGTTGATGGTCTCGAGGAGCACCTCGGCGAGCGCCACCTGGTCGTTGGTGCCCGCGTAGCAGCGCATCAGCGGGAAGTTGCCCTGCCGCGTGGCGGCGTAGATGCGGCGCAGGTCGTCGGCGGAGCGCACCGGAACGCCGCCCGCCCCATCCTGGGCCGGGTCCATGCGCTCGGGGTGGAAGAAGTGCTCCTGGAAGTTCTGATCCGGCCCCAGGGAAACAACGTCGACCACCCCGGCGGCGGCGATGGCCGCGACCCCGGCCACGGTGGCTTCCAGGTCGGGCACGCCGAAGTGGTGGCGGATCAGCGGCCGGGGCGCCGCCTGCCGGCAGCGCTCCACCAGGGTCTGGGCCCACTCCCGCCCGGCCCGGCCGGTCGGTCCCCCGGCCAGGTACTCCTCGGCGCCGGGCCCTTCCGTACCGCCGAAGACCGCCTCGAACAGGCCGCTCCGCTCAGCCACTTCGGCCACCACCGGAGTGCCGCCGAAAACCAACCGCTGACCGGCCCGCCCGGCGGCGGCCAGGCCCTCCTGCAGTTGGGCGAAGAGGCGTTCGGCCGCCTCGGGGGTCAGCCGGTAGGAGAGGGCCAGCAGGTCCGGGTCACGTTCCGCCGCGGCGGCCACCACCCGGGCCACCGGGACCGCCGGGCCCAGGAACTCGGTCCGATAGCCGGCGCGCCGGGCGGCGGCGAGGAAGTTGAGCACCCCGGCGGTGTGGACGCAGTCTCCCAGGGCGGCTCCTACGACGAGACGCCCCTCCGCCATGTCAGGTCCCCATAGCGGCGATGCGGCGGATCTCCCCCGGGCTCAGGCCGGCCAGGCCCAGGCTCTCGAGAGTCCGCCCCCGGGTCCAGTAGTTGGTGTCCATGATGAGGCCGGCCAGCAGGATCAGGGATTCGATCGCCTGGGACTTCAGCCCGAAGGCCCGGCCCGCCGAGGCGATGGGCACCAGACTCATGGGCACATCCTCCAGGATGTAGCGGTGCTCCAGGGTGGAGGGGGCGTTGATGCCCCGGTAGCCCTCGTTGGCACGCACCGCCTCGTACAGGTCACTCCCGGTGGCGCGATAAGCGCTGGCCAGCCACTCCACCAGGCTCTGCACCTCCACCCCCAGCAGGGCGGCCACCGCCTTGCGCTCCCGGTCGACCGCCTCCAGAACCCCGGCCACGCGCGGGCTGATGCCCTCCATGTAGAACTCGAAGCGGCCCTGGTCGTTCTCCACCCGGGCGGCGTTCAGCAGGGTGATCGCCGGGTGGATCACCGCCCCCACGTTGGAAAAGGAGGTCTCTAGAGTGCTCGCCGCCGCGGTGAACTGCGGGTACCACTCGCCGAGGGCGGTCACGACCTCCTGGGTGCGCGCCGGGCGCAGGGCGGCGACCGGCACGGCGTGCTTCACCCGGGCGATGTAGGACTGGGCGGGCCCGGTGGAGCGCGCCGTCATCAGGTTGGTAGCCGCCTCGGCCACCACCACATCGGCGGTGCAGCCGGCGGCGGTGAGCGCCTGGCGGAACTCGAGGGCGCCGAACGTGCGCCCCGGGTTCAGCACCACCAGTTGCCCGTCCCGCAGATAGGGAGAGCATCGCTCGGCAACGTCGCGGTGAGCGAAGGCCGGGACGTTGACGATGATGAGACGCGCCGCCTCGAGCGCCTGCTCCAGGTCGTCGGTGATCAGGCGGATGCGGCCGAAGCCCTCGACCTCGCCCTCGACTTCCACGCCGCCGCGCGCCCGCAGCACGGCAATATTGGCCGCGGTGCGATTCCAGAGCGCTACCGGCGCCCCGCGCAACCCCAGGTCGCCGGCCATGGCACGCCCGGCGTGCCCGGCACCGAGGATGGCGATCACGGGTGACTCCCTTGATCGTCGGAAACAGCAGGATAGGCGAGCATCGCCCTCCAGAGCCACCCGAGGACGCGCTACGGGGCAGAATGGGGCCTTCGGACGACTCAGGGAGGATCCCGTGTCCGAGCAACTCGTGGGCTCCGTGAGCCACTACTTCAACAAGGCGGGAGTCATCGCCATCGAGATGACGGGCGACCTGGCCGTCGGCGACACGATCCACGTCACCGGCCACCTCACCGACTTCACCGAGATGGTCGGTTCCATGCAGATCGAGCATGAACAGGTGACCAAGGTGAAGCCGGGCGATTCTGTGGGCATCAAGGTGGCCGGGAAGGCCCGGGAAGGGGACGACGTCTACCGGGTGCTGCCCGACTGACCCCCGGCGCCGAGGCGGAGGCGGCCATGGAGTACCGAGAGCACCGCGGCCTCACCCTTTCGGCAGTCGGCCTGGGGGCCTACGCCCTGGCCGGGGCCTACGGGGCTTGTGATCGGGACGAGTTCGTCGCGCTGGTGCGGCACGCCCGTGCCCGGGGGGTCACTTTCTTCGACACCGCGGGCAACTACGGGGACGCCGAGGCTGTGCTCGGCGCCGCGGTGCGCCCCTTTCGGGAGGAGGTGCTCCTGGCCACCAAGGTCGGCTCGCCTGAAGGCGCCCTGCCGCGCCTCGACCCGGAGGCGGTGGCGGCGAGTTGCCACCGCAGCTTGGCCCGCCTGGGCACCGACTACCTCGACCTGCTGCAGGTGCACTTCGACGACCCGGCGACCCCGGTGGAGGACACGGTGGCGGCTCTCGAGAGGTTGCGGGCGGAGGGCTTGATCCGCCACTACGGGGTGGGCCACCTCCCCGCTCACCGCGTGAAGCAGTACCTCGAGGTGGGCGAGCCGTTCTCCCTCCTGATGGAGTTGAGCGCCGTAGCCCGGGACTCGCGCCGCTCGTTGCTGCCCCTATGCGGGGGCGCCGGCCCCGTCGCCATCGGCTTCAGCGTCACCGGGCGCGGCTTGCTCACCGGCAAGATCGGCCCGGGGACGGTATTTGAGGAGGGCGACATCCGCCGCTACGACCCTCTCTTCCAGAGAGCCCGCTTCGCTTCCGGGCAGCGCATCGCCGCCCGCTTCGCGACGCTGGCCCGATCCCTGGGGAAGACCCCGGCACAGGTGGCCGTCGCCTGGTTGCTCGCCCAGCCGGGGGTGGTCTGCGCTCTCACCGGGCCCCGCCGCCTCGCCCACCTGGAGGAGAACCTGGGAGGGGTCGGGTGGCGGCTGCCCGCCGAGGCCCTGGCCGGCCTCGAGGGCCTCTTCGCCGCCGAGGATGAGGCCCTGGCGGCCGAAGAAGCCGCCACCATCGACGCCATCCTCGATGGCCCCCTCCCCGCCGAACCGGCCGCCGCCTTTCGCGACCTGGTCTACGCCGTGGAGACCGCGGTGAACCTGAGGCGCGTCGCCGAAGACGCCATCCGCCCGGCCTTCTTCGCCCTCTGGCCCCTGCAGGAGCAACTGGAGGGCGCCGGGCCGGCGCTGGAGGCGGCCAGGACCCGGCTGCGGGGCGTCATCCCGCCGGCGTCGTGAGCCGCCGCACCATCCTCGGGAGCCTGCGAGACGCCCGCATGAGGGCGGTGCTGGCCTCGCCCCGACACCGCCGCCACAGCCACGACACCCTGGTGCTCGAAGTCACCGGCCGCCGCAGCGGCAAGCGCTACCGCATCGCCGTGTCCTATGTGGAGGCCGGCGGGGACTTGCTGGTGTTCGTGGACGAGGCGGATGCCAAGCGGTGGTGGCGCAACCTGCGCGGCGGGGCGCCGGTGCGGGTACTGCTGAGGGGCCGCTGGCAGACGGCGCGAGCCCACGTGGTCGGGGATGATGACCCGACGGCTCTGGCCGAGGCGCTGGCCCGTTTCGTCGCCGCCTGGCCCGGTTTCGTGGACCTCGGCCTCCCCCCGGCAGAGCGCTACTCGGCGGAGGAGTTGCTCCCCGCGGCTCGTGGGCGCGCCGTGATCACGATCCGTCTGTGAACCCGGCCGCCGAAGCGCGTCGGCGTCAGGGCAGCGTCAGCACCTCGGGGCCCGACGCGGTGATGGCCACGGTGTGCTCGAAGTGGGCCGAGAGGCTGCCGTCGGCGGTCACCACCGTCCACCCGTCGTCGAGCACCTTGGTGTGGCGACCGCCCAGGTTGAACATGGGTTCGATGCACACCGCCATGCCCCGCTTCAGGCGCAGGCCCTTGCCCGGCTCGCCGTAGTTGAGCACCTGGGGCTCCTCGTGCATCTGGCGCCCGATGCCGTGCCCGGTGTACTCCTGCACCACTCCCAGGCCGGCGGCGTCGCCCACCGCCGAGATGGCATGGCCCACATCGCCCAGGCGCTTCCCATCGCGGCACTGGTCGATGCCGGCCCAGAGAGCCTTCTCGGTGGCCTCGAGCAGGTGCTGGGCCTCGGTGCTGATATCCCCGACGCCGAAGGTGGTAGCGGCATCGCCGTGCCACCCCTCGTAGATGACCCCCACGTCGACGGAGAGGATGTCCCCTTCCCGAAGACGCCGGGTGTCGGGGATACCGTGCACGATGGTGTCGTTGGGCGACAGGCAGATGTGTGCCGGGTAGCCGTGGTAGTTGAGGAAGGAGGGCAGGCAGCCGCGCTCCGCCACGATCTCGGCCGCCAGGCGGTCGAGGCTCCGCAACTCCACCCCGGGCCCGGCCGCCTGACGCACCTTGGACAGCACTTCGGCCACCACCCGGCCGGCCTGCCGCATGCGGCCGAACTCGGCGGGGCCCTTGAAGGTGATCATGCCGCGGCGAGCGCCGCGGTGATCCTGGAGAAAGTCACCTCGATACCACCCATGCCGTCGATGGGGCACAAGAGGCCCCGGTCGCGGTAGTAGGTGATGAGCGGCTCGGTCTGTGCCCGGTAGACCGCCATGCGGTTGCGGATCGTCTCCTCGGTGTCGTCGCTGCGGCCCTCGATCTCGGCCCGTTTGAGCAGGCGGCGGACCACTTCCTCCTCGTCGACCTCGAGGCTGAGCACCAACTCCAGGGGGCGATCGGCGGCCTCGCGGTCGAGCGCTTCGGCCTGCGCCGCGGTGCGCGGGAAGCCGTCCAGCAAGAAGCCGCAGGCAGCGTCATCCTCGGCCAGGCGCTCCTTGACCATGGCGATCACGATGGCATCGGGAACCAGGGCCCCCGAATCCATGATGGCCTTGGCCTGCTTGCCGAGGTCGGTGCCCGCCGCCACCTGGGCCCGCAGCATCTCGCCCGTCGAGATGTGGGGAATGCCCAAGGCCCGGGCGATCATGGCCGCCTGGGTGCCCTTGCCGGCACCCGGCGGACCCACGATGAGCAGGCGCCGGCCCATCAGCGGAGGAACCCTTCGTAGTTGCGCATCATCAACTGGCTCTCGATCTGCTTCATGGTCTCAAGGGCCACGCCCACCACGATGAGGATCGAGACGCCGCTGAAGCCGAGGCTGACCCCCCAGATGATGGCCACGATCGAGGGCAGCACCGCTACCAGGGCCAGGAACAGCGAGCCGGGCAGGGTGATGCGGCTGATGATGTGCTGCAGGTACTGGGTGGTGGCCGACCCCGGACGGATGCCGGGGACGAACCCACCCTGCCGCTGGATCATGTCGGACTGGCGGGCCGGGTCGAACTGGATGGCGGTGTAGAAGTAGGTGAAGAACACGATCAGCAGGCCGTAGAGGATCACGTACCACCACGACCGGGCATTCACCAGGTTGCCGTCGATCCAGCGCCTGATGGCCCCGAAAAAGCCCGAACTGGGGATGGCGGTCACGAACATCGCGGGCAAGTACAGCATGCTCGAAGCGAAGATGATGGGGATGACGCCGGCGGTGTTCACCTTCAGCGGGATGTAGGTGCTCTGCCCGCCGAGCACGCGGCGGCCCCGTACCCGCTTGGAGAACTGGATGGGGATGCGGCGCTGGCCCTGGTCCACGAAGATGATGCCCGCCGTCATCAGCAGGAACATCAGGATCACGATGCTGAACTTCAGCATCGAGGTAGAGCGCTGCACCGCCAGGAACTGGGCCGGCATCTGGCTGACGATGCTGACGAAGATGATCAGCGACATGCCGTTGCCCACCCCGCGCTGGGTGATCAGCTCGCCCAGCCACATGATGAAGGCGGTCCCGGCGGTGAGGGTGAGCACGATGAGCAGCACCCGTCCGGCGCTGTACTCCGGGATCAGGTCGATGCCGTTGGTCAGCGTGCCGCGATGGAACAGGTAGGTGAGGCCGGTCGACTGCAGCAGCGCCAGCATCACGGTGACGTAGCGCGTCCACTGGGTGATGACCTTGCGCCCCGCCTCGCCTTCCTCTTGCAGTTTCTGCAGGCGGGGGATCACCACCGCCAACAGCTGCATGATGATCGACGAGGTGATGTAGGGCATGATGCCCAGGGTGAAGACCGAGAAGGCCTCCAGCGCCCCGCCGCTGAAGAGGTTCAGCAGGCCCATGATGCCGGCCCGCTCCCCCTGCTCGGCGAACTGCTTCACCGCGTCCAGGTCTACCCCGGGGGCGGGGATGGCCGTGCCCAGGCGGTAGACGAGGAAGATGAAGAGGGTAAAGAGGATCTTGTTCCGGAGGTCGCGGATCCGGAACATGTTGCGGTAGACGGTCAGCATCTAGACCCAGCCCTCTGCCGGCGAACGGCGGGAGGATATCGCGCCGGGGGGGACGCGCCCCAACTCGCCCGGTCTCCGGCGGCTCACTCGATGACCTCGACAGTGCCCCCGGCCGCCTGAATGCGCTCCACGGCGCCCACGCTGAAGGCATGCGCCCGGACGGTGAGGGCCTTGGTCAGCTCGCCCTCGCCGAGCACCTTCACCCGGCCCCGCTTCTTCACCAGGCCGCGGGCCCGCAGCTCGTCGGGCCCCACCGTGGAACCGGCGCGGAACTCGTCCAGCCGCTCCACGTTGACCACGGCGAAGGTCTCCTTCTGCGGGCGCTTGAACCCGCGCAGCTTGGGGAGGCGCCGGTAGATGGGCATCTGCCCGCCCTCGAACCAGAGGGGCATGTTCTTGCGTGCCTTGGCCCCCTTGGTCCCGCGCCCGGCGGTCTTGCCGCGGTGCCCGCCCTCGCCCCGGCCGACCCGGGTGCGCTCGGTGCGGGAGCCGGGAGCCGGCTTTAGGTGATGCAGTTTCATGACTCCTCCACCTCCACCAGGTGCCGCACCCGCGCGATCAGGCCGCGCACTTCCGGGCTGTCGGGGCGCTCCACGGTATGGCGGATCCTGCGCAGCCCGAGGGTGCGGACGCAGGCCCGCGTCTTGGGCTTCTCACCGATGGTGCTGCGCACCAGGGTGATCCGCAGGGTCTTCTCATCGGCCATGGGGAAATGCTCCTAGGTCAGGACCCGGACCCGGGCTGGGCCCGCATCATCTCGGCGGTGCGATAGGCGGCGAGCAGGCCCGGCGGAGTGATCTCCTCCGCGGTCTTGGTGCGCCGGCGGGCGGTTTGGTCGGGCCGCTGTTGGGCAAACAGGGCGTTGATGGTGGCCCGGGCCACGTTGACGTGGGTGGGCGACCCCAGCGACTTGGCCAGCACGTCGCGGATACCGGCAGCCTCGAGGATCTGGCGGACGGCTCCGCCGGCGATGACCCCGGTGCCGGGCGCCGCCGGCTTGATGAGCACCCGCGAAGCGCCCTGCTTGCCGATGGTCTCGTGGATGATGGTGGTCCCGGCCATGGGCACGGCCTTCATCTCCTTGCGCGCCGCGTCGACGCCCTTCTGGATGGCGGCGGGCACCTCACGGGCCTTGCCGTAGCCGACCCCCACCTTGCCGTTGCCGTCGCCGACGGTGACCAGCGCGGTGAACGAGAAGCGCCGGCCGCCCTTGACCACCTTGGCCACGCGGTTGATGGCGATGACCCGCTCGTCGAACTGGGATGGCTCAGAATCGCGTCGCGTGGTCAAAACTCCAGCCCTTCCTCTCGCGCCCCGTCGGCCAGGGCCTTGACCCGGCCGTGGTAGGCGTAGCCGCCCCGGTCGAAGACCACCCGGCCGACCCCGGCCTCCTTGGCCCGGGAGGCGACCAGCTTGCCGACCTCGGCGGCGGTTTCTTTGGTGAGACGGCGGCCCCGCAGGGCGGCTTCCTGGGACGAAGCGGCGGCCACGGTGCGGCCGGTGTCGTCGTCGATCACCTGGGCATAGATGTAGCGGTTGGACCGGAAGACCGCCAGGCGGGGTCGCGCCCCGCTGCCCCGCACCTGCCGGCGCACCCGGAAGTGCCGGCGCTCTCGCCCTCTCAGTCGTACTGCGCTCATCGCCCGGAGACTCCTGCCTTGCCCGCCTTGCGGCGGATCTTCTCGTCGGAGTAGCGGATGCCCTTGCCCTTGTAGGGCTCCGGCGGACGAATCCGCCGGATCTCGGAAGCCACCAGGCCGACCTTTTCCTTGTCGATGCCCCGCACCAGGATGCGGGTGGGCTCGGGGACCTCGAAGGTGATGCCCTCGGGGGCCTCCACCCGCACCGGATGGGAGAAGCCCACCTGGAGCTCCAGGGTGCTCCCCTGGAGCGCGGCACGATAGCCGACCCCCGTCATGAGCAGCTCCCGGGTGAAGCCGTTGGCCACCCCGGCCACCATGTTGGCCAGCAAGGCCCGGCTCAGCCCGTGCAGGGCGCGGGATTGGCGCTGGTCGTCGCGGCGGGACACCCGCAGGATGCCGTCCTCTACGGCTACCGAGACCCGATCGGGGAAGGTGCGGGCCAGCGTGCCCTTGGGGCCGGTCACCGTGATGGTGCTGCCGGCTACCTCGACGCCGACCCCGGCGGGGAGGTTGATGGGCGCGTTGCCGATGCGGCTCATCACCACACCTCGCACAGGATCTCGCCGCCCAGGTGGCGGCGCCGGGCCTCGCGGTCGGGCATGAGGCCCTGCGAGGTGGAGACGATCACCACTCCCAGGCCGCCCTGAGTGCGGGGCACGTCACCCGCCCCGGCATAGACCCGCCGGCCGGGACGCGAGATGCGGCGCAGGCCTTGGATGACCCGGCTGCGGTCGCTGCCGTACTTGAGGCGCACCTCGAGTTCCTTCTTGTTGCCCTCGGCGCGCACGCCGTAGCCGGAGATGTAGCCCTCGGCGGCGAGAATGCGGGCGACCTCCTCGCGCAGATGGGAAGAGGGCATGGTCACCTTCTCGTGCAGCGCCAGGTTGGCGTTGCGCAGCCGGGTGAGCATGTCGGAAACGGGATCGGTGAGCACGGCTACCACGACGCCTTTCTCACACCGGGCAGCTCGCCCCGATGAGCCAGTTCGCGCACGCAGATACGGCACATGCCGAACTGGCGAAGGTAGGCCCGCGGCCGCCCGCAGCGACCGCACCGGGTGTAAGCCCGGACCCCGAACTTGGGCGGGCGCTTGTTCTTGATTATCAAGGACTTCTTGGCCATCACGCTCCTGCCTGCTGGCGGCGGAAGGGGAAGCCGAAGGCTTCGAGCAGCGCCCGCCCGCCTTCGTCGTTCCCCGCGCTGGTGCAGATGGTGATGTCCATCCCCCGCACCTTCGCCACCTTGTCGTACTCGACCTCCGGGAAGATCAACTGCTCGGTGACCCCGAAGCTGTAGTTGCCTCGCCCGTCGAAAGCGTCGGGGTTGAGCCCCCGGAAATCGCGGATCCGGGGGATGGCCACCTGGATGAGACGGTCGAGGAACTCCCACATACGGTCGCCGCGCAGGGTGACCGAGGCCCCCACCGCCATGCCGGCGCGCAGCTTGAAGTTGGCAATCGACTTGCGGGAGCGGTTCACCCGCGGCCTCTGGCCGGTGATGATCGCCAGGTCGGTGACGGCGCCGTCGACCACGCTCTTGTCCGCCACGGCGTCGCCCAGGCCCATGTTGACCACGATCTTGGTGAACCGCGGCACCTGCATGGGGTTGGCCAGCCCGAGGCCCGCCTTGAGGGCATCGTGCACCTCGGCCCGGTACTGCTCCTTCAGACGGGGGGTCACAGGTCACCTCCGCACTTGGCGCAGACGCGGCGCTTGTGCCCCTCGGCATCGAAGCGGGCCGAGATGCGCGTGGCCCCGCAGGAGGGGCACACGATCATGACGTTCGAGGCGTCGATGGGCATGTCCTTGTCCACGATGCCGCCCTGCATGGTGCGGCCCCGCGGCTTGGTGTGGCGCCTGGCGGTGGCCACGCCTTCGACGATGATCTTGCCTTCCTTGGGGAAGACGGCGGCCACCCGGGCCTGGCGCCCTTTGTCCTTGCCGGCGATGACCATGACGGTGTCGCCTTTGCGCAGCTTCATCACAGCACCTCCGGTGCCAGCGACACGATGCGCATGAACCGCCGCTCCCGCAGTTCCCGCCCCACCGGGCCGAAGATGCGGGTGCCCCGCGGCTGCAGCTGGTCGTTGATGAGGACGCAGGCGTTGTCGTCGAAGCGGATGTAGGTGCCGTCGGGGCGGCGGCTCTCCTTGCGGGTCCGCACCACCACCGCCTTGACCACCTCGCCCCGCTTCACCGAGCCGCCGGGGATGGCGTCTTTGACCGTGGCGACGATGATGTCACCCAGACCGGCGTAGCGGCGGCCCGAGCCGCCCAGCACCCGAATGCACAGCACCTCGCGCGCCCCGGTGTTGTCGGCCACCTTGAGACGAGACTCCTGGGCGATCATCGGGCACGCTCCACGATCTCCACTACCCGCCAGTGCTTGGTCTTGGACAGGGGGCGGGTCTCCACCACCCGCACCGTGTCGCCCACGTGGGCATCGTTCTGCTCATCGTGGGCCTGCAGGCGGCGGCGGCGTTGAATGGTCTTGGCGTACTTGGGGTGGCGCACGGACATGGTGATCTCGACGGTCACCGTCTTGTCGCGGGCATCGGACAGGACCACACCGGTGCGCACCTTGCGGGCACTACGCTCAGCCACGGGAATCGCCCTCCTGCTCCCTGAAGTAGGCCTCGATCTCCTGCTGACGCATGACCGTGGAAATCCGGGCCACCTCGCGCCGGAGCTCGCGCAGCCGTGCCGTCTTGTCCAGCTGGTTGGTGGCCAGCTGGAATCGCAGATTGAACAGCTCCTCCTTGGCCTCGGCCAGCTTCTCCGCCAGCTTGTGGTACGGGAGGTCGCGCAGGTCGGACGCCTTCATAGCTCCTCCCGTTTGACGAATTTGGTCTTGATGGGCAGCTTGTGCCCCGCCACCCGCATGGCCTCACGCGCCAGGTCCTCGGGCACCCCGGACAGCTCGAACATCACCCGGCCGGGTCGGACCACTGCCACCCAGTACTCGGGGTTGCCCTTGCCCGAGCCCATGCGGGTCTCGGCGGGCTTCTGAGTGATCGGCTTATCGGGGAAGATGTTCACCCACACTTTGCCGCCGCGGCGGATCTTGCGGGTCATGGCGATACGGGCCGCCTCGATCTGGCGAGCGGTGATCCACGCCGGCTCCATGGCCTGCAAGCCGTAGTCGCCGAAGCTCACCTTGGTGCCGCCCTTGGCGCTGCCGCGCATGTTGCCGCGCTGCACCTTGCGCCACTTGACCCTCTTGGGCATCAGCATGGCTACGACTCCTCGGCGGTGTTCTGGCCCTCGGCAGGCTTGCGGGCGGCCGACTTGCGCTTGGGCTTCTCGGCCGGCTCGGCGGCTTCGGCCTTCGCCTTCGGGGCCCGGGGCCGGCGCGCCGGCTTGGCCTCGGGTGCGGCGTCGCCGGCGGCCGCGGCCTTGGGAGCCCGGGGCTTACGCGCCGGCTTGGCGGCGGCAGCCTCCTCGCCCCCCGACACAGCCTCGACGGCCGGCGCCTCGGGCGGAACCTCCAGGGCCTCCGCCACGGCTTCGACCACCTGGGCTTCAGGGGTCTCGGGCAGCGCGGCCGGCATGGCCTCGACCACCGGGGCTTCAGGGGTCTCGGGCAGCGCGGCCGGCATGGCCT
>JAFGCH010000061.1 GCA_016932695.1 Acidimicrobiia bacterium | reverse complement strand
CATGACCTGCACCCTCACCGGCACGGCAACCGCCGGCCAGTACGCCAACGAGGCCTGGGTCGACGCCTGGAGCGACGACGGGACCCAGGTCAGCGACGCCGACTGGAGCCACTACATGGGGTACTGAGCCGGCGGCGAGACGCCGCCTCGGAAGTGAAGCCAAGGAGGGGCGGGGCCACCCGCCCCTCCCCTATTGGCGGGGCGTAGTCGATCTCCCTCAAAGCGTCGGCCCGGCGCGCGCGGTGCCGGGCTGATGCTCTCCCCGCTCCCCCGCGGCTACGACTTCTTGCCGAACAAGCCTTTCAGGAAGCCCATCAGCTTCCCCAGGATGCCGGCGGCGCCGCCTGCACCGCCGACCATGCTCAGCAGCCCCGCGAGGCCGCCGGAAGCACCCTGCTCGATCTGCTGCTTCTCTGCGGCCAGAGCCCCGGCGACCCCCGAAGCGTCGAGGCCCTGCTGCGCCTTCATCTTGCCCAGGGCCCCCATGACCAGCGGGGCCAGAGTGACCAGCAGGTTGCCGGACTGCTGCGGGCTGAGACCCGTCTGCTGCCCTACCGCGGCCGTGACCGCGCCCTGCTGGCGCCCGAGCACGTGGCCCAGGATGCCTGCACCCGGGCCGCCGGCGGCGTTCCCCAGGAAGTCCCCAATGCGGTCGAAGATGCCGCCGTCGTGATCCTTGGCCAGGGCCTGGTCCAAAGAAGCGGCTCCGGCGGGCTTGGCGGCGTTGCGGGCCAGGGCGCCGGTGAGCACACTGAGGCCGGTCTGCACCGCGCTCTGTGCCTTGTCCTCCCCGATGCCCAGCTGGCCGGCAATGGCGCTCAGGCCCCCGGACCCCAGTTGCGAAGTGACGAGGTCGATGAGGTTGGCCAAGACATCCCCTTTCTCCGTTGGGTGGAGTCTCGGCCGCGCCTGCGAGCGTGTCAACCGACATCGGAAGCCGGGAAGGGCGTGTGCGGCAACGGCCTGGCTGGGCGAACCGTCGCCCGCTACCGTCGGGCTCACTGCCCCGAAGGTTGGAGGCCGCATGCTTCTGGCTCCCGTCCCCTGGCCGCTTGGTCGGCACGCCGCCGAAGTCGAGGCCCGCCTGCAGCGCTGGGAGCAGGAGGATGCCGTGGGCCGCCTGTGGGCCAAGGATCCCACCCTATGGACGGCGGAGCCCGAGCCGGAGATCGAAGACCGCCTCGGCTGGCTGACCCTTCCCGAGACGATGCGAGGGGAAGTGCCCGCGCTCGAGGTCTTTGCCGCTGAGGTCGCCGCCTCCGGCGTCACCCACGTCGTGCTGCTGGGCATGGGCGGGTCGAGCCTGGCCCCTGAGGTGTTCGCCCGCACCCTCGGCCCGCGCCCCGGCTACCCCACCCTGTTGGTGCTCGACAGCACCCATCCGGACGCGGTGCGAGCCGTGGACGAGCAGACCGATCCGGCGGCGACCCTGTTCGTGGTGTCCTCCAAGTCGGGCACCACCATCGAGCCCAACTCCTTCCTGGCGCATTGCTGGGAGCGGGCGGCGAGCCTGCCCGACCGGGGAGCCCACTTCGTCGCCGTCACCGACCCCGGCACTTCGCTGGCCACCCTCGGCCGGGAACGGGGCTTTCGCCGCGTCTTCGAAGCCCCGCCCGACGTCGGCGGGCGCTTCTCCGCCCTCTCCCATTTCGGCCTAGTGCCCGCCGCCCTCATCGGCGCCGACATCAGCCGCCTGCTCGACCGGGCGACCACTGCCGCGAGCGCCTGCCGCCGTCCCCCGGCGGACAACCCCGGCTTCCTGCTGGGCGCGGTACTAGGCGAACTGGCTCGCGCCGGGCGCGACAAGGCCACCTTCCTGGTCTCCCCCGCCCTGGAAGCCCTCCCCGCTTGGATCGAGCAGCTCATCGCCGAGAGCACTGGCAAGCAGGGAACGGGCATCCTCCCCGTAGCCGGGGAACCCGTCGGACCGCCCGAGGCCTATGGAGACGACCGGCTCTTCGTGCACCTGTCCCTGGGCGGCGCCGAGGAGGGCGCCCAGGCGGCAGCCCTGGGCTCTCTCGAAGCAGCCGGGCACCCGGTGGTTCGCCTCCATCTCAACGACCCCGGCGATCTCGGTGCCGAGATGTACCGCCAGGAAGTGGCCACGGCCATGGCGGGGAGCGTCCTGGGCATCCATCCCTTCAACCAGCCCGACGTGCAGTTGGCCAAGACCCTGGCGACTAGGGCGATGGCAGGCGAGGTGGAGGGGGACGCCATCCCGGCCACCCTCGCCACCGACCCGGAGGCACTCGCCGCCGCTCTCGATGGCCTCCTCGGCGGGGCCCGCTCCGGGGACTACCTGGCCGTCCAGGCCTTCGTTGCCCCGACCCCGCAGGCCCAGGGCGCCCTGCAGGGATTGCGCGTGGCGGTTCGCGATCGCCTCCGCATCGCCACCACGGTGGGGTTCGGGCCCCGCTTCCTCCACTCCACCGGGCAACTCCACAAGGGGGGCGGCGACCAGGGTCTCTTCCTTCAGATCGTGGACGACGCCGCGCCCGACCTGCCGGTGCCCGGAACCGACTACACCTTTGGGCGACTCGTGAGCGCCCAAGCCGACGGCGACTACCGGGCGCTGGCCGCCAAGGGGCGCCGCCTGCTGCGAGTGGACCTGAACGGCGACCCCGTAGGCGGGCTGGGCGCGCTGGAGGAGTCCATCGCTCCTTGAACAGGCAGCCCACCGCAGGGTCGCCTACCCTGGGTACCTCTTTGAAAGCGAGGGTGCCATGCGACGGTCTGTCCTCTGGATTCTGGTGCTCGTCTTGGGGAGCCTTGCCGTCCTGCCGGCCGCCGCCGCCGAAGACGCCCGGGTGATCGGCGGGCACATCAACGGCTGCCTCACCTCGAGCACCGGAAAGCAACTGCCCCTGGGATCAGGACAGGTGTTTGCCGTCGATGCCTTCAACCTGGCGACCTGGCAGCGCTACGTCACCTTCGTCTCCGACCCGGACAGCGACGGCTGCTACACGCTCGACGTGCTCCCGGGCACGTACGCGGTGCGCTTCCGTTACTGGAACGCTGCCGGGGAGCTGAACCGCTACCGCTGGTACGACGATCGGCGTGACCTGGCCGCCGCCGACCCAGTCTTCGTGGGCGCGGGCGGCACGACCTTCGTCAACAGCTCCCTGCCCCCGATCAAGGGGTCCCCGGTCTCGGGCACGATCACCGACAACTCCAGCGGCCTCCCCCTCGGAGGGCCCTGCTTCTACGTCGAGTTGTTCGAGGCCGATGGCATCTCGCTGGGACAGCTCCTGCCGGTGGATGCCGTCACCGGCACCTGGCAGACCCTGGGTGAGGTGCCGACCGGTCGCTACACAGCCCTCGCCGGCTATTCCACCTACGCCTGCCCGAGCGGGCCGGTCTACCTCGACCGTTGGTACCGGATCGGCGCCTCAGGCCAGCCGCTGCACCCCGACAACCTGGCTACCAGCGGACCGGCTTTCGGCACCGCCCGGCTGTTCCGGGTCCGCAACGGCATTCCGGTCACCGGCATAGATGTGGCCCTGCTCCCCGCGCCGCTGTGCCGCGGCAAGCTGCCGACCATCTACGGGACCACGCTCGATGATGCGATCTACGGCACCGACGGGCGCGACATCATCGTCGGCCTCCGCGGGGATGACGAGATTCGCGGCTTCCGCGGCAACGACCTCCTCTGCGGGAACGAAGGGAACGATCTGCTCAGCGGCGGCGCCGGGCCGAGGGACCTGGCCGACGGCGGCTCGGGCACGGATATCTGCGACGCCGAGCGGGAGTTCAACTGCCCGTAGGAGCAAGCCCGCCCTAACCTGGCCTCACGGGCTTCTCCGCCCGCCCGACCCCCCGCCCCCCGGGGGCTCGGGCGCGCCCCGACGGCCGCTCGTCGAGCCCAGACCGCTCAGGGTGCGCCCTCACAGGAGATGAAGAGGCTGGCGATGTCGTCGCTGGAGCAAGCATCCGTCCCCGGCCCCCCATTGAGCGTATTGAACCCGGTGCCGCCGATGAGGACGTCATCGCCCCCCCGGCCGCTCAAGAGATCGCTGCCGTCGAGGCCCCGCAGCACGTTGCGGCGGTTGTTGCCCGTGATCTGATCGTCGTAGGCGCTCCCGATCACGTTCTCCACCTCGAAGACCAGCGACCCGATGGGCGGCCAGGCCAGAGAGTCGTAATGCCCCTGGGCCAGGTGCACTCGCATGGCCACCGGAGCCCGGCGCAGGTCGATGGTGTCCACCCCCGGACCGCCGAAGATGTCGTTGTCCCCTTCCCCGGTGATGACGAAGCGATCGCGCCTGGCGCCGCCCTCGAGAGTGCCCCCCGTCCCGGACCCCGGGTAGAGAGTGTCTTCGTCCCACTCCCCCTTGAGCCAGTCGCGTCCCCCCTGGCCGTAGAGGCGGTCCCGGCCGCTGCCCCCGACCAGGATGTCGTTACCTGGGCCGCCGTAGATGCGATCGCTGCCATCACCTCCGCAGATGATGTCGTCGCCCCCGTAGCCGTACATCACATCGTCGGCCGCCGTGCCGAGCATCACGTCGTCGCCCAGGGTCCCCAGCAGGGTCCCCGGGGCCAGGGTTATGGCCACACCGTGGCAGGTGATCAGCGCCTCTGCCGCGGGCACGGCCACTCCTCCAGCCAGGCCAACCGCCACCATCGCCCCCACCGCCAGGATGACCCACTTGTGCCGCCGCATGTCTCCCTCGTTTCGCTCTCGTGCCGTCCGACGCTCACCCGGTCGGCGCCCTACGCCTCGCACTCGTCCATCACGATGAACCCATCGGGATCCTCACAGGTGTCGAATCCGTTGTCACCCTCGAGCCAGTCACCGAAGCCCTGCCCGCCCCAGAGGTAGTCGTCGCCTCCGCGCCCGTGGATGAGGTCGTCGCCCCCATAGCCGTGCAGCCGGTTCTTGCGGGAGTTGCCCCACAGGCTGTCGTCGTATCCGGAGCCGTACACCACCTCCACCTCGTAGATGAAGTAGCCGATCTGCCCCGTCAGGGTCGCATCGATGAAGTGGCCCGACTGCAGATCGACGTTCATGCCCACGGGGGCCCTGCGGAGATCCAGAGTGTCCCGGCCCGGGCCACCCCAGATGTCGTTCACCGCGGCGCGGTCGATCACGAAACGGTCGCGTCCCGCGCCGCCTTCGACCGTACCGACGTAGGTGAAGCTTCCGGATCCCGGGGAGAGAACGTCGTTGCCGTCGCCGCCCAGCACGAAGCCGTCGTTGCCTCCCTGCCCGTAGACCCGGTCGTTTCCCCCTTCGCCATCGAGCAGGTCGCCGCCGGGCCCGCCGAAGATGCGGTCGTTGCCCTCACCACCGCAGATCCGATCGCGGCCGCCGTTACCGTAGATGCGGTCGTCGCCGCCCAGGCCGACGATTACGTCATCCCCTGAGGTGCCGTTGATGACGTCGTCGCCTCCCGTGCCCAGGAGGGCCAGATCAGCCTGCTGGCCGAAGCACGAAGGCAACGGTATGGCCCCCACCGGTGTCGCCGCCAGCAGTCCGACGAGCGCCAGCAGAGCAAACCCTGTCGATCTCCGCATAGTCGCCTCTCCTGTCGGTTCGTCGCCGGGGCAGCAGTACGCCCGCGGCCTTCACTCCAGACCTGCCAGGGCCTCACGTAGCAGCCGCCACGTCACCGCGAGATCCTCCGGGATCACCCTGGTCTCTCCCACAGTGGTGACGAAACTGGTGTCCCCTGCCCAGCGGGGCACCAGGTGAAGATGCAGGTGGTCGGGGACCCCGGCCCCGGCCAACCGGCCCAGGTTGGACCCCAGGTTGAAGCCGTCGGGCCGCATCGCCTCCCCGCAGGCTCGCCGGGCTCTCACCAGCAGGCGCCACATCTCATCGACCTCGGCGGCGGTGAGATCGGCCAGGTCGGCCACGTGGCGGTACTGGCTCACCATCAGGTGGCCCGTGGTGTAGGGAAAGCGGTTCAGGACGCTGAAAGCGAGGGCACCGCGCTCCAGGATCAGGGCCTCGGCGTCATCCTCGGCGGGAAGACGGCAAAACAGGCACCCCGCCTCGTTCCACTCGTCCGCCGAGCGCACATAGCGGCTGCGCCACCCGGCCCACAGTGTGTCCACAGCGCCGAGCCTACCGTGCCGAACCGTCAGGAGCCGGATGCGCCGGCGACCGCTTGATAGAGGAACGGCAGCGACACATCCATGCGGTAGTCGACGTTGGTGTGGTTGTCGTCGAACTCCTCGAAGCGGTGCGGGACGTCGGCGGCGCGCAGGGCGCGCACGAACGCCCGGGCCCCGTGGACCAGGTGATATTGGTCGTCCACCCCGCAGTCCAAGTACAGGCCGCGCAGCGACCGCAGGTTGGCCCGGCACCACTCCTGCTTGACGAGCTCCACCGGGTCGTGCGCCTTCCAGGCGGCCCAGCGGGTCTCGTCCATCTCCGCCGTCTCCGGGTCCACGGGGAGGCGGATCCCCTTGGGCGCCGTCGGGTCGGGGTCGTAGCTGGCCGCCATGGCCACCATCTCCATGTGGTGCAGCCACTCGTCGGTGGCCTTGGGGAGGGCGGCAAAGGCCTCCAAGAAGCCGGCTGCTCCGCCCTTCGCCGCCAGGAACCGGGCCGTGGGGGCCAAGTGCGAGCGGTAGCAGAGATCGAAAGCCATGTCCCCGGAGTGGCAGGCCACCGCCCCCCAGTGCTCGGCCCGCCGCAGGCCGTGGACGATCGACCCGTAACCTCCGGACGACTTGCCGAAGACGGCGCGGTGCTCGCGACCGGGGAGCAGGCGGAACTCGGCTTCCAGACGGGGCAGCATCTCGTCGAGCAAGAACGCCTCCCAGCGCCCCATCGCGGCCGAATCGATGTACTGGTTGCCGCCCAGTGAGGTGAAGCAGTCGGGGAAAGCGGCCACCACCGGGCCCATTCTCCCCTCCTCGACGAGGCGATCGAGGCGCTGGGGCACCGATTCGCCGAACACCTTCCAGTTCAGATGGGCCAGGCCGCTCCCCGTGAACCCGACCAGGTCCACGAACAGGGGGTAGCGGCGGGCCGGGTCGCCGTCGTAGCCGGGCGGCAGATACACCGCTACCACGCGGCGGGTCGGGTCGCCCAGCAGGTTGCCCTGCAGGGCGGCGGAATCGATCTCGATCTCGACCAGGCGGCCCCGGGGCCGGCGGAAGTTGTGAACGGGCACGGCGCTCCTCGCTCGCTTCGGCGGGACTATGCCAGGTGTAGTCGTATCCCGCTACCGTGACCGCGAAGGCCCATGGGCGTCGCCCACATCCGCTGCTACGCCGAACTGAACGACTTCCTGCCGCCTTCGCGCCGGCAGGCGGCGTTCGTCTACGCCTTCTCCGTGCCGGGCAGCGTCAAGGACGCCCTCGAATCACTCGGGGTGCCTCACCCCGAGATCGGCCTGATCCTGGTGAATGGCGAGCCCGCCGGCTTCGACCGGCTCCTGGCTTCGGGAGACCGGGTGGCGGCCTACCCCCGCTTCCGCACCCTGGACGTGTCCGGCATTTCGCCGGTGCACCTGGCTCCGCTCGCCGAACCCCGCTTCCTGCTCGACGGGCACCTCGGCCGCCTCGCCCGGTACCTGCGCCTCCTGGGCTGCGACGCCGCCCATCGGCCGCAGGCCGAAGACGCCGAACTGGCGGCGCGCGCCACCGCCGAAGACCGCATCCTGCTCACCCGCGACCTCGATCTCCTCAAGCGATCCGTGGTGCGCCGGGGCTACCGGGTGCGCGCCACCGACCCCTTCGCTCAAGCCGTCGAGGTGCTGCGCTACTTCGACCTGGTCGAGAGCGTGGCGCCCTTCACCCGCTGCCTGCCCTGCGGGGAGAGGCTCGGCCCGCTGCCCGCGACTGCCGCCGCCCCCCGGGTGCCCCCGGCGGTGGCCGCCCGCCACACCGACTTCCGGCACTGCCCGGGGTGCGGCCGGGTCTACTGGGCCGGGACTCACCACAGCCGGCTGGCGGCGCTGGTGGAACGGTTGCGGCTGGCCGCCTCCTCCCCCGGCTGAGGCCAACGGAGCCCGCCGCCGCGTAGCATGCGGCCGCCATGACCCGCACCCGCTCCTCCGGAATCATCCTCCACCCCACTTGCCTGCCCGGCCCCTACGGGATCGGCGACCT
>JAFGCH010000060.1 GCA_016932695.1 Acidimicrobiia bacterium | reverse complement strand
CAGGTGCAGGAGGTGTACCGCAGCCAGGGCGTGGACATCCACGACAAGCACATCGAGATGATCGTGCGCCAGATGCTGCGCCGGGTGCGTGTGGTGAACCCGGGGGACTCCTCCTACTTGCCTGCGGAACTGGTCGACGACCGTGAGTTCCTGGAGACCAACCGCAACCTGGTCCGCGAGGGCAAACGTCCTGCCGAGGGGCGGCCGGAGCTCATGGGCATCACCAAGGCGTCGCTGGCCACCGATTCGTGGCTTTCGGCGGCTTCGTTCCAGGAGACCACCCGGGTGCTGACCGAGGCTGCCCTGCAGGGGCGTTCCGACTTCCTGCGGGGCCTCAAGGAGAATGTGATCATCGGCAAGCTGATCCCGGCGGGGACCGGGGCCGACACCTACCAGGTGGTGCAGCCCCTCTTGCCCGGGGCCACCGTGGTCAGCGCCGAAAGCCTGTTCGGGACGCCTTCACCCCGGCCCGACGAAGAGGCCCTGCCGGCCAACCCGGCGGAGTGGCTGGCGTCGCTGGGCGCCCGCCGGGAAGCCGAGGAGGCGGCCGAAGAGGCTGCCGGCCTCGGCTTGTCCCCGGACGGGGAAGACGAGGAGGGGAGCCAGGCCGGCGACGACTGAGAGGGGTTCGCCGACCCCGATCTTTCCGCACCGGGCTGCGGCCCCCCGCAACCCGTGTTCCGGCAGCCGAGGTATCGGCCTGCCGATGACCGGAGCGGGCGGCGGAGCGACTTTGCGCTGGTTTCCGGGCCGCGCCTATACTCCGCCGCCGTGACTCAGTCCGCCTAGTCCCTTCCGCGTGGGGGGGCGGCCCGGCTCGACCCAAGCCGGGTCATGTGCCCCGGAAGGGGGTCAGGAGCGGGTCGGCGAATCGGCTCGGCAACGGGCCGAGGAGCCGACTTTCGCATGTAAGGAAGAAGAGGACCGCCCTACGGGGCGGTGCGTCGAGCGAGGATACGGCGTGCCGACCATCCAGCAACTGGTCCGTGAGGGCCGGAAGCCGAAAGCCAAGAAGGACAAGACGCCCGGCCTGGCCGGAGCGCCGCAGCGACGCGGTGTCTGTACCCGCGTCTATACGGTGACCCCCAAGAAGCCAAACTCCGCCCTGCGCAAGGTATGCCGGGTGCGCCTGGCCACCGGGGTCGAGGTCACCGCCTACATCCCCGGCGAGGGCCACAACCTCCAGGAGCACTCCATCGTGCTCATCCGCGGCGGCCGGGTGAAGGATCTCCCCGGGATCCGTTACAAGGTCATCCGGGGCACTCTGGACGCCGCCGGGGTGTCCGATCGCAAGCAGGCCCGCTCCCGCTACGGAGCCAAGAAGGAGTCGTAGAGGTGAGACGCGCCCCTGCTGAGATTCGCGAACTGGAAGTAGACCCCGTCTTTCGCAGCGTGCTGGTGAGCCAGATCATCAACAAGCTCCTGTGGAAGGGCAAGAAGGAGAAGGCCCGCGCCATCGTCTACGGCGCTCTGGAGATCGTCGAGCGCCGTGCCGGCCAGGATCCCATCCAGATCCTGAAGCGGGCCGTCGACAACATCCGTCCCCAGGTCGAGGTGCGCTCACGTCGGGTAGGCGGCTCCGCGTACCAGGTGCCGGTTGAGGTGCGGCCCCGGCGCGGGCAGACCCTCGCCGTGCGCTGGCTGGTCAACTACGCCCGGCAGCGCCGGGAGCACACCATGGCCGAGCGTCTCGCCTTCGAGATCCTCGATGCGGCCAACCGGGCGGGCGCCGCGGTGAAGCGGCGTGAGGACATCCACAAGATGGCGGAGTCCAACAAGGCCTTCGCCCACTACCGCTGGTAACGACTATGGCCGCCGGTGTCCCCCTCACTCGACTGCGCCAGTACCCCCTGAGCCGTACGCGGAACATCGGGATCATGGCGCACATCGACGCCGGCAAGACCACCACTACCGAGCGCATCCTCTACTACACGGGTCGCACCTACAAGATGGGTGAAGTCCACGAGGGCGCCGCCGTCATGGACTGGATGGCCCAGGAGCAGGAGCGCGGCATCACCATCACCTCCGCCGCCACCACCTGCCTGTGGAAGGACACCTGGATCAACATCATCGATACCCCGGGCCACGTCGATTTCACCGTCGAGGTGGAACGCGCCTTGCGGGTGCTCGATGGGGCGGTAGCCATCTTCGATGCCGTCGCCGGGGTGGAGCCGCAGTCCGAGACGGTATGGCGGCAGGCCACTCGCTACGGCGTCCCCCGCATCTGTTTCGTCAACAAGATGGACCGTATCGGAGCCGACTTCTTCGCCTCGGTGGACTCCATTGCCGACCGCCTCGAGGCCCATCCCGTCGTGCTGCAGTTGCCGGTGGGGGTCGAAGCCGGGTTTCGCGGGGTGGTGGATCTCATCGAAATGAAGGCGCACCTCTGGCCCGACGGCATGGGAGACCGCTGGGACACGGTGGAAATCCCCGCCGATCTGGTGACCCTCGCCGAGAAGTGGCGCCACGTGATGCTGGAGAAGGTCGCCGAGACCGACGAGCACCTGCTCGAGCGGTACCTGGAGGACGCCCCCATCTCCGCCGACGAGATCCGCCAGGCCATCCGGGCCGGGACCCTGGCCGGGCGCTTCCAGCCGGTGCTCATGGGCTCCTCTTTCCGCAACAAGGGAGTGCAGCCCCTGCTCGACGCCGTGGTGGCCTACCTCCCCAGCCCGGTGGATCTGCCTCCGGTGCAGGGCTTCAAGCCGGGGCTGGAGCACGAGGCGCTCACCCGGCGGCCCGAGGACACCGAGCCCTTCGCCGCGCTCGCCTTCAAGATCATGAGCGACCCCTACGTGGGCAAGCTCACTTACTTCCGGGTCTATTCCGGCCACGCCGCCAAGGGCGACGCCGTCCTCAACATCAGCACGGGCAAGAAGGAGCGCCTGGGCCGCCTGCTGCGGATGCACGCCAACCATCGCGAGGACATCGAGGACGTCTTCACCGGGGACATCGTGGCCGCGGTGGGCCTCAAGAACACCACCACCGGGGACACGCTGTCGGCGGTCAACGCCCCGATCCAGCTGGAGTCCATGACCTTCCCCGCCCCGGTGATCTCCATCGCCATCGAGCCCCGCACCAAGGCCGACCAGGACAAACTGGGCGACGGCCTGCGCCGCCTGTCCGAAGAGGACCCCACCTTCCTGGTGCGCAGCGACGAGGAGACCGGCCAGACGATCCTCTGGGGTATGGGGGAGCTGCACCTCGACGTCCTGGTGGACCGGCTGCAGCGGGAATTCGGTGTCAACGCCAACGTCGGCCGCCCCCAGGTGGCCTACCGCGAGACGATCCGCGAGGCGGTGCGGGGGGTCGAGGGCCGCTACATCAAGCAGACCGGGGGCCACGGCCAATACGGGCACGTGGTCATCGACCTGGAGCCCAATCCCGGCGGCGGCTACGAGTTCGCCGACCAGACGCGGGGCGGTGTCATCCCCCGGGAGTACATCGGAGCGGTGGATGCCGGCATCGAGGAAGCCCTCGACTCCGGGGTGCTGGCCGGCTACCCCATGCTCAACGTGCGGGCCATCCTCGTCGACGGCTCGCACCACGCCGTGGACTCCTCCGACCTCGCCTACAAGATCGCCGGTTCTATGGCGCTGCAAGAGGCGGCCCGTCGTGCCGGGGTGCAGTTGCTCGAGCCGGTGATGGCCGTCGAGGTAGTCACCCCCGACGACTACATGGGGGACGTGATCGGCGACCTCAACGGACGCCGCGGCCACATCGGCGAGATGGGCCAGCGTGCCGGCTCCCGGGTGATCACCGCCCGGGTGCCTCTCGGCGAGATGTTCGGTTATGCGACCGACCTGCGCTCCCGCACCCAAGGGCGCGCCAGTTACACCATGCAGTTCGACTCGTACCAGCCGGTACCGGAGCCCATCGCCCGAGAGATCGTGGCGAAGGTCCGGGGATAGTGCCAAAGAGAGGATGATCAGCGATGGGTAAGGAGAGGTTTGAGCGTACGAAGCCGCATGTGAATGTGGGGACGATGGGTCATATTGATCATGGTAAGACGACGTTG
>JAFGCH010000006.1 GCA_016932695.1 Acidimicrobiia bacterium | reverse complement strand
CGCGCCTCTCCCGCATTCGCCAGAGAGGCCAGAATGACCTCATGGACGAGCCGTTGCGCGTCACCCCCGGGCTGGTGATCCCCGCCGAAGAACTGCAGTGGCGCTTCGACACGTCCGGAGGCCCGGGCGGCCAGCACGCCAACCGCTCCGCCACCCGGGTAGAACTGGCCTTCGACGTCGCCGCCAGCCCGGCGGTGCCCGAACCGCTGCGCGCCATCCTCCTCGAGCGGCTGGGGACCCGGATCTCCGGCGGCGTGTTGCGCCTGGTGGTGAACGAGTCCCGCTCCCAGTGGCGCAACCGCCAGATCGCCCGCCGCCGGCTGGCAGACCTGCTCGCCGAGGCCCTGCGCCCCCGCCGCCGGCGCCGTCCTACCCGGCCCTCCACAGCCGCCCGCCTGCGCCGCCTGGCCGACAAGCGGCGCCGCGGGGAGATCAAGCGCGACCGCCGGGCCCCCGGGCCGGGCGAGGACTGAGCCCGCCCACGCATCTGCCCGGCTCGCGGAGACCGCCGTCGGTACCATGGCCGCCATGGTCGCTCTGATCGTCGTCATCGCCGTCGTCGTGGTACTGGCCCTGGGCCTCGCCCTGGCCTACAACTCCCTGGTCCGCCTGCGCAACCGGGTGGCCAACGCCTGGGCCCAGGTGGATGTGCAGTTGCGCCGCCGCTACGACCTGATCCCCAACCTCGTGGAGGCGGTGAAGGGCTACGCCGCTCACGAGCGCCAGACCTTCGAGGAGGTCGTCGCCGCCCGCAACGCCGCCCAGGCCGCCGGGTCGGTGGCCGAACAGGCCCAGGCGGAGAACGCCCTGGGGGCGGTGCTGCGGCGCCTCTTCGCCCTGGCCGAGGCTTACCCGGCGCTGCGGGCCACGGAGAACTTCCAGGCGCTGCAGGCCGACCTGCGCGACGCCGAGGACCGCATCGCCGTCGCCCGCCAGATCTACAACGACAGCACCCTGTCGTACAACAACGCGGTGCAGACCGTGCCCACCAACTTGGTCGCCGCCCTGTTCCGCTTCACCACGCGGGACTTCTTCGAAATCAGCGATGAAGCCCGCAGCGTCCCCAAGGTGGAGTTCTGAAGCGCTTCGTCTTCCTCGGCTTCCTCCTCCTGAGCCTCCTGGCGCTCGCCTCCCCGGCCGCTGCCAAGGAGTACTCGCTCCCTGCCGCCGACATCGAGGTGATGGTGGAGAGCGACGGGTCGCTGCAGGTGACCGAGCAGATCACCTACTCCTTCGACGGCAGCTTCTCCGGCGGCTACCGCGAGATCCCGCTGCGCCCCGGGGAGTCGATCGAGGACGTCGGGGTGTCGGAGGGAGGGGCCGCCTACGCCCCCGGCGCCCCCACGGCCCTGGGCTCCAGCGGCGACCCGGGCACCTTCGGGGTGGCCGACCTGGGGGGCCGGGTGCGGGTGGTCTGGCACTACCGGGCCACCGATGAGACCCTCACCTTCACCCTCACCTACCGCCTCCTCGGCTTGACCGTGGCCTACGACGACGTGGTCGACGTCAACCTCAAGGTGTGGGGCGACGAGTGGACGGTGGGCCTGCGTCACCTCACCGCCCGGGTGATCCTCCCGGCGGCCGACCTGGTGCCGGGCACGGTGCTGGTCTATGGGCACCCGGCCACGGTCGACGGGGAGACGACCCTGGGAGCCGACGGCCTGAGCCCGGCGCTGGAAGCCTGGGGGGTGCCCGACGGGCAGTGGGTGGAGATGCGGGTGGTCTTCCCGCGCCGCGTCCTGGCCACCACCGTGGGGGCGAGCGTCGCCCCGGGAGCCGCCCTCGACGTCATTCGCCAAGAGGAACTCGCCGCCGCCGAACGGGCCGAGGATTCCCGCGGCGGCATCTCGCCTTCCCTCTGGCTGGCAGGCGGACTGATGGCCGCCATCCCCGCCGCCCTCTACGGCGCCTTCCGGCGCTACGGCCGCGAGCCCCGGGTGGCCTACGACCGCGAATACGAGCAGGCCCCCCCTTCCGACCTGGAGCCGGCCCTGGTGGGTGCCCTGCTGGCACAGGGGCGCATCGACGAGAAGGCTTTCACCGCCACCCTCTTCGACCTCATCCGGCAAGGGGTGCTGACCGCCTCGCCGCAGACGGTGGAGCGGGTCACCTGGGGCGGGTTGCGCCGCGAACAGATCAGCGACCTGGTGATCGGCCTCGCCCCGGGGGACACGCCGCCCCTGCGCAAGCACGAGGCGAACGTGATGACGGTGATGCGGCGGGTGCTGGACGACGGCCCCCAGCCTCTCACCCAGTTCCGCACCCACATCCGGGCCGACGCCGCGGCCAATGCCGACACCTACGACGCCTTCCGCGAATCGGTGCGCAAGGCCCTGACCGGGCGGCACCTCCTCGACGAGACCGGCCTGAAGGCGGGCAGGTGGCTGATGGCGGCGGGTGTGGCCCTGGGGATCATCGGATGGTTCCTCTCCCCGGTGCTGCCCTGGGTCGCCGGATCAGCCAACTCGGCGGCGCTGGGGGTGGCCCGATTCGGGTTCGTGGCGGTGGGGATCCTGCTGGTACTGGCCACGGTCGTCACCCAGTCGGCCCGCAGCCTGTGGGTGCGCCGCAGCCCGGCGGGAGCCCTGGAGGCCGCCCGGTGGCAGGCGTTCCGCCGCTACCTGGCCGACTTCAGCCGCCTGCAGGAGGCGCCGGCCATCTCCCTGACGCTCTGGGAGGAGTTCCTGGTGTACGCCATCGCCTTCGGGGTAGCCGAGGACGTGCTCGAGGCGGCCCGGCTACATGCCCCGCCGACGCTGGAGGAGACCTCCTCGATCTACTGGTACTCCGGGCACGGTTACGGCGGCCACAGTGAGAACGCCCTGGCCGGCATCGAACGGGCCCTCACCGGGGCCTTCGCCCACCCGGGAAGCTCGGGCGGCGGGGGCGGTTTCTCCGGCGGCGGCGG
>JAFGCH010000059.1 GCA_016932695.1 Acidimicrobiia bacterium | reverse complement strand
GTGCGCTCGCAGCCGTTCTCCGCCGCCGTGGCCGACCTCGGCGGCTACGACACCTCGGAGACCGGCCGCGAGGCGTGGGTGGGGGGGTAACCGTCGGCCCGGGCCGTCTAGCCGGGTCGGACGACAGGTTCGAGGATCACCACGGCCGTTTCCGAAGACCGCAGCGCGGCGTATTCATCGAGATCCTCGTCGATCTCCTGCCACCGGGCCCACAACCGTGACCGTTCCTCCCCTCCGGCGGCCCGCCCCCGCACCGGGAAGCCGCCCCCCTTGATCTCGACTCGCGCCTCGGAATGGACCTGAAGATTGAGCCACCAGGCAGGTTCGCCGGGGGCCCAGCCGTTCATGGCCATCGTCACCAGGTTGGCACCGTCTTCGAAGTAGCCGAGGATGACGCTGCGCTCTCTGCCCGTGCGGCGCCCCACGGTGGTCAGCCGCATGGCACCCCAGCGGCCCGGCTTCGGCCGCCAGAGGCCGATCCTCCCCCTGGTGATCTGATACAGCCCGCGGTGCGTGGACCAGGCCAGCCTGACAAACCATCGCGGAGGCACCCGCACCCGCCGCGAGGACATCGTTCTGCCTTTCGCTGAGGGTGCGGCGGACACTAGCCGGGACCTAGGGGGAGCGGATCTGGGGGGATGCGCTCCCTCGGGTCAAGGCATGCCGGGGTTCGTGCTGCCACGGGAGGCACCATCGCGCTCGGCGCGGCCGCTCAATGCAGGTGGGGGGCGTAGCTCAGGCCGATCAGCAATCCCTCGGGCCCGAACAGCCGGGCTACCGTCTGGCCCCACGGCTCCTCCCTGGCGTGGTGCACCAGCGTGTAGCCCTTAGCTTCGAGTTCCCGAGCGCCCTCGGCCACTGCCGCGGGGCTGGCCAGTTCGAATTCGATGGTGGCCTGCGGAATGGGGGTGTCGGCGGGCCACTCGGCCGTCCCGAAGCAGGAGCGTGCGGCATGTTGAAGCGGCCAGACGCCCATGTGCTCGACCCCGTCGAGCTGCTCGGTCGACTTGTACTCGTCGCCCTCCAGCGGAAGCCCGAGGGCTCCCCGGTAGAAGGCATCGCTGGCCTGGGGGTCACGAGCGATAGGGGTGACTCCGGCCACGAACACGACATCCATGATGCTTCTCCTCTCCGCGTCGCAGAGTACGCCGCGCCACCTCCAGGCTGCCCCGCCAGCCCGATCGTGGGTTGGGAACCTCGACGAGCGAAACCACCGTGAGGATCGCCGACGCCCTGTCACCCCGGGGACGAGCGCGCGACAGAATCAGCTGAGGCCCAAGTCACGGGGCCCGGCCGGGCTCCGGTCACTCCCCGGCCCCACCCGAGGCGCGGCGAATGCCGGGCGGTACAGGAGCACGGCTCCGGCGGTGAACACCACTGCCGCCACGCTGAACACGACGACGTCGGCGACCCCGGCATTAGGGTCGCCGTTGACCTGCATGGCGATGGCCATAGCCGCCACCGATGCCGGGACTAGGGCGAACCACCCGATAACCGCGTAGGCCGCGGTACGGGCCCATCCCACGCCCCGCAGCAGTGCCGCCGCCCCGGCGAGCGCGGCGGGGACCACCAGGCCCAGGTCGAGCACCCCGATCAGCAGGTAGGCGGTTGGGTTCTCCACGTAGTCGGCGTTGGCCGGGTTCCCGCCCACCAGGTCGATCAGCCCGGGGAGCCAGCGCCCCAGCAGAATGAAGGCCGCCACCCCGAACAGGACCAGGCTGCGCCACCGATCATCGCGGCGGGTGGCGGGCTGCAGGCGACTCCGATCGATTCCCTGCCATGCACCGAACATCAAGACCACCGCCAGGATGAACAGCCCCAGATGCAGCAGAAAGAACTGCTCGTTGTTGCCCGGCAAGCCCACGTAGTCCGGCCCCACCACGTACTGCGGCGCCATGTAGGCGGTGAAGGAAGTCGGCACGAATGCCAGCAGCGGGCCGGCTCGGTGACCCCGAAGCAGCAGCAGCCCGGCGGCGACGCTCACCGGTACCGCACCGAACAGGGCGACTGCATCCAACCCAATCCCCTGATTGATCAAGGTCGTCGAGTAGTGGTAACGGATGACGTCGAGCAGCAGCGGGCCGAGCAGAGAGTTCGCCGCCAGCCCGGCGCCGAGGGCGAACAGCCCCCCTGCCAGCCAGCGGTGCGCAAATGTAGGAGTGCCCGGATCGACCATGGGGGAACGCCTCCCTTGAGTCGCCTACCCCCATCCTGAGATGAAGAACCCGTTACACCGGCAGGGGCGAAGGGCCGACCAGACCCGGGCCAAAGGGCCCTCCGGGGAGGCGACACCCCTGGGCGAGAGTGGGGGTGGGGTAGGGAACACCCGAACCACGGTCCGGGCTGCTCGACGCATTTGGCAGGCCCCGGCGGGCCCGCAGGGTCACCCCCGCTCGGCCGATGGTGGTGCCGGACCGGCCGGCAGTCGGTTCATCCGGCGGTCCCGTGCTTGCGGACGAACCCGTCCCAGCTCCCCTTGCTGGCACCCTTGAGGCTGCCATAGGTGCGCCCGCCGACGTACACCCCGCCGGCGTTCACCGCCACGCCGAAGGCCATGTCGGCGGTGGTGGTGCCGAACTGGCGGGTCCATGTTCCGTGCCCGTTGAGCCCGTACATCCGGACGAACCCGTCCGAACTCCCTTTGTAGGTGCCCTGCATGAGGCCGGTCGTCTGCCCAACGGCGTACACCTCGGTGGCACCCACCGCCACCCCGTGGACGTAGTCTTCCATGTTGGTGCCGAACTGGCGAGTCCACAGGTGCTTCCCGTCGGGGCTGTACTTGCGCACGAACCCGTCCTGAACCCCATTGCTGGTTCCCTGCAGGCTGCCCGTCGTGGTCCCGGCGGCGTACACCCCGCTGCTATCCGCCGCCACCCCGTGGGCGCCGTCGGATTCGGGGGTGCCGAACTGGCGGGTCCACAGATACTTCCCATCGGCGTTGTACTTGCGGACGAACCCGTCCACGTTCCCCTTGTTGACTCCCTGCAGGCTGCCCAGAGTGGTCCCGGCGGCGTACACCGCGCCGGCATGTGCCGCCACCCCAAGGGCCTCGTCATACAGTGAGGTGCCGAATTGGCGGGTCCAAAGCAGCTTCCCATTGTGGTCGTACTTGCGCACGAACCCGTCGTGATTCCCCTTGTTGGTGCCCTGCAGGCTCCCCGCCGTGCTCCCGGCGAGATACACCCCGGTGGCATCCACCGCCACCCCGTAGACGTAGTCATCCTGGGGGGTGCCGAACTGGCGGGTCCACAGATGCTTCCCATCGGAGCTGTACTTGCGGACGAACCCGTCGTACTTCCCCTTGCTGAGGCCCTGCAGGCTGCCGTACGTGGACCCGGCGGCGTACACCCCGTCGGCAGTTGCCGCCAACCCGTTCACACCGTCGACGGCGAAGGTGCCGAACTGGCGGGTCCACAGGTGCTTCCCGTCGTGGTCGTACTTGCGGACGAACCCATCCCAACTCCCCTTGTTGGCCCCCTGCAGGCCGCCCTGCGTGGACCCGGCGGCGTACACCCCGCCGGCATCGACCGCCATCGCAACGACCTGGTCGTACTGGGAGGTCCCGAACTGGCGGGTCCACACGTGTCCGCCGTCGACGGCGGCCGCCGGCGCCGCCATCGCCCCCACCAGCAGCATCACTACAACACCAACCCTGAACCGCCGACCCACAGGCATCACCGCCCCTTCCGCTCACCCCGGACGACACCGGGAACTGCAGGTGCTGACCCTCACCAGCAGCCTACACATCGTCCACAGAGGCGTCCCGGCCCTGACCCGAAGGCCGCAGCGGAGTCTCTGGGGGCAGGAGGAGGCCGGGAAGAGGGTGAGGGGCTGTCCCCGCGGTGCACGTCCGGCAGGCGCCGGCGTTCACCTACCCGGGGACGGGGAGCAGACGAGACTGACCCAGGACGGATTGCCACCCTGAACCAGCGCTGACTCCCCGGGCCCCTTCGCCTCAAGACGCATACGGCGCCCACGCGGCGCGGCAGGCATGGGCGGGCAGGCTCAGGGTGATGAGTGAGGCGCGTATCTCCTCGCGCAGCAGCTCTCCCACCGTCCGGGACATGTCGAACCCCGCCGCCACCGCGTCGGCCTCCGACACGAAGGCGGCGAAGGCCAGGCCGCGTTCGTAGATCGTGCCGCACCCCCGCCGGGGCATCCCGGAGTAACCCCCGATGCTCAGATTGGTGCCCCACCAGCCGGTCTTGTAGATGAGGCTCACCTCGGAGAGGAACCGGGCGGCGAGGTCGGGTCGGCCCAAGGCGGCACTCTCCTCGGCGGCCACGATGTCGAGCACCCCCGTCTCGGCACCGAGCAGGTACGAGGCGAACAAAGCATCCGCCGCCCCGCCCAGAAAAGTCCCCAAGCCATACCGCCGATAGACCTCGGCGAGGTCGGCGGCGGTCATGCGGTTCGCCGGGTCGTTGGCCGGTCCTCCACAGGCGAAGCGGTGCACCACGACCGACTGCGGGCTCACCCCGCCCAGCTCGACGGCGGTCCGGTTGATGGCGTCCAACCCGAAGAAGTCGCCTACGGCGTTGGCCCGCAGGTTGTCACTCTGCCGCATCATGGCGCGCAGCACGGCGTCGAGCGGCTCCGGCGTGGAGGGCCCGCCCCCGCAGCCCTCCGCCCGGACCGGGAGAGCAGTGCGCAGGGCTGCGGCCGGATCCGCCTGCGCCGCCACCCAGCGAATCGCCTCCAGCAGGTACAGGACCTTGATGCTGCTCGCGGGGTAGAAGGTCTCATCCGCCCGCAAGCTGGCCAACACCGGGCCGTTCACGGAGGCGACGAGGAAGCCGAACCTGCCCCCGGTAACCCAGGTCTCGAAGGACTCGACCAGGCGCGCCGTGCGCTCCGCGCAGGGCCCCGGCCCCGCGGGGCATGCGGCCACCCGGGCCGCGGTCGCGAGGGTGCCCGCCCCGCTCACCAGCGAGAGGACGAGCACCCCGGCGGCGACGACCCGCAGGCGGTGGTGGTGGGTCACCGGCCGTCAGCGTACCGCCGTCCACCACACCGAACGCACCGGAGGGGCAACCGCGGGCACCCCCCCGGCCCCGCACCGGGCCACCGCCGCCCCCCCGTGACCATCGGCCCTGGCGGCACCAGCACCGGCTCAGCAGAGTGGGATGCACACCAATTCATGGGGAGTTGCACGTGCGAGGTCTACGGACCCTGATTCTGGTCACCGTCGCCGCACTCGCCGTCACCGTCGCCGCCTGCGGTGACGACGACGCCACCAGCACCGGCCCGCCTGCGCCGACGACGACCACCACCCTCCCGCCGGCGACTACCGGCGCCTCGGTCACCACCACCTCGGCGCCGCCGACCACCACTACCGAGACCGCCCCCGACGACCTGCATCCCGTCTGGGGAATGCCCCCAGGCATCTCCTGGTCCGAGTTCTGGCCTGGTGACGGAGAGACCGCCCTCTACCGGGCAACGGGCCGCGACGGCAGTGAGGTCGACATCCCGGTCACGATGAGCAAGGGGATCGAGCACGCCGGAGGCACCTGGGATCGCCTCTCGTTCGGCGCACCGGAGCCGGGAGGCACCGGATTGATCCTCTACCTGCGGGACGACGAACCCTGGACGCTCACCATGTGGGGCATGGAGAGCTACGCGCCCGACTTCCCGGCCGCCGACTGGATCCTCACCGAGTGGTTCGACGAGCCGGTCTCGTTCGGCCTGGCCACTTACCCCGTCGATCCCGACCGGATCGAGGCCGGGATGAACCTAAAGACCAAGCCCGACGACCCCGGCTTCCGGCTGCCCATGTACTTCGATCTCCACTACGGGGAGGCCGCGGAGACCCTGGAAGTCCCCTACGGCGCCGTGGAGGGCGCCCTCCACGTCACGGCGACCTGGGGCGGTGAGTTCATCGGAGGAGAGGGGTACGCGGAGGAGACGGTCGACTTCGACGTCTGGCTGCACCCGGAGCTGTTCCTGGTACGCCTGTTCATCCAGACCAACGATTGGGAGAAGATCGAGCTCGTCGAGCCCTGGACGTAGGGAACGGCGCATTCGCGGCGCCTCCCGGCACAGCCCGAGGACGGCAGACATCGCCTTCTGCGGCCTCCGCCACACCGAACGCGACGGCGCGGCCGTTCCGAGCCGCCCCCCCACCCCAAACGCGCCGGAGGGGCGGCCTCCCGGCCGCCCCTCCGTGCCAATCGACTGGTACTCGGGCTAGAAGTCCATGTCGCCGCCGCCGCCACCACCCGGCATCGGAGCCGGCTTCTTGGGCTCGGGCTTCTCGGCCACGAGCGCCTCGGTGGTGATCAGCAGGGCGGCGATGGAAGCCGCATTCTGCAGGGTGGAACGGGTCACCTTTGCCGGGTCGGCGATGCCCGTCGACAGCAGATCCTCGTACTCCCCGGTCTGGGCGTTGAAGCCGTTGGGGCCTTCCAGGCCGCGCACCGCCTCGACCACGACGCCGCCCTCGTAGCCGGCGTTCACCGCGATCTGGCGCATGGGCTCCTCGAGGGCCTTCTTGACGATATCCCGGCCGGTCTTGACGTCCGGGGTGCCGCCGCGCATCTTGGCCACAGCCGCCTGCGCCCGCAGCAGGGCCACGCCGCCGCCGGGCACGATGCCCTCTTCGACGGCCGCCCGGGTCGCCTGGATGGCGTCCTCGATGCGGTGCTTGCGCTCCTTCAACTCCACCTCGGTGGCGGCGCCGACCTTGATGACGGCCACTCCGCCGGCCAGCTTGGCCAGGCGCTCGTTGAGCTTCTCGCGATCCCAATCCGAGTCGGAGTTCTCGATCTCGCGGCGGATCTGCTTGATGCGAGCCTGCACGTCGGCAGCGCTGCCCGAGCCCTCGACGATCGTGGTGTCGTCCTTGGTGACGACGACCTTGCGAGCCCGGCCCAGCATGTCCACGGTCACGTTCTCCAGCTTGAGGCCGACCTCTTCGCTGATGACGGTGGCGCCGGTAAGGATGGCGATGTCCTGCAGCATGGCCTTGCGGCGATCGCCGAAGCCGGGGGCCTTGACGGCCACCGACGGGAAGGTGCCGCGCATCTTGTTGACCACCAGGGTGGCCAGCGCCTCACCCTCGACGTCCTCGGCGATGATGACCAGGCCCTTGCCGGCCGTCATGACCTTCTCCAGCACGGGGAGCAGATCGTGCACCGCGCTGATCTTCTGGTTGACGATCAGCAGGTAGGGGTTCTCCAGCACCGCCTCCTGGCGGTCCAGGTCGGTGATGAAGTAGGCCGAGATGTAGCCCTTGTCGAACTGCATGCCTTCGGTGAAGGAGACGTCCACGCCGAAGGTCTGGCTGTCCTCGACGGTGATGACACCCTCGTTGCCCACCTTGCCCATGGCCTCGGCGACCTTTTCGCCCACGACCTCGTCGTGCGCCGAGTTGGTGGCCACATAGGCGATGCGGGCCTTGTCGGTAGCGGCGATGGGCTCGGCCATCCCGGCGATGAAGGACACGACGGCCTCCACGGCCTGCTCGATGCCCCGCTTCAGCTCCATGGGGTTGGCCCCGGCGGCCACGTTGCGCAGGCCCTCACGCACGATGGCCTGGGCGAGCACGGTGGCGGTGGTGGTGCCGTCGCCGGCGACGTCGTTGGTCTTGGTGGCCACTTCCTTGGCCAGCTGGGCGCCCATGTTCTCCCACGGGTCTTCCAGCTCGATCTCCTTGGCGATGGTTACGCCGTCGTTGGTGATGGTGGGCGAGCCCCACTTCTTCTCGAGCACCACGTTGCGGCCCTTGGGGCCCAGGGTGGTCTTGACCACGTTGGCCAGCTTGTCCACTCCGGCCTGGAGGGCGCGCCGGGCTTCCTCGTTGAACTTCAGTTCCTTGGCTGCCATTGCAGTGAATCCTCCTCTGGGCTCAGGCTACGACGGCGAGCAGGTCGCGAGCGGAGAGGATCAGGTACTCCTCGTGCTCGAGCTTGACCTCGGTGCCGCCGTACTTCGAGTAGACGACCTTGTCACCCACCTTGACGTCGAGGGGGATGCGCTTGCCGTCCTGGTACTCACCGGGGCCCACGGCCAGTACTTCGCCCAGCTGGGGCTTTTCCTTGGCGGTGTCGGGGATCACCAGGCCGCTCTTGGTGCGGGCCTCGAGGTCTTCCTTGGGCTTGACGACCACGCGGTCGCCCAACGGCTGCAGCTTCATACGAAGGGCTCCCTCCTTCTGGGGTTAGCACTCGCTGCTTACGAGTGCCAAGGTTAGCAATCCCTGTGCGGGAGTGCTAGACGGAATCTCGCCGTCAGGACCCCAGCCGGAGGGAGGAATCGACTTCCGCCTCCAGTGGGGTGCGCTCCCCCCGCCGGTAGCGGAAGACCCCGGCGCAGGCGATCATCGCCCCGTTGTCGGTGCAGAGGGTGGGCGCCGGCAGGTGCAGATGGATCCCCCGCCGCTCCGCCTCCTCCCCCAGGCGGGCGCGCAGGCGGCGGTTGGCCAGCACCCCGCCCCCACCCCCGATGGTGGTGGCCCCGGAAGCTTCGACGGCGTTCAGCGTCTTTTCCACCAGCACGTCCACGATGGCCTCCTGCAGCGAGGCGGCCACGTCGTTCATAGGCGGCAGCGTGCCCGCCTGGTGGTGACGGCGCACGTAGATGGTCACCGCCGTCTTCAGCCCGCTGAAGGAGAAATCGAAGGGACGGTCGGGCAGCGCCCGGGGGAAGCGAACGGCGTGGGGATCGCCCCCCTCGGCGGCTCGGTCGATGGCCGGGCCACCGGGGAAGCCCATACCCAGGAAGCGGGCCAGTTTGTCGAACGCCTCGCCGGCGGCATCGTCGATGGTGGAGCCCATGACCTCGTACACCCCCCAGTCGGGCATGTGCACGATCTGGCTGTGGCCCCCCGACGCCAGCAGCACCACCGCCGGCGGCCGGTAGTCCGGGCCTTCGAGCCGTGGGGCGAAGAGGTGGCCTTCCATGTGGTCGATGCCCAGGAAGGGCTTGGACATCGCCCAGGCCAGCGCCTTACCGTAGGAGAAGCCCACCATCAGCGCCCCGGCCAGGCCCGGCCCGCGGGTGGCGGCGACGGCGTCGAGGTCCATGGGGTGCACCCCGGCCCGGGCCAGGGCACGGTGGGTGAGGGCACGGATGGCCTCCACATGGGCCCGGGCGGCCACTTCGGGCACCACCCCGCCGAAGCGGGCGTGCGCCTCTACCTGAGACGAGAGCACGTTGGAGAGCACGGTGTCCCCCCGCACGACGGCCACCCCGGTCTCGTCGCAGGAGGTCTCCACCCCGAGCACCAGCGGTTCGCTCACCCGAGCCCCTCCCGGATCTCCGCCAGGCGGCGGGCATACTCGTCCGAATCGGCGTCCACGGCCCACATGATGAGGGCGTCCTCGTCGCGGTAGTAGTGGCGCCGCAAGCCCACCGTCTCGAACCCGAAGCGGCGGTACAGCCGCTGGGCGGCCTCGTTGGAGACCCGCACCTCCAGGGTGAGATGCGACGAGCCGGCGGCGAGCGCCTCCTCGGCCAGAGCCAGCATCATTCGGCTCCCCAGGCCCCGGCCCCGATCCTGGGGGGCCACCGCCAGGGTGACGACGTGGGTGTCCTCCCCCACCACCAGCAGGCCGCCGTAGCCCACCACGGCCCCGCCCTCCTCGGCCACCAGGTAGCGGCGCCCGGCCGCCCCCAGTTCCTCGTGGAAGGCCTGCTCCGACCAAGGATCGGCGAAGGACAACCGCTCCAGAGCGGCAACGGCCGGGATGTCCTCACCGGTCATGGGGCGGATGGTGGCGATCACCCGGGCCACGGCCCCTCCCGGCGGTAGTCCGACCAGTTGATACGCACATCGGGGTCGCGCAGGTAGAAGGGGCGCACCTCGTCGGGATGGGGGAAGGCCTCCCGCTCCGCCAGGCCCCGGGCCACCTCCATGACCGCCGCCGCCGAGGGGAAGCGCGGGCCGCCGGTGCGCACCCCGTGCACCCCGGTCAACTCTCCCGCCGGCAGCGCCTCCCAGTCGCCCACCACCAGCTTCTGGGTGGGATCGTCCTCCAGCAGGCCGCGAAAGGCGTTGGCACTCACCAGTTCCACCGCGCCGTCGCGCATCACCCCGCCGGGCACAGGTCGGTAGGGGGCCACCGCCACCTCACCGCGCCGGGCATCGACCACCGCCCAGATGCGGCGGTGGGCGGTGGACGCCTGGAAGGCGACGGCGTCCAGCGAGCACACCGGGGCCAGCGGCACTCCCGCCGCCCCCGCCAGGGCCTGGGCGGTGGCCAGGCCGGCGCGGATGCCGCCGAAGAGGCCCGGGCCCACGTCCACCGCCACCACGTCGATCTCCTGCGGGCGCCAGCCCGCCTGGGCAAAGCAGAAGTCGAGCGCCGGCACCAGGAAGCCCACATGGCCCCGCCGATCGGCCCGGCCCGCCGAAGCCGCCACGGTGCGGCCGTCGCCCAGGGCGACCGAAGTGGCCCCGGTGGCAGTCTCGATGGCAACGATCCTCACCCCGCCACCTCCTGCAGGGGGCGCTGCTGCCAAGACCCGCGACCCACCAAGGTGATGGTGCGGGCCCCGGCATCGTCGGCCTCGAGGCGCACCAGCAGATGGTCATCGGGGAAGCAGCGCGCCGCTGCCTCACCCCACTCCACCACCAGCACCCCGTCGCGGGCCGCCTCGATGAGGTCGAGGTCCTCGACTTCGGCCGAGGACCCCAGCCGGTAGAGGTCGGCGTGGACCAGGCCCATGAGGCCCTCGTAGCGGCGGGCGAGGACAAAAGAAGGGCTCACCACCGCTTCGGCCACCCCCAAGCCTTCGGCGATGCCCGAGGCGAAGACCGTCTTGCCCGCTCCCAGGTCGCCGGCGAGCAACACCACGTCTCCGGCGCGCAGCAGGCTGGCGAGGCGCCTCCCCAGGGACCGAGTATCTGCCTCGGCCGGGCAGTGCAGGATCAGGCTCACTCGAACAACCCCAACTGCTCGGCGGCCGGATCGGCCACCCGAGTGACCTCGGTGAGGGCCCGGCCCGCCAGGGCGAAATCGGCCCGGACCTGCTCCATGAGGCCGTCGCCGCCGCGCAGCACCGCCGCCGGGTGCAGCGTGGGCACCAGGTAACGGTTCCACCACGGGTAGACCTGGCCGCGAAGGCGGCTGATGCCCACATCGCGCTTGAGCAGCAGGCGGGTGGCGAAGTTCCCCAGAGTGAGCACCACTTTCGGATCGACGAGCGTCAACTGACGGCGCAAATACTCGGAGCAGGCGTCGATCTCCAACTGCAGGGGGTCGCGGTTGTTCGGGGGCCGGCACTTGAGCACGTTGGCGATGTAGACCTGGGAGCGCCGAAAGCCGATATCGCCGAGCAGGCGATCGAGCAGCTTGCCGGCCGCCCCCACGAAGGGCTCCCCCTGCTGGTCCTCGTGATAGCCGGGCGCCTCCCCCACCAGCATCAGGCCGGCGTCGGGGTCCCCGGCGCCGAAGACCACCCGGGTGCGGGTCTCGGCCAGTGGGCAGCGGGTGCAGACGGCGGCCTGAGCCGCTAGTTCGGCCAGCTCCCGGGCCCGATCGTCGCTCATCGTTCGTCCTCCATGGCGGGGATGCCTCCCGCCGGGCGGGCCGCCCGCAGCGCCGCCTCAATCGACCGCCCCACGACGGCGAAGGCCGCCTCGGCGACCAAGTCGGGATCCCCGGGAAGGCGTCCACAGGAGGCGGCAAAGACCGCATCGCCATCATATCGGGTGTGGCTCGGCCGCAGGCAGACGGCCAGCGCGTCGTGGGCCCGCACGCACACGCGGGTGAGCGCGGCCCGGTCGAGGGCGGCATCGGTGGCCAGCACCACCAGTGTGGTGTTCTCCAGAGGCCGGGGCGGCACCGGTGGGACGGGGAGCGGCACCGGGTCCCCTCCGGTGAGCGGCACCCCTTCGAGGGTGAAGACGTCGCCGACGGCGTTCACCACCGCCAGGGCCCCCACGGTGACTTCACCCGCCGTTGCCGCTGCCGAGCCCACGCCTCCTTTGCGCCGCGCCTGCGGGCCGCGCCAACCCGCCACCGTGGCGCCGGTTCCCGCCCCCACGTTGCCCATGATCACCGGCGCCGAGGTCGCCGCCCGGTAGGCGGCAGCACCCGCGGCCGGCCCGGGCCGGGCCCGGGGATCACCCACGCCGAGGTCGAAGATCACCGCGGCGGGGACGATGGGCACCACCCCGGCGGGAGTGGGGAACCCGTGCCCGTCGGACTCCAGTTCGGCCACCACCCCGTCGACGGCGGCCAGGCCGAAGGCGCTCCCCCCGCACAGGGCGATGGCCTGCACCCCCTCCACCTTCATCCCCGGGGCGAGCAGGGCAGTCTCTCGCGTGCCCGGGGCGGCCCCGCGCACCTCCCCCGCGGTCACGTTGGGCTCGGGCAGCAATACCACCGTGACCCCGGTGAGGCCCACCGGGTCGCTCCAATGCCCGACGCGTACTCCGCGGACGGCGGTGAGGGTCACGGCAGGTACCTCCGGGGAAGGCGGGGGCCGAACCCGCAGACCACCTCGTAGTGCAGCACGCCGAGGCGCTCGGCCCACTCGTCGGCGGTGATCACCTCGGCGCCCTGGCGGCCGAGCAACACCACCTCGTTGCCCATCGCCACCGGTTCGTCGCCGACGTCCACCACGATCTGATCCATGGTGATCGCCCCGGCGAAGGGGTGCCGCTTGCCGCCGATGAGCACCGACCCGCCCTTCTCGGCCAGGCGGCGCGGCACTCCATCGGCGTACCCCATGGGGATGGTGGCCACGGTGGCCGCGGCGGGCAGAGGACGGCGGCGCCCGTAGGAGGGGCGGGCCCCGGCAGGAAGGCGCTGCAGATAGGACACCTGCGACACCACCCGCATGGCCGGGCGCAGCGGCACCTCCGGGGCCAGGTGGGGCGCGGGGCGGAGGCCGAAGAGGCCGATGCCCGCCCGCACCAGGTCGAGACGAGCATCGGCGAAGGCCAGGCCCCCGGCGGTGTTGGCGGCGTGGATCATCTCGGGCCGGACCCCGCCGGCCGCCAGGGCCTCCACCACCGTGCGCAGGCCGCGCAACTGGGTGGCGGTGTAGGCGGCATCCTCCTCGGCCACGGCGAAATGCGTCCAGATCCCCTGCAGGTGCAGCGGCGAGGCGGCCACCCGGCGGGCCAGTTCGGCGGCCAGCACCGGGGGCGCTCCCACCCGGTGCATCCCGGTGTCCACCTTCACCTGTACCGGGAAACCCGGTGGGGCCACCTGCTCCAGGGCATCGAGGAAGGAGTGGCGGTAGGCCGTGGGGGTGAGGCGCCAGCGCACCACCTCGGCGGCGTCGGCCGGGTCGGGCTCCGAGAGCAGCAGGATCGGGGCTTCGATGTCGGCCTCGCGCAGCCGGGCCCCCTCGGCCACCAGGGCGACGGCGAGCCAGGAGGCGCCGGCATCGAGAGCCGCCTCGGCGGAGGGCACATCGCCGTGGCCGTAGCCGTCGGCTTTCACCACGGCGCACAGCGCCGCCGGGGCCACCGCTGCCGCCAGGGCGGCGGTGTTGGCCCGAATGGCTTCCAGGTCCACCTCCATCCAGGTGGGCCTCACCCGGCGAACCTCCCCACGTGCCGGGCGAGGCCGGAGGCGGTCACCGTCTCGGTGCCCGCCAGGTCGGCCGCGGCCCGCCCGTGGCGATAGGCAGCCGAGCGGGCGGCGGTCTCGCCGTCGAGGCCGCGGGCGATGAGGGCGGCGATCATGCCCGTCAGCACGTCTCCGCTGCCCAGCGTGGCCAGTTCCGGCCCACCCGAGGTCACCACCCAGCGCTCCCGGCCGGCGACCACCGTGGGGTTGCCCTTGAGCAGCACCACCGCCCCGGTCCGGGCGGCGAGGCCGGCCGCCTGCCGGTAGTCGGCGGCCTCGCCCGTCAGGCGGTGGAACTCCCCGGCGTGCGGGGTGATCACGGTGGGATGACGCCGGGCGGCCAGGGCCTCCATCCCGGCGGCGGCGATGGCATCGGCATCGAGCACCATCGGGCGGTCCCACTGCTCGAGCAGAGCCCGGACGAAGCCCTCGCGGCCCGTCCCCAGGCCCGGCCCGAGAGCCATCACGTCGAAGCGCTCCCCGGCGGCCAGCACGGCCGGGGCCGAGGTGGTGCCGAAGCGCTGCCCGCTCCCGATGGCGACGGTGGTGAGCGATGGGTCGGCGGCGGCCAGCGCCGGCTGCAGGGCGCCGGGGCAAGCGAGGCGGACGTAGCCGGCGCCGAAGTGGACGGCGGCCCGGCCCGCCAGGGCGGCGGCTCCGGCGATACCGGGGGACCCGCCCACCACCAGCACCGCCCCGGCCGACCACTTGTGGGCGGTGCGGGCCCGCGCCGGGGCCGGGGCGTCGGCCTGCTCGCAGAGGCGCAGTTCCGAGTCGCCTCCCTTGAGGCCGATGTCCACCACCTCGACCTCGCCACAGCAGTCGGGCCCCTCACCGCAGAGATGCCCCACCTTCAAGGCGTGGAAGGTCACGGTGCGCCGGGCGCGGAACACCGGGCCGGTCACGGTGCCGTCGGCCCCGTTCAAGCCGCTGGGCAGGTCGACCGCCAGGACCGGAGCGGGGTGGGCGGTCCAGGCGGCGGCCGGGGCTTCGAGTCGGCCGCGGAAGCCGGCGCCGAAGAGGCCGTCGATGAGCAGGTCGCAAGGTTCGGGGTCGCCCAGGGGCCGCACCGGGACCCCGGCGGCGACGGCGGCGGCCGCCGCCCTGCGGGCCGGGGAGCCCTCTAGCTTCGGGTGGCCCAAGGCGCGCACCTCCACCGCCACCCCGCGGCGGCGCAGGTAGCGGGCGGCAACATAGGCGTCGCCCCCGTTGTTCCCCGGCCCGGCCAGGCAAAGCACCCGGGCGCCGTAGCGCGCCCCCATGCGGGCGGCGGCGAGGGCCACCCCAAGGCCGGCGCGCTCCATCAGCACCTCCCCCGGGTCGGTGGCGGCGGCATCGAGGCGGGCGGACTCTTCGGGCGTGATGACGGGCTTCATGGGGGCTACCGGTCGATGCTACCGGGGGCGTCGGCGTGGAGGCTCTGGGAAGAGGTTCTTGCCTCTCCCGGCGTCAGTCGGGAGAGGCGCGCCGGCCGGCGCCAGGCAGCCAAGCGGAGGGCACAAACCCCCAACCAGGCCTGGCGCGCGCCTCTGCCCCTCCTCGAAGGTGCTCCCGCGGCCCCGGCAGGGGGCGGGTATCAGTTGCGGGCCGCGACGCCCAGGCCGGCGATCAGCTCCTGGACCCGACGCTTGATGTCGTCGCGAACGCTGCGGACCACCTCGAGGGTCTGGCCTGCGGGATCGGTGACCTCCCAGTCTTCGTAGCGCTTGCCGGGGTACACCGGGCAGGCATCGCCGCAGCCCATGGAGACCACAACGTCGGCGGCGCGGACGATTTCGTCGGCCCAGGGTTTGGGGAACTCGGTGCGGATGTCGACCCCGACTTCGGCCATCGCTTCCACCGCGGTCTGGTGGATATCGGGGGCCGGGGCCGAGCCTGCCGAGAAGACGTCAACCGCGTCCCCCACGAGGTGTCGGAGCCAGCCCGCCGCCATCTGGGAACGGCCGGCGTTCTGCACGCACAGGAACAAGACGGTCGGACGGCCATCAATGACCATCCCCTCGACTTTGGCCAGAGCGCGCAGACGATCGCGGGCGAACCGTTCGGTCAGGATCGGCAGCCAGGTCGTCACCCTGGCCTGGGTTTCCAGGGCGGCGCGGGACTCGGTGATGAACCGCTGGATGGTTTCCGGCGAGAACATCCCGGCGAACTCGCCCTTGAGACGTTCAGCCACCTTCGCCGCGAGGAACAGCTGATCGACGGGCAGGCCGGCGGGAGTGCTGGTCAACGCTCAGATCCTCTCTCTGGTGAGTGCATCAACTCGTTCGGATATCTGGGTCAGGACTACGTCGAAGGCATCGGGATCGGGATCGCCGACCGGGTCGGGAATGGACCAGTGCCACCTGGAGGGGTCCGGAGGGAGTTCCTCGTGGGCGCGATCGCACACGGTGACCACCCGGGCCGAGACCGCATCTACCTGGTCGATCCGCTGAGGCGTCGCTCTCGACAGATCCAATCCGACACGCTCGGCAGCAGCAACCGCCCCCGAATGAACCCGTTCTGCAGGATGGGTCCCGGCGCTCAGGGGAGCCCAGCCGGTTCGCTCCGACCACAGGGCGGCGGCAAGCTGCGATCTAGCCGAGTTGTGGGTGCACACGAAGAGCACCGGCCCCTCTGGGACCGTTACCCCCACCCGCAACTCCGCCAGCGCCTCCCGGCGCAGACGGACGTATCGACGACGACCATCACCCGCGGATCGGGTGCGGCTGATCAGCCCGGCCCGCTCCAATACGCCGAGATGGTGCGCCAGCAGGTTGGACGCCAGGCGATGACGCTCGCCCAACTCGGCCGGCGAGCGATCAGACACCGCCAGATCGTCGGCCAGCGCCAGACGAACCGGGTCGCCGAGAGCGGCGAAGCGGGCGGCACGGTCGCGCAATTCCATGAGGATCATCATAACCTCTCAACCAAGATTGAGTCAAACTAGAGCGAGGGTTCTGGGTGTTGCCTCTCCCGGCGTCAGCCGGGGGAGGCGCGAGGCCGCCGTCAGGCGGCCGAGCGAAGGGGGCAAAGGCGCGACGGAGGTGAGGAGAGGTCTCGGGTC
>JAFGCH010000058.1 GCA_016932695.1 Acidimicrobiia bacterium | reverse complement strand
CCTCCGCAGGGCGGCCCGCCGCTTCCCTTCAGCCTGCCGCCCCGCTCGCCCGGAGGGCGGCGACCTCGGCCTCCGAGAAGCCGAAGCGGGCCAGGACCTCGGCGCTTTGGGCCCCGGGGGCAACGGGCGGTGTCGGAGGCCCGGCGGGAGTGCGCCCCAAGCGCGGCGCCGGCCCGGGCTGGGCCATCCCCCCCACCTCCACGAAGACCCCCCGGGCGGTGTTGTGGGGATGGCGGGTGGCCTCCTCCATCGTCAGCACCGGCGCCACACAGGCGTCGAGGCCGGCGAACACCTGCTCCCACTCATCCCGGGTGCGAGTGAGAAAGGCCTCGGCGAGGCGCTCGCGCAACACCGGCCAGCCGCCCTGGTCGTACTGCAGGGGAACGGTGGAGACGTCGATGCCCAGGCCGCCGAGCAGGGCATTGAAGAACTGCGGCTCCAGGGCCCCCACCGCCACGAAGCCGCCGCCGGCCGTCTGGTAGCAGTCGTAGAAGGGGGCCCCGGAATCGAGCAGGTTGGTGCCGCGCTCATCGCTCCACATCCCGGCAGCGCGCATGCCGTGGAACATGGCACAGAGCAGGGCCGAGCCGTCCACCATGGCGGCGTCCACCACTTGCCCTTGCCCCGATCGCTCCCGCTCCCAGAGGGCGGCGAGCACCCCGAGCGCCAGCAGCATCCCGCCGCCGCCGAAGTCGCCCACCAGGTTCAACGGAGGGGTCGGGGGCGCCCCCGCCCGGCCGATGGGGTGCAGCGCCCCGGCCAAAGCCAGGTAGTCGATGTCGTGGCCGGCGCGCGCCGCCAAGGGTCCCTCGCGGCCCCATCCCGTGATGCGCCCGTAGACCAGGCGGGGGTTGCGGGCCAGGCAGGCCTCGGGGCCGATGCCGAGGCGTTCCGCCACCCCGGGCCGGAAGCCCTCGAGGAGCACGTCGGCGCCTTCCACCAGGCGCAGCACCACCCCGGCGGCATCGGGGTGTTTCAGGTTGAGGGCCAGCGAGCGCCGGCTCCGGTTCAGCGGATCCACCCCGGCCAGCGGCGCCCCCGCCGCGGCTTCCTTGCGCTCGATGCGCACGACTTCCGCCCCCAGGTCGGCCAGCACCATGGCGGCGAAAGGCCCCGGCCCGAGCGAGGCGATCTCCAGGACGGTCAAACCCTCGAGGGGTCCCACGGCACCTCCCTGCGTAGGCGACCCCGACGCTACCCGGCGCTCCTGCCGGCGGTCGGGAATGGGGGGCCGGCGCCGGTCAGCGCCGCCGGTACACGTGTGATCGATGGTCGATGCGCACCACGTTCACCACGGCCGCCGCCTCCTCGAGCCGGTAGACGAGGCGATAGGGGCCCCGCCGGGCGACCCAATAGCCGGCGAGTTCCCGCAACAGGGGCTTGCCGACGCGCTGCGGCGCGTCACACAACGGGCCGAGCATGAACTCGACCACGGCGGCAGACGCCTTGTGAGGAAGGGCATCCAGAGATCGCTTCGCTCCGGCCGCCAGCCGCAGCTCCCAACGGGTCACCGTGCCGGGTGCTCCCGGCGCAGGTCCTCACCGGTGACGAAGTGGCCCGCGGCGATCTCGTCCTCCGCCGCTCGGATGGCGGCGAGCGCCCCGGGCTCCGACAGGATGTCGAGGGTTTCCTCGAGCGACTCCAGGTCATCGGGGCTCATGATCACCGCGGCCGGGCGGCCGTTGCGGGTCAGCACCACCCGTTCGTGGTGTTCCTCGACGCGATCGACGATCTCCGACAGCCGCTTCTTGATCTCGGCCAGCGGCAGGGTGGTGTCAGGCATGACTACAATAGTAGTCACGGATTGCCCGCCCGGGAACCCCTACTCCCCTGCCCCGCCAGCCACTCCCGCAGCGCCGCGAGGAAGGGCTCCCGGGCGCGGCGCTCGGCCCAGGGCCGGTGGCCGCATTCGGCAAATCCCCGATACTGCAGCTCGGGAAGGTAGCGCCGCAGGAGAGCGAAGGTGGCCGGGCCGGGATGCGGATCCTGGTCCCCGTGCAGCATCAGCGCCGGGCAGGTGATGGCGGCGAAGGCCGCCGGCTCGGCGCCCTCGGCCTGGAGCCGGAGCACGTCGTCCCAGGTTTCGGCGTGGCCGCGGGCATCCACCCAGAGCGGCTCTCCCTGCTCTTCGGGAAGCGGGTCCCAAGCCTGGGCCCGGTCGAGCAGTCGGCCCAGTTCTCCCAGGAGCCGATCCCGTTCGGCATCTGTAGCCGCGGCCGCCAATGCCTGCCGCAGGTGGTCGGCCCGTTGCCGGCCCTCCTCCCCCAGCCGCGAAGCCACCGCCGCCTCGTAGGCGGACCGGGCGGCGGCGTCATAGGTGCCGCATCCCACCAGCGCCAGCGAGCGCACCCCTCCGGGGTGAGCGGCAGCGAAGGAGAGAGCCAGCATCGCCCCCCACGACCAGCCCACCAGCGACGTCCCCGGGGGCAGGATCTCCGCCAGGTCGGCCACATGGCGCGCCACCGTCAGCGGCTCTCCTCCGGAGCGCCGCTGCAGAGGTTCGAGCACCTCGAAGCCGCCGGTGAGCACGCGGGCCAGGGGAGCCATCTGCCCCGGCGCTCCCGGCCCTCCGTGGAGTACCGCCACTATCGGACCAGCGGTGCCGTAGCGACGCACCGCTATAGGCTCACCACCGGACAACGGCCTCACGCGGTGGCCAGGATCCGTTCGATCACCGCCATGTTGGCGATCGAGTCCGACATGGGGATAGGCAGAGGGGCGCCGTCGAGTACGGCCGCAGCGAAGGCCCCGGCCTGCAGGGTGAACATGTCCACCGGAGCGAAGGGGAGTATCTCGCTGGGGTCCCCGGGGGGCATGGCGGCTCCCCGGTACAGCAGCAACCGGCTCGGCTCTTCGGAGGGCGGGCCGATCGGCCTCTCCAGCACGAGGCGCCCCTCGGTGCCGTAAACCACCACCCGCTGGTCGGCTTCTGCCCGCAGCGACACCCCGAACGACGCCAGCCGGTCGCCGAACTCCAGCACGCCGGCGGCCGTCACATCGATCCCGAGCGCTGCATCCCGCCGCACCACCGCCCGGATGCCCGTGGGCTCCCCGCCCAGCAGCATGCGGGAGAGGTTCACGCTGTAGCAGCCCAGGTCCAGCATCACCCCCCCGCCGGACTCGGCCCGGTTACGAATGTCCTCCAGATCGTGGGCGAACCAGGAGAACCAGGAGGTCACGGCCCGCACCTCTCCCAGGCGCCCCGCCTCCACCAGGCGCCGGGTAGTTGCCCACGTCGGATGGAACCGATACATGAACCCTTCCATGAGGATCCGGCCGGCGGCTCTCGCGGCGGCCTCCATGCGGCGGGCCTCTTCCACGGTGACGGCAATGGGCTTCTCACACAGGACGTGCTTGCCGGCTTCGAGGGCGGCGATGCTCCATTCGGCGTGCAGGTGGTTGGGCAAGGGGTTGTAGACCGCATCCACCTCGGGGTCGCGCAGCAGGGCCTCGTAGGACCCGTAGGAGCGGGGAATGCCCAGCTGCTGGGCGGCGAACATCGCCCGGTTGGCCTCCCGGGAGGCCAGGGCCACCACGCGACAGCGCGACGCCGCCTGGATCGCGGGGATCACCTTGCGCACCCCGATGGCTGCCGTGCTCAGGATGCCCCAGCGCAGTTCGCTCATACCCGCCTCCCGGTTGTCCGTCGCGCTCCCTCCGGCGAGGGGCTACTCCTGCCGGCCTTCCAGTTCCGCCGCCATCGCGCCACCCCAGGCCTCGGCCTGCTCCAGGCGCCGCCAGTCGCCTCCCATGCCGTTGCGCGCCATGGCCCGGGCGATGAAGCCGCGGGCGTCGGCCGGCAGCCGCCCCCCAAAGGTCACCACGTCCTCGGCTCCCAGGCGGTCGGCGAGTGCCCGGACCTTCCGGGGCAGCGCCACCGGGTCGTCGCCGTGCTCGTCGCCCAGCGGGCCGCTGTGGAAGAGCCACAACCTAGACGGCTTGTCGCTCGCGCGCGCCAGGCGCTTCAGCAGCCCTACCGCCTCCCGCCGCCAGCGCCCGGCGTAGATGCCGCTGCCCACGACGGCGGCCTCGTACGACTCGCCGTGCCGCACCTCGCCGGCCGCCGCCAGGGTCACCTGGTGCCCATGGGCGCGCAAGGCTTCGGCCACCTTCGTGGCTATCTCGGCGGTGCCTCCCATCTTGGTCCCGTACGCCACCAGCACCTTGGCCATCGCCTTCTCCCCGATTCGGCTGCGGCCCCATGGTGGCGCATCGGGTCTCCGCCCGCCACCCGAGAACAAGGTCCGGGCCCTTGACTAGGGTGGCCCCCCATGACTGCCCCCCTGGTGGAAGCACGCCGCCTCACCAAGCGCTTCGGCGACCTCACCGCGGTGGACGAAGTCGACTTCGAAGTGCACCCCGGCGAGGCCTTCGGCTTCCTGGGGCCCAACGGCGCGGGCAAATCGTCCACCATGCGGATGATCGCCGCCGTCTCCCCCGTCACCTCGGGCCACTTGCGGGTCATGGGCCTCGACCCGGCTGCCGACGGGCCGGAGATCCGCGGCCGCCTCGGGGTGGTCCCCCAGGAGGAGAACCTCGACGAGGAACTGTCGGTCTACGAGAACCTGCTGATCTACGGCCGCTACTTCGGCCTCCCCAAGAAGCTCATCGACGAGCGGATCGGCGAACTGCTCCACTTCGCCCAGCTGCAGGAACGGCGCCACAGCAAAGTGGAGCCGCTGTCGGGGGGCATGAAGCGGCGCCTGGTCATCGCCCGCGGCCTCATCAACCAGCCCGAGATGCTCATCCTCGACGAGCCCACCACCGGGCTGGACCCCCAGGCGCGCCACTTGCTGTGGGACCGCCTCTACCGGCTCAAGCAGCAGGGGGTGACGCTGATCATCACCACCCACTACATGGACGAGGCGGAGCAGTTGTGCGACCGCCTGGTGATCATGGACAAGGGCCGCATCGTGGCCGAGGGCTCGCCCCGCGCCCTCATCGAGCAGCACTCCACCCGCGAGGTGCTGGAACTGCGCTTCCCGGTAGGCACGCAGGAGGAGATGGTGGCCCGGGTGGAAGGCCTGGCCCAGCGCGCCGAGATCCTCCCCGACCGGGTACTGCTCTACAGCGACGACGCCGACGAGACGGCGGGAGTCCTGGCCGCGCGCGGCGTGGTGCCCGAGTCCACCGTCAGCCGCCGTTCCACCCTGGAGGACGTGTTCCTCCGCCTCACCGGCCGGAGCCTGATCGAGTAATGGCAGCGCCCCCCGCCCTGCGCGTCGTGGAGTACGGGGCCCGCGTGTACCGGCGCACCTGGCGGGGCAGCGTCATCTCCACCTTCCTGAATCCGGTGCTCTACCTGCTGGCAATGGGGGTGGGCCTGGGCAAGCTGGTGGACGAGGGCGGAGGCAGCGCCGACCTGGCCCTCCCCTACCTGACCTTCTTGGCCCCGGGGCTGCTGGCGGCCACCGCCATGCAGACCGCCGCCGGCGACGCTTCCTACCCGGTGATGGCCGGCATCAAGTGGCGCAAGACTTTCCACGCCGCCCTGGCCACCCCCCTTGGTGTGCGCGACTTGGTGTTCGGCCACCTCGGCTGGGTCACCATCCGGGTCACCTTCGTGTCGGTGGTGTACGCCGCCATCATGACCGCCTTCGGGGCCACCAGCCCCCTGGAGGGCCTGCTGGCGGTGCCCCCGGCGCTGCTGACCGGAGCCGCCTTTGCCGCTGCGGTCACCGCCTACACCGCCCGCCTGAAGGACGAGACCGGCCTCTCCACCCTGTTCCGCTTCGGCATCGTGCCCCTGTTCCTTTTCTCGGGCACCTTCTTCCCCATCACCCAGCTGCCCGACTGGATCGAGTGGGCGGCCTACGGGACCCCTCTTTTCCACGGGGTCAGCCTGTGCCGAGGCCTGGCCCTGGAGATCCCCTTCGAGGTGGACCCCTGGGTGAGCGTCGCTTACCTGCTGGCCTGGGTGGCGGCCGGTACCTGGCTGGCGCTGCGCTTCATGCGCCGGAGGCTGGTGCTGTGAGCGACTCCGTGGCCCTCACCACCCGGGTGCTCCCCCGCGTCCGTCCCGGCCGCAACGCCGGGCGCCTGCTGGAGCGCAACTTCCTGGTCTACCGCCGGGCCTGGATGATCATCTTCTCCGGCTTCTTCGAGCCGCTCTTCTACCTTTTCTCCATCGGGGTCGGCCTGGGCAACCTGGTGGGCGACGTGGTGGGCCCCGGGGGCACGCCGGTGAAGTACGCCGCCTTCGTCGCCCCCGCCTTGCTGGGCTCCTCGGCCATGAACGGGGCCATCTACGAGTCCACCTTCAACATCTTCTTCAAGCTCAAGTACGGCAAAATCTACGACGCCGTGCTGGCCACCCCCATGCAGCCGGCCGACATCGCCGTGGGCGAGATCACCTGGTCGCTGATGCGCGGCGCTATCTACGCCACCGGCTTCCTGGTGGTGATGGCCGCCATGGGCCTGATGCCCTCGTGGTGGGGGATCCTGGCGCTGCCCGCCTCCACCCTGATCGGCTTCGCCTTCGGCGCCTGCGGTATGGCGGTGACCACCTACATGAAGTCGTGGCAGGACTTCGACCTAGTGGGCCTGGTCACGCTGCCCCTGTTCCTCTTCAGCGGCACCTTCTACCCGCTGAGCGTGTACCCCGAGGCCTTCCAGGTGTTCACCCGCTTCTCCCCCCTGTACCACAGCGTGGAGATCATCCGAGCCCTGACCCTGGGGGCCTTCGACTGGAGCCTGGCGGGGCACGTCGCCTTCCTGCTGGTCATGGGGGGCATCGGGGTGGCCGTCGCCTCCCGGCGCCTGGGCAGACTGCTGCTGAAATAGGGGGCGCTCTCCTAGGCAGCCCCGCCGTCCGCCCGGTAGCCTTCCGCCGTCCGCCCGGAGGGAGGGGACCGTGCCCGTTGCCGGCTACGCCGGAGTGAGCGACGCCGAGTACCGGCGTCGCATCCGCGCCTGGACCATGTACGACTGGGCGAACTCGGCTTTCGCCACCACCATCCTGGCCGCCGTCCTGCCGGTGTACTACAGCCGGGTGGCCGGGGAGACCCTGCCCTCGGAGGCGGTGGCCACCCAGTACTGGACGATCTCGCTGTCGATCGCCCTGTTCCTGGTGGCCATCGTCTCCCCCGTCCTGGGCACCATCTCCGACCTGCGCCGGGGCAAGAAGCCCATGCTGGCCGTCTCGGCGGGGGTGGGCATCGTGGCGGTGGGCCTGCTGGCGCTGGTGGGGTCGGGCGACTGGCTGCTGGCCTCGATCCTCTTCGTGGTGGGGCGCATCGGCTTCGGCGCTTCCCTGATCTTCTACGACGCCCTGCTCCCCCACGTCGCCCGCCGGGAGGACCAGGACCGGGTGAGCAGCCTGGGCTACGCCATGGGTTACGTGGGCGGGGGGATCCTGCTGGCGATCAACGCCGCCATGATCATCTTCCTGGGGGAGATTCCCGGGTCGCGCTGGTCGTTCCTGAGCGTGGCCATCTGGTGGGCGGTCTTCTCCATCCCGGTGCTGCGCCGGGTGCCCGAACCCCCGGCGGTTACGGCGAGCGGGCCGCAGGTGAAGGTGGTGCGGGCCTCCTTCCGCCGCCTGGGAGAGACCTTCCGCCACCTGCGGCAGTACCGCCAGCTGTTCCGCTTCCTGATCGCCTTCCTCATCTACGCCGACGGCATCGGGACCATCATCGGGGTGGCCGCCATCTACGGGGCCGAACTGGGCTTCGGGGCCACCGAATTGATCCTGGCCCTGCTGCTGGTGCAGTTCGTGGGCATCCCCTTCACCCTGATGTTCGGCAGCATCCCCGGCGACGCCGGGGGACGGGAGCGGCGGCGGGCGGCCTTCGTGGCCTTCGTGGTGTTCAACCTGGTAGCGCTGCCCGTGGTGGGCATGATCGGCGGGCGCACCCTGGCCGCCGACCTGGTGGGCCGCTCCCGGCCCGACTTCGCCCCCACCGCCACCGCGGTGGGCCAGGGGGAGTACGAGGTGACCGACGCCGGGGTGGAGTTCGACGGTGCCTGGGGGGTGGCCACCGAGGGAGAATTGGGCCGGGGGGCGCGCGCCGACTACGCCTTCACCTCCCAGCCCGGCGACGAGGTGTCGCTGCCCTTCAACGGGCGGGAGGTGGAGATCACCTACGCTCGCGGCCCGGACTTCGGGGTGCTGGCGGTGCTCGTCGACGGCGCCCCGGTGCTCGAGGACGACGAGCCTCTCACCATCGACGGCTACAACGCCGCCCTCCGCTACGAAGAGAAGGTGGTGGTGGATGCCGGAGCCGATGGGGAACACCGGCTCACCCTTCGGGTCACCGCCGACCGCGACCCGGATTCCACCGGATCCCTGGCGGGCATCGGCGGCCTGGAAGTGCTGCCCCCGGTGCGGGAGTCCAACCTGGGAGCCATCCTGGGGATGCTGCTGGTGGTGGAACTCGTGGGGGCGCTCTTCGCCCTGGCGTTCGGGCGGGCGCTGTTCGGCCGGCTGACGGCGACGCTGGACACCAAGCGCACCCTGCTCTTGGCCCTCTGCCTCTACGTGGTGGTGGCGGTCTGGGGGTTCGTGCTCGACGCGGTCATGGAGTTCTGGTTCCTGGCCTGGATGGTGGCCATCGTCCAGGGGGCCAGTCAGGCGCTGAGCCGCAGCCTGTACGCCGGCATGTGCCCGGCGCCGCTGTCGGGAGAGTTCTTCGGGTTCTTCTCGATCATGGAGAAGTTCTCCTCGTTCTTCGGCCCACTGCTCTTCGCCGCCGCGGTGATGATCTTCGGGTCGAGCCGCCCGGCGGTGCTGAGCGTGATCGTGTTCTTCGTGGTCGGCGGCTGGTTGCTGACCCGGGTGGACGTGGAGGAAGGCCGCCGCGTGGCGCGGGAGGCCGAGCAAGCCCTGGCCGGGGAGGTGGAGGGGTAAGCCAACGCGACTCCCGACAAACGGCCGTTTCCAAGGCGCACCCAAGGCGCCGGGATGGATCCGGCCCGGCAGACCAGCCGCCGGGCCCTCAGATGAGGAGGGAGGTCAATGCCACAGCACATCACCCATGTCGACCCACCCGAGTTTGCCTGCGAGGAGGTCGAGGCCGCCATCCGGGAGATCCTGAAGGCCAACCACCTGCTCTCGCTGGCCACCGCCGACGCCGAGGGCAACCCGCACATCAACGAGGCGTACTACGCCGGCGACCTCGGCGGGCTGCTCATCTTCACCCCGCCTTTCACCCGCCACGCCGCCAACGCAACCGCCCGGCCGGAGGTCGCCGCCACCGTCGCCGACGGCAGCCAGCCCTGGGGGTCGGATCTGCGCGGGCTTCAGGTCTTCGGGGTCATGGAAGCACTGCGGGGCCCCGACGCCGCCGCGGCCTACGCCGCCTTCACGGCGCGTTTCCCCGCCCTGGCGGCCTTCACCGGCGACTACGCCCGCGCCGAGCAGATGCTGCCGGCGCGCTTCTATCGCATCCGCGTGTCCTCCTACAAGGTCGTCGACGAGACCCACTTCGGCAAACAACGGGCGGTCACCGCTTCGCTGGGACCGCCCCGGAAGTAGGAGAGACGCGGCGAGGCCGCCCCGCCGCCTTCCCGGCAACCGGCCCCCTACCTCACGGCTCGGGGCGCCACCACACCACCTTGCGCCCCTCGAACAACTCGATCAGGGCCTCGT
>JAFGCH010000057.1 GCA_016932695.1 Acidimicrobiia bacterium | reverse complement strand
CGCTTCCCCTCCGTGTCCCAGACGTAACAGCCCTCACCCCGGGCGATAGTCGGGGCCGCCCCCACCAGCCGCAGAGGAGTGAAATGCTCCCACAAATGCCGGCCGGCCGCGGCGCGCGAATCCCCCATGTCGTGTCCTCCTGGCCTGGGCCCGGCCCGTAAGGCGGGCCCGTAGGATTAGGGTCCTTCGCCGATGAGGATAGCCCGGGGGCTCTGCGCCGGAATCGGGGCGCCGCGGCCTCAGCGGCCCAGGCGGTCCAGCAGCCGGAAGCCGCGGGCGGCGAGGGGGAGGAACCAGGGGCGCTTCCGGTAGTACCAGCGCGTGGGGTGCGGGATCTCGGCGAAGGGGCTGCGCTCCACTTCGCCGGTGATCAGACCCCCCACCTCATGCCCCAGGTGGGTGCCCAGCGCCAGGCCATGCCCGGTATAGCCCAGGGCGTACCACTTGCCGTCGAGGCGGCCGATGTGCGGCAACTGGTCGAAGGTCGCTCCCAGCTTCCCGGTCCAGGAGTGAGTGATAGCCGCCTCCGCCAGCTCCGGGAAGAAGCTGCCGATGGTGGCCCGCAGGACCCGGGCGCTCTCCGCCAGGTCGAGGTCGGTACTCAGGTTCTGACGGCCTCCCATGAGCAGCCGCCGGTCGGGGGTGAGGCGGAAGTAGTGCAGGAAGCGGCGGGAAGTCCACAGCATCCGCCCCTCGGGGATGAGGCGGGCGGCGGTCTCTGCAGGGAGCGGCTCGGTGGTCACGATGTAGGAGCCGATCGGGATCACCCGGCGGCGCAGCGCCGGGAGCCACTCTCCGGTGTAGCCGTTGGTGGCCAGCAGGACTTCTCCGGCGCGCAGCCGGCCCCGGCCGGTCTCAATCGTGAACCCTGAGGCGTGCCGCTCTAGCGTGATGACGGGAGCTTGCTCTGCCAGGGCTGCCCCTCTTCGCACCGCGGCGGCGGCCAGGCCGTAGAGATAGCGGGCCGGGTCGCATCCGGCAGTGAAGCCGTCGACCAGCGCCGCAGCGAAGCGGTCGCTGCCCACCACCGAGCCCATCTCGTCACCGGCAATCACCTGAAGAGGAAAGCCGAGGTTGGCCTGCACCCACTCGGCGGTGGCCGCGAAACCCCGTCGGTCGCGCTGATTGAACCCCAGGCTGGCCCCTCCCGAGCGGGAGTAGTTGCAGTCGATGCCCTCCTCCTGCACGATGCGCTCGAGGAGGTCGACTGCAGACAAGGAGGCCTGCCACAGCTCGCGCCCCAAGGGCTCGCCGTAGCGAGCCATTGCCTTCCGGGTGGAGATCTTCAGGCCGTAGGCGGCCATGCCGCCGTTGACGGCGCTGGCCCCCTCTCCCAGGCGGGCCGCTTCGAGCACCACTACGGCGCGCCCGGCATCTGCCAGACGACGCGCCGCGGCCAGGCCGGTGACGCCGGCCCCGATGACGGCCACGTCGGCTGAGGCGGGCAGAGCGTCTGTTCCGAGGGGCGGGGGAGGGGCAACCTGGGTCCACAGGGGCTCGAAGATGGTCATGAGCCCAGGCTAGGCCGGGCCGGCGGTGCCAGATCGCCGGCCGCGGCAGGTCCCGGCCCCGGTCCCAGTGGACGGACGCCCCCACTGCCGCGTAGTCTCCCGCGCAGGTGCGGCCGACCGGGGAGGGGAATTGAGCGAGATCGCCGTCGAGTTGACCGGCGTGAGCAAGCGGTTCGGCGACGTCACCGCGGTCGATGAGGTCAATCTGCAGATCGGCGACGGCGAGTTCTTCTCCCTGCTGGGGCCGTCGGGGTGCGGCAAGACCACCACCCTGCGCATGATCGCCGGCCTCGAGTTTCCCACCGAGGGGAGCGTGCGCATCTACGGCGAGGCGATGGGCTTGCGGCCTCCCAACAAGCGGCCGGTCAACACCGTCTTCCAGTCTTACGCCCTGTTCCCCCACATGTCGGTGTTCCGCAATGTGGCGTTCGGCCTGGAGATGCGCAAGGTGCCGGCCCCCGACATCGCCTCCCGGGTGGAAGCCGCCATCGACCTGGTCCGGCTGAGCGGGATGGAAAAGCGCAAGCCGGCGCAGTTGTCCGGAGGGCAGCAGCAGCGGGTGGCTCTGGCCCGGGCGCTGGTCAACCAGCCCCGGGTGCTGCTGCTCGACGAGCCCCTGGGGGCCCTCGACTTGAAGCTGCGCCAGGCGATGCAGGTGGAGTTGAAGGACCTGCAGGAGCGGCTGGGGATCGCCTTTGTCTACGTCACCCACGACCAAGAGGAAGCCCTGACCATGTCCGACCGCATCGGGGTGATGCACCAGGGCAAGCTGCTGCAGGTGGGCACCCCCGAGGAGATCTACGAACATCCTCGCACTCGCTTCATTGCCGACTTCATCGGGGAGACCAACTTCTTGCCGGTCACGGTGGCCGCTCCGGGGGAAGTGCGCTTGGAAGCCGGGCAGGTGCTGCGGGCGATCACCCACGGGGCGGCGGGCACGGCCGCCAACCTGGCCCTGCGCCCGGAGAAGGTCAGCCTGTTTCCCACGGCCGAGGCGGTTCCCCCGGGGTGGAACTACTTGCCCGGGGAGGTGCGGCGGCGCGTCTACCTGGGAAACTCGCTCTACTACCACGTGGACGTGGGTTCGGCCGTCATCCGCTCGCGACACGAGAACGCCCCCGGCGTCCCACTGCTCGGTGAGGGGGAGTCGGTCTGCGTCGCCTGGGACCCTGATTCCGCCGAGGCCCTGGAGGGCTGATGGCACGACGCAGCCGGAGCGCTCTCGAGCGGGCCATCGTGGTCACGCCCGACTTGGAGCGCTCCGAGGTTCGTGCCAAGTCGCGGCGCGGCTTCCTGCTGGCG
>JAFGCH010000056.1 GCA_016932695.1 Acidimicrobiia bacterium | reverse complement strand
GCAGGCGCAGGTCCAGACGATGGGGTTCCCGAGGGGATCCCAGGCGTCCTCGGGACGCTGCAGGCCCAGGACGGCTTTGAGTGTGCCGTCGGGGCAGGCTTCCCCGTAGCCGGGGATGCCGGCAGGGGCGATCGCCGACGCACCCAAAGGCACGCCGGGGCAGGTGGTGGGCTGCTGCGGGGTGAGCCCGTCGGGGGGCTGGACGGCGATGCCCCAGATGGCGGGCAGGCCGGCGATGAGAGGGCGGCTGCTGCCGTCGTAGCCGACCGTCAGGATCTCCCCGGTGTCGGTGGCGGCGTAGATGGCGTCCCACCAGCCGGCGGCGGCGCTGAGACCGGGAATGGCGCGATGCTCGGCGAAGTCGGTGCCGTCGAAGCGCCACAGGCCTTCGCCGGGGGCGACGCCCCACAGGTAGTCGGAGGCGGTGAAGCCGTCGCTGAGGCCGGCGGGGCCCGGGTAGCGCTGCTTGACCTCCGCGCTGGCCGGCTCGATGGCGACTAGCTTCCCCGTTTCCCAGGCGAAACCGAACAGCCGATCGTTCCAGAGAACCAGGTCATCCATGCCGGTACCCGGATCGACCGAGGAGAGCGGGGCCTCACCCCCCGGCCACCCGACGGCTGCCCGCGTCGGCTCCGGGGCCGGGTCGGGAACCTGCTGGCCCTGCTCCGCGGCGAGGACGGCCTCGCGAGCGGCCCGGACGGAGGCGTCGTAACGCAGGAAGGCGTCGCGGGCGAAGAGGTAGTCGGCGTGCTCGTTCCGATTCACTTCGGCAGGGTCCTGCGCCGGCGGCGGGAAGTGGGGAGCGAAGCTGGCCAGGTCCTTGTTCCGCTCGGCGAGTTCGCGCACGCGTTGCGCTTCCCACGAGTCGGGGTCGCCGGCCGTGGCTCCCAGTGCCGACCGAAGGGAGAGGACCGCCGCTTCGTAGAGGGTGTTTTGCTCGGCGAAGGCGTCGTGGATACTGGAGGGAGTCCGGTCGTCCTCCCGATTGAATTGGTCCTCCAGTTCGCTCAGGTGGTGGCGGGCGCCCGTCAGGTCCCCCTGGGCGGCCGCCCGGCGGATGCGCTCCAGGTCGGCTCTGGCCTCCGCCGCCCTCTGCTCGAAGAAGCTACGGGCGGCAACCATGCCGGCAGCGTGGCCGCGGCGCTCCGCATCCGCCGCCGCGAGGTTGTAGGAGGCGTGGACCGCTTGCTCTTCGAGGCTGGCGAAGGTGGTGGTCGTGGTGGCCGGCGGCGGCTCGTCGATATCGGAGGGGTCGGAGGGAGGGGACCAGGCGGGGTCGTAGAACTGCCAGCTGATCTGGCTGGGGGGGAGCGGCTGTCGGCCGAGGAGGGTCCACATGATGGCGGCCTCGGAGTGGCCGATCCAGAGGTTCCATTGGGTGAGGTCCTGGTAGGCGCGGCTGGTGGGTGGGCCGGGGGCAACGGCGGTGGCGGTGGGGTAGGGGCCGACGGGTAGTAGGGCTACCCGGGCGCCGTCGGCGGTGCGCAGCACGGTGACGCTGCCTTCCTCGGCGACGTTGGTGATGAAGATCAGGCCGGGGATGGCGGTCATCTTGAAGGGGAGGGGCCCGGCGTCGAGCGTGGTCACCTGCAGGCTGGCCGGGTCGATACGGTGCACCACCTCACCCATCGTGTCGGTGACCCAGACGGCGCCTTCGGCGTAGAGGATCTCTTGGGGCTCTCCGCCCACGTCGATGGTGTCGAGCACCTCTCCGTTGGCGACGTCGATACGGCTGACGGTGCCCTCATCGACGTGGGTGACCCACAGGATGGGGGCCGGGCCCTGGTAGTCGACGGGGAGGGTGGTCGTCGGGCCGGAAGGCCCGCTGGTGGCGGAGGAGCCCGGCGCCTCGCTGGTGATGGTGGTCGTCGGGTCGGCTGCTGCCGTGGTGGTCGGCGCTGTGGTGGTGGCGGCGCCGTCACCGCCGCTGCAGGCGGCTGTCAGGACCAGCAGCGCCGAGAGAGCAACCGAGAAACGGAGTTGCGAGGGGCGCATGGGCTGCCTACTGTCTACGTCCCGGCCGACCCGGGGTCCCCCTTCCCCATCAGCCGGGGCTACCGGCTTTGCCGGGAGGCTACTGCGCCGGGGTCGGCGTCGCCTGGAAGGAGGTGGTTTCCTCTACCCCTGCGGGTCGCCGCACATCTCCTCGAGCGGCTGCAGGTTCAGGGCGGCGATCGCCTCGGCAGGGGGCAGGCTGAGGGCTTCGGCAACGGTGGCGGCGATGGCCTCTCGGTCGGGGATGGGGTAGCGGTCGGCCGTCCAGCCGCTGAGGTAGGACTTCTCCGTGCCGGCCAGTTCCGGGGCTCCGTCCCAGAAGCGGATCGACACGATCTGGTCCAGGTCGACGTCGGAGAGCAGGTCGACGAAATACAGTGCTGCCGACAGCGGAAGGTCGGTGAGCACGGCATCGCGAATCCTCCCCGCCTGGGTGAGCAGCAGCACGGGGGAGGCTTGCTCGGCGATCGCCTGCAGCACACAGCGCTGGCGGCCCATGCGGTTGTGGTCGTCGGAGCTGTGGCGGGAGCGGGCGTAGTACAGGGCCTGGTGGCCGTCCATGTGGTAGGTGCCCGGTGCCAGGTCGACCACGGAGAAGGTGCCGTCGACGTTGGGGTACTCGTCGTCGTGGATGGGGAACTTGACCTCGATGTCGATGCCGCCCAGGGCATCGATGATGTCCACGAAGCCCTCCAGGTCGACCAGGACGAAGTAGTGGATGTCGAGGCCCAGCAGGTAGCCGAGGAGTTCCTTCGCAGCTACCGCTCCCGGGTTGTCTTCACCGAAGAGGTCGGGCCGGCTGAGGCCCCAGGGGTAGATCTCGTTGGCGATGCCGGGGAAGCAATCGCACTGGTAGATCCCTTCCGCAGGGCTCCCCGGGGGGATGGGCAGGCCCCACAGGTTGCGGGGGATGCCAAACAGGGCCACCGCCCCCGTGGCCGGGTCGACGGAGAGCACCATCATGGTGTCGGTGCGAACGCCGCGGCGTCCGATGCCCGAGTCGCCGCCCAGTAGCAGCACGTTCACCCGGCCCTCGGCGGGGAAGCCCTCCGGCAGGGTGGTGGTCGTGGTGGTGGTGGTGGGGGGCAGGGTGGTGGTGGTCGAAGTGCTGGTAGTGGTGGGGGGCAGGGTGGTAGTGGTGGTGCTGGTGCTGGTGGTGGCCACCGTGGTG
>JAFGCH010000005.1 GCA_016932695.1 Acidimicrobiia bacterium | reverse complement strand
CGGGCTGGCGGAAGGGCCTCCGGCACCGCCAGCCCGACGGCCGCGTCCGGATCGCGGGCCCGCGGGCCCCGGGGACTTCGGGGCGCACGCCGTTCTACCCTGCGAGGCTCCGGACCGGCAATGGGTCGGGAGAAGGCAGGCAGTTTCGCATGAAAGAAGCCGCCGCAACCCGAGCAGCACCCCCAGCGGGCGGCCGCTTCGCCCGCTTGACCCCGCTCGACCTCTCCTACCTGCGCGTCGAATCGCCCGCCTGGCCCTGCCACTACGGCGGCGTGGCCATCCTGGAAGGACGGGCACTTCTCGACGACTCGGGACGGCTCCGGCTCGATGAGGTCCGCCATCGGCTGAGCCGGCGCCTCGGCCGCGCCCCGCAGCTGCGGCGTCGCCTCTACGTCCCGGGCCCGATGCGGGGCCGACCGCTCTGGGTGGACGACGACCGGTTCGCCATCGAGCACCACGTTCACGAAGCCGAGGTCCCGTCTCCCGGCGACGACACCCGGCTCCAGGAGACCGCCACCCGGATCTACGAGAGGCTGCTGGATCGCCGGCGCCCGCTCTGGGAGCTGTGGTTCCTGACCGGCCTTCCCGACGGCCGCGTCGGCGCGCTGCTGAAGCTGCACCACGCCGTGGCCGACGGGCTGGCGGCGGTGACCTTGATGGGAGGGTTCCTCGACTTCGCCGCCGACGCCCCCGACCCGGCCGAAGCCTCGTGGGCCCCCGTACCAACACCGGGTGCCTGGGCCCTTCTCGCCGACAACGTCTCCGGCCGGGCCCGGGCGGCCGGACATCGGGTCGTGCTTCTGGCTCATCCCCGCCGAGTCGTCGCCGCGGCGCGCCTCGTCGCCCGCATCCTCCGGCGTTCTTTGGGCCCCGGGAAGGGGCCGCGCCTCTCGCTGAACCGGCGGGTGGAGGCCGGGCGGGTCGTTCGGTTCCTCCGGTTGGACCTCGCCGCGATGAAGGCCGCCGCCCACTCTCACGATGGCAAGCTGAACGACATCGTGCTGGCCCTGTGGTCGGGAGGGCTGCGTGATCTGCTGCTGTCCCGCGGCGAGGCCATCCCCGGCGGGGAAGTCACCACCGGCCTGGCGGTGTCGTTGCGTTCGAATAGCGATCCGGCTGCCGGCAATCTGCTGGGCATGATGGCGGTGCCGCTTCCGGTCGCGGAGGCGGACGCCCGGCACCGGCTGGACCTGGTCATCCGAGCGACGCGCCGGGTGAAGAACGAACAGGATGCCGACGCCATCGCCCGCACCTTGGTGGCCTGGGCGGCCACACCGGTAGCCCGGCGCGCCACCCTCCACCAGCATGCCATCCATGTGTTCGCCACCAACCTGATGGGCCCGACCACACCGCTGTATGTGCTGGGGGCTCGGATCCTCGACGTCTTCCCCATCGGCGACCTGAAGGGAAACGTCGGGCTCTTGCTGGCCGCCCTCTCCTACGACGGGCGGGTGTTCCTCGCGGTGACGGCAGACGCCGTCGCGTTCCCCGACGTGGATGTGGTAGTGGGAGGCATGGAACGGGACTGGGAGGCGCTGGCCGCCGGCCGCTGAGGACGCCGACCTCCCCGCGCCGGCGGCAGATCCGCGAACCGGCCTATGCGGCGCTCCTGACCCCGGGGGCCATTCCGCTACCCGCCCAAATACTCCCCCGACGACACGTCCTCCTCCCCGCCCGGCGAGTCGCGGCCGGCCCAGCGGAAAACACCTCCAGCCACGAGGAGCGCCACGGCCAGCAGCACCCCCGCTGCCACCGCCCCCATCGCCAGCAGCATGTAGTCGCCGACGCATGAAGGGTTGCAGAGAATCCTTCCACTGGCGAAAGCCACTCCGGCCCCAACGGGCAGAGCGGCCGCCATCACCACCGCACCGGTGATACGCAGGAGCCTGCCGTCGGCTCGCAGGAGAAGCCCCCCAATGATCAACCCGGCGACGAGGACCCCGCCGGCTGCCAGGCCGGGACCGGCCAGGCTCCTCCCGTACCTACAGGCCCCGGTACGGCAGATGGCCCAGAACACCCCAAGGCCACCGGGCACGGCCGCCGTCACCAGGAACACCCCTCCGCAACGCCGCATCCAACCGGCCATCAGCGCGCCACCCCCCGTTGGGTCTCGGGCCCGGGCCCCTCTCGGCGCATGCTACGCCCTCCTCGCCACGGGGTGAGGGCGCCGTGAAGTCCCGGTCCGGACCACGAGCCGCTAATACCCTCACCGACGGGCCCACACCCTGCAATCGTCGCTCTCACCCAGAGGGCCGTACCACACCCATCACAGCCCCCCGCCACCATCCGCCGCGGCGGAGTAGCGTCGCCGTCATGCGTCCCTCGCGTTTCGTCCTGCTCCTGCTCGCGCTGGCCCTCGCCGTGGCAGCGCCCGCCGCGGCCGCGGCCCAGCCCACGCCCCCCGTCGTCCCCACCGGTTCCGGCCCCGTCGCCGGCACGGTGGCAGACGGCATCACCGTCTTCCGCGGCATCCCCTATGCCGCTCCCCCGGTGGAGGCCCGCCGTTGGCTACCCCCGGCGCCGGTGGAGCCGTGGGCCGAGGTCCGTGACGCCACCGACTTCGCCCCCGCTTGCCCCCAGGATCCCGACCCGCATGAGATGGCGGACGACACCCCGACATCGGAGGACTGCCTCTATCTGAACGTCTGGACGCCGTCGGTAGACGGGGCGGCACCGGTGATGGTCTTCATCCACGGCGGCGGCTTCATCGCCGGCTCCACCCGGGACCCCTGGTACGACGGCGCTACCTTCGCCGCCCGCGGGGTGGTGCTGGTGACCTTCCAGTACCGCCTCGGCCCTCTGGGCTGGCTGGACCTCGGCAGCCTCGGCCCCGAGTACGCCGCCAGCGGCAACAACGGCCTCCAGGATCAGATGGCCGCGCTGCGCTGGGTGCGCGAGAACGCGGCGGCCTTCGGCGGCGATCCGACCAACATCACCGTCTTCGGCGAGTCGGCCGGGGCCATCAGCCTCTCCGCCCTGCTCGGCGCCCCCGCCGCCGACGGGTTGTACGACCGGGTGATCCTGGAGAGCGGCACCTCCGGCACGGTGGCCACGCGAGAGTGGTCGCGACGAGTCTTCGACCTATTCGTGGAGCTGTCGGGGGCGGAGGCGCCCGCCGATGTGCTCGGCCTTTCGACGGACGAGCTGCTCGACACCGCCCGGCAGATCTACGACACCGAGTTCGCCGACACCGCCTTCCATCCGGTCGTGGATGGGACGATCCTGCCCGACCTTCCGATGCGCCGGCTGTCGGCCGCGGACGGGCCGACGGCGCCGATCATCATCGGCACCAACCTGGACGAGGCCCGCTACTGGCTCTACTACATCTCCGAGCTGGATCGGCTCCCGATGCGGTTCTACAAGCCCTGGCTGGAGTCCCTGGTGGGCGAGGGCGCCGACGAGGTCATCACCGCCTACCGAGACGAGCGGCCGGAGCTCGACACGCCGCAGACCGGCATGGCGCTGGCCGGAGATGTGGGGTTCAGGATGCCGGCCATCCGCATGGCCGAGGCGCTGTCGGACCGCGGGGTGCCGGTGTGGATGTACCTGGCGACGGTCACCTCCCCCGCCCTGGGAGGCCGCATGGGCTCGCCCCACGCCATCGAGCTGCCCTTCGTGTTCGACAACCTGGACGCGGCACGTGCCCCGGAGTTGGTCGGAGACGACCCGCGCAACCCGGTTCTGGCCGACACCATCCAGGGGCTGTGGGTGGGCTTCGCCACCACCGGGGTACCGGCCGCCTACGGCGCCCCCGCCTGGCCGCAGTACGACCGCACCGCCCGCACCACGCTGCTGGTCGATCGGGGGCTGCTGGTGCAGGACGACCCTTACCCGGCCGCCCGCCTCACCTGGGGGGACATGAGCTTCGACGGCTCCGACCCGGGGCTCGACCGGCTGACCCCGCTGCAGTACGAGGGCACCCCCTGGAACGACCCACTGGTGATCGCCGCCGTCATCGGCTGGCACTGGGTGATCGGCGGCCTCGTGGTCCTGGTCGGCCTCATCGTCGGGGTGATCCTGCTGGTGCGCCGGGCGCTACGCCGGCGGCGCGCCTGCCGGGCCGGGTGACGGCTGCGAGGACGACACCAGCGCAACCCTCCGCCCCTCGGGTCGGCCACCCGCTGGCCGGCCCGCCGGGTGAGGCCGCGGGGAGCGTGCCGGGAGAGGGATTCGGGGGCGGTCGGCGACACTGCCCGGCCGGGCGCCGCCGGAGGAGGCCCGGTCCCGGCCCGGACCCGATGCGGGATTGCGGTGAGCGCCTGCTAGCGTCCTCACCGCTGCACTCCCCATGCTTCGGGAGGGCGGGCCCGAGTAGGCCCCGCCGGCGGCTCGGCCGCGATCGCGGCCCGCGTCTCGGTCCTTCGCTGCAAGTGGTGTGGCAGTGCGCGAGCGAGAGCGCCCCACCCACGATTCCCCGCACCGGGGAGCCAGGAGAGACCATGACCCCTACCTTCGCCGAACTCGGCGCGCCCGGAGAGGTCGTCGCCGCGTTGGCGGCGAACCGCTTCGTCGCGCCCCTTCCCATTCAGGCCTCCGTGATTCCCGACGCCATCGCCGGCCGCGACGTCTGTGCCAGTGCCCCCACCGGCTCGGGCAAGACGCTCGCTTTCGGCATTGCCCTGGTAGCCACAGTGGAGCGGGCAAAGCCGGGGCGTCCGCGCGCCCTGATCCTCGCCCCCACCCGGGAACTCGCCGAGCAGATCCGCACCGAACTCGACACCATCTCCCCCGCCCGGCACCTGCACACCCTGGCCGTCTACGGCGGAGTGGGCTACGAGGCCCAGCGCCGGGCGCTGCGTCGCGGCGTCGACATCCTGGTGGCCTGCCCGGGGCGTCTCGCCGACCTCGTCCAACAGGGGGCGCTCAGCCTGGGCGAAGTCGACCGGGTGGTGATCGACGAGGCCGACCGCATGGCCGACATGGGCTTCCTGCCGGAGGTACGCCGCCTGGTCGACATGACTGCGGCGAATCGCCAAACGATGTTGTTCTCCGCCACTCTGGACGGTGATGTGGCGGCCCTCATTCGCCGTTACCAGCACGATCCGGTGCGCCATGAGGTTGCCGGGACCGGGGCCGACGCCATCGATGCCCGCCACTTCTTCTGGAGGGTGGATGCCCACGAGCGCATCGAGCACACCGCCGGGATCGTGGCGGCGGCCAGTCCCACCATCATCTTCTGCAAGACCCGCCACGGGGTGGACCGCCTCGCCCGGCACCTGGAGGGCCGGGGGACGCCCGTCGCTCCCATCCACGGCGGCCGGACGCAGTCCCAACGGGACCGGGCTCTAGGCGGCTTCGCCCGGGGCCATGTGCGAGCCCTGGTGGCTACCGATGTGGCCGCCCGCGGCATTCACGTGGACGGCGTGGCTTGTGTGGTGCACTTCGACCCGCCGGCCGATGCCAAGGGCTACCTGCACCGTTCCGGCCGCACCGCCCGGGCGGGAGCCTCCGGCGTCGTCGTCTCCCTGCTCTCGCCCGACCAGGTCGCCGAGTCCCGCCGGATGCAAGGCCGCCTCGGCCTCAGCGGCGTGGTGCATCCCATGGACCTCGCCGGCCTGGACCAGGGCGGGGAGCGTATCGACCCGACCCGTGCCCCGGGGGGAGCGGCTCACCAGAGCGTGCTGATCACCCCTCAAGACGCCAGGCGGTTTGGGGCGAGGCGCCGGGTTCGTTCCCGGCGCTGACGGGACGAGCCCGTCAGCCGCGGTGACGGGCTACCATCGTCGTTGCGCACGCGGCAGGCGTGCGGCGCCCGTCTTTGCTCCCCCCGATCCGTCGAGCAAGTGGCCGCAGGTTCGTTTTCGCCCGCCTCTCGCGAGGCGGGGAAGCTGCCGGCGGGGCGTCCCCCATCCGACGGTTCACCCCTAGGTAAGGAGCACCCTCGTGTCTACCAATGTGTATGTGGGGAATCTCTCGTTCTCCACCGATTCCGCCGCCCTGCGCGCCCTGTTCGCCCCGCACGGCGAGGTCAGCAGCGCCCAGGTGGTGCAGGATCGCGAGACCGGCCGGTCCCGCGGTTTCGGCTTCGTAGAGATGACCTCGGCCGACGAGGCGCAGCAGGCGATAGCGGCTTTGAACGGGACGAACCTCGACGGCCGCCAGCTCACCATCAGCCTCGCCCGCGCCCGCGCCAAGTGAGCCCGGCGGCACGACCGCGGCCGCGGCGCCCGGCCCCGCGGCGCAAGCCGGCGACCCCCAAGGCTCCGGTACCCGAGAAGGAGCCACAGACCTACCGCACCAACGGGGTGGTCAAGACGGTGTTGCGCGACGCCAAGTTCCTGATCGTGACCGAGCAGGGGCTGGAGGTCATCGCCCAGGCCGCCGGTCGCATGCGCCGGGGGCGCCGGATCCGCATCCTCCCAGGCGACGCCGTCGAGCTCGAGGTGTCTCTCTACGACCTCACCCGGGGCCGGATCGTCTGGCGGCACGTCTAGTGGCGGCCACCCGGGGTGCATTGCCCGGCGCCGACGGTGATGACTTCGGCACGGACGGCCGGGCGGCTCACGCTACCGCGAGGCGAGCTCCCATCTCGGCGGCTCGCACCGGCCGTACCACCGAGCGAAACGGGCGCGGCCACCGCGGGACCACGGACCTTTCTGCCCCACCCGGCGACTCTCTGGCGCAGTACCTGGCTGCCATGGGCCGCTACCAGTTGCTGACGGCACAGGAGGAGGTCGCCCTTGCCCAGCAGATGGAGGAGGCGGCGGCCACGGTGACCCGCCTCGGCAGCCTCGCCACGTTGAACGATGCCGATGAGGCCCTTCTCCGTCGGGCCCGGCGGGCCCGACGTGAGGCCAAGGACGCCTTCGTCGCCGCCAACTTGCGGCTGGTGGTGTCCAATGCCCGGCGCTACTCACGGGTGTCGGGAATCGGGCTGCTGGATCTGATCCAAGAAGGGAACCTGGGCTTGATCCGGGCCGTCGACAAGTTCGACTGGAGGCGGGGCTTCAAGTTCTCCACCTACGCCACCTGGTGGATCCGCCAGGCGATCAGCCGGGCGATCGCCGACAAGGCGCGAATCATCCGAATCCCGGTGCACCTCTTCGACACGGTGCGGGCGGTGCGGGGAGCCCAGGACAGCATGAAAGCGACGCTGGGGCGCCTGCCGCAGGCCGAGGAGATCGCTCGGGAGACGGGTTTCACCCTGGCCCAGGTCGAAGCGGCGCTCGGCCTGGACACGACGACCTCGCTGGAGCAGCCGGTGGGGGATGACGGTGCCCGGCTCGGCGACTTCATCGAGGATGCGGACGCGCCCGACCCGGCTCAGGCGGTCATCGATTCCGAGGCTGCTCGGAGCCTGCGCCAAATCATCGGCGGGCTCCCGCCGCGTGAGCAGCGGATCCTCGAGCTGCGCTTCGGCTTTCTCGACGGTGTGCCCCGCACCCTGGAGGAGATAGGACGGGAGTTCGCGCTCACCCGGGAGAGGATTCGCCAGTTGGAGAGGCTGGCGCTGTGCCGGCTGCGGCATCCCGCCTTCGGGCTGCACTCCGGGGATCTGGCCTAGTCCCGGTCTCCGCCACCCCAGGGAAGAGCGGAGAGCAGGAAGGAAGCCGGCACCGCTCGCCGGCCGTCAGGCGGCCGGCTGAGCCTGCCACTCGGCAACGGTGCCCTGAATCCACTCCTGAGCACGGCTGAGAACGGCCGCGGCGTCATCGCCCAGGCGGGTGATGGGATCGCCGAAGCGGATGCGGATCTTGGTGCCGAAGGGGATGGGGAACAGCCGATCGCGCAGCAGCTTCCAGGACCCGTCGATCGCTGCCGGGATCACCGCGAGGCGGTCGGCAGCGGCCAGCAGCGCCTCGCTGCCGGCTCGCTTGAATTGGCGCAGGTGCCCGTCGCGGCTCCGGCTGCCTTCGGGGAAGATGACCACGCTGACATCGCGTTCCTGGGCGCGCCGGCCCATGGTGGTGATGGCCCTCACCGCCTGGCTTCGATCGCGGCGGTCGATGAGGGCGTTGCCGCCCCAGCGCAAGTTCAGCGAGATGCTCGGGATCCACCGGCGCAGCTCCCGCTTGGCCACGTACTTGGGGTAGTTGGTGAAGAGCAGCCCACCGATGAAGGCGGGATCGAACATGCTCTGGTGGT
>JAFGCH010000055.1 GCA_016932695.1 Acidimicrobiia bacterium | reverse complement strand
GCTCCGCCGCCGGATCCCAGTGAGTTGCTGACCGACCTGTGGGCGAATGGGGGCTCGGAATGGCGGAACTGACCTACCGCAATGCCATCGCCCGGGGCATCGCCCAGGAGATGGCGCGCGACGAGCGCGTGGTGTTCATCGGTGAAGACGTCGGAGCCGCCGGCGGGGTATTCAAGACCACCGTCGGGCTCTTCGAGCAGTTCGGGCCCGACCGGGTGAGAGACACTCCCATCTCCGAGCAGGCCATCATCGGAGCAATCATGGGAGCGGCCATGAACGGCCTACGCCCCATAGGCGAACTGATGTTCAGCGACTTCCTCGCCGTCACCTGGGACGGGGTGGCCAACCAGATCGCCAAGACCCGCTACATGACCGCCGGCCAGGTGGCGCTGCCCTTGGTGATCCGCACCGCCAACGGAGGCGGTACTCGCTTCGGAGGCCAGCACTCCCAGAGCCTGGAGAACTGGGCCATGGCCGTGCCCGGCCTCAAGGTGGTGGCCCCGGCCACCCCGCGCGACGTCGTCGGCCTGATGGCGGCGGCGGTGCGCGACGACGACCCGGTGGTGTTCTTCGACCACAAGAAGCTCTATGCCACCAAGGAGGACGTCCCCGACGGCGAGATCGTGGACGTCCTGGGCAAGGCCGTGGTCCGGCGTCCCGGATCGGATGTGACCATCGTGGCCCTGGCCGCCATGGTGCACGTCGCCCTTGAAGCTGCCGCCCGCCTCGGCGAAGCCGGGGTCTCCGCCGAGGTGATCGACGTGCGCAGCCTGGTACCGCTGGACACCAGGACCATCCTCGAGTCGGTGACCCGCACCGGCAGGCTGTTCACCGTCGAGGAGAACCCCCGCCTGTGCGGCTGGGGCGCCGAGGTGTCCTCGATCGCCGCCGAGGAATGCCTCTGGGATCTCGACGGGCCCATCGTGCGCATCACCACGCCTCACCTCCCGCTCCCGTCGGCAGCGAACCTGGAGGACCTGGCCATCCCTTCGGTGGAGCGTGTGGTGCAGACGGTGCTGGCGCACTCGTAGGCCGGAGAAGGGAAGAGGCGGCGCGACCGGCAGAGATAGGCTCGGGCGACCGTCCTGAGGAGGACTTGATGAAGGAGTATCGGATTGCGGTAGTGCCGGGAGACGGCGTCGGCGCGGAGGTCTCCACCGAAGCCGAGCGCGTGCTGCTGGCCGCCGCCCGCCGTTTCGGCTTCGGGGCCAAGACCGAGTGGTTCGATTGGGGCTGCGATCGGTATCTGAAGGACGGGGAGATGATGCCCGCCGATGCGCTCGACACCCTGAGTCGCTTCGACGCCATCTTCTTGGGCTGCATCGGTGACGCCAACAAGGTGCCGGATCACATCTCGCTGGAGATGCTGCTGGGCATCCGCAAGGGTTTCGACCAGTACGTGAACCTACGCCCCATCCGCCTGTACCCCGGGGTGGACACGCCGCTGCGCACCGCCACCCCGGAGACGGTGGACTTCGCCGTGGTGCGGGAGAATACCGAGGGCGAGTACTCCCGGCTGGGGGGCATCTTCAAGCAGGGTTCCCCGGACGGCTTCGCCGTGCAGACGGGGATCTTCACCCACAAGGGGATGGCCCGGGTGATGCGCTACGCCTTTGAGTTGGCTCGTTCCCGGCGCAAGCTGGCCGGCGGGCCAGAAGGCAAGGTGGGCAAGGTCACCTCGTGCTCCAAGTCCAACGCCCTCAACTACTCGATGGTGTACTGGGACCAGGTGTTCGAGGAGGTGGCCGCCGGCTATCCCGACGTGGCCACCGACAAGGCCTTCGTGGATGCCATCACCATGTGGTTCGTCAAGAACCCCGAATGGTTCGACGTGGTGGTCGCCTCCAACCTGTTCGGCGACATCATCACCGACCTGGGCTCCATGCTGCAGGGCGGGATGGGCCTCGCCGCCGGGGGGAACATCGACCCGGAGCGCCGCTATCCCTCGATGTTCGAGCCCATCCACGGTTCGGCGCCCAAGTACACCGGGCAGCGGCGGGTCAATCCCATCGCCTCCATCGAAGCCATGCGCATGCTGGTGGAGCACCTGGGTGAGCAAGCCGCCGGTGACGCCATGGGCGAGGCGGTCAAAGCCCTCCTCACCAAGGGCGAGGTGCGCACCCGAGACATGGGCGGCACCAATACCACCGATGAAGTCGGCCAAGCCGTCGCCGCGCTGGTGACCGAGGGCTGAGCCCGGCTGAGAGGACCTATTCGAAACAAGGCACACCCAGGAAGACGTTCTGCCGGACCAGCGAGACGGCAGGCCCGACCAGGAGAGGGAATGACGAAGCGTTTGCAGTATTTCGTGGGGGGCGAGTGGCGGGATTCGGCCACCGAGGAGTGGTATCCGATCACCAACAGCAGCACGGGTGAGGTGATGGCGGAGGCGCCGCGCTGCACCTCCGACGAGGTGAATGCGGCGGTAGCCGCCGCGGCGGCCGCCTTCCCGGAGTGGCGGCACACCCCGCTGCCGACGCGGGTGCAGGTGATGTACCGGCTCAAGGAGCGGCTGGAAGCCAATCTGCATGAGCTGTCGGTGCTGACGGCGACGGAGATGGGCAAGAGCTACACCGAGGCCCGGGGTGACATCCTGAAGGTCATCGAGGTAGTAGAGCTGGCCTGCGCCCTACCCGTGACGATGCAGGGCGATTCTCTGATGAACGTTTCCCGGGGCTTCGACACCGTCACCTATCGGGAGCCGCTGGGGGTGTTCGTGGGGATCGCCCCGTGGAACTTCCCCGGGATGATCCCGATGGGCTGGATGATGCCTTTGGCGATCACCACCGGGAACACCTTCGTGCTGAAAGCGGCTTCCCCGGTGCCGCAGACTTCGATGCGCATCGCCGAGCTGCTGGCCGATTCCGGCCTGCCGCCGGGGGTGTTCAACCTGGTGACCTGCTCCCGGCACGAGGCGGAGCAGCTGCTGACCCATCCCGACGTGCGGGGCATCTCCTTCGTCGGTTCCAAGAAGGTGGGCTGGCACGTGTACCGCACCGCGGCCGCGGCGGGCAAGCGGGTCCAAGCCTTGACGGAGGCCAAGAACCACGCCCTGATCCTGCGGGACGCCCCCATCTACGCCACAGCGCAGCGGATCATCAACTCGGCTTTCGGCTGCGCCGGCCAGCGCTGCATGGCGCTGCCGGTCATCGCGGTGGAAGAGGTGATCGCCGACGACCTCGTGGCCGCCCTCAAGGAGCTGGCCTCCAAGCGCAAGATGGGCCCCGCCTGGGAGCAGACCACCGAGCTGGGCCCCCTGGTCGACGCCGAGCACAAGGCCTTCGTCACCGACTGGATCGAGAAGTCCATCGCCGAAGGCGCCGGACTAGTCCTCGACGGGCGCAACCCCCAGGTGCCCGGCGGTGAAGGCGGCTACTTCCTGGGCCCCACCATCTTCGACCACGTCACCCCGGACATGTCCTGCGGCTGGGAAGAAGTGTTCGGGCCGGTGCTGTATGTGAAGCGGGTCAAGGACTTCGAAGAAGGCATCGCGCTGATCAACTCCAGCGAGTTCGCCAACGGATCGTCGATCTTCACCCGCAGCGGCTACCACGCCCGGGAGTTCGCCCGCCGTATCGACGCCGGCATGGTCGGAGTCAACGTCGGCATCCCCGTGCCGATCTCGGTGTTCCCCTTCAGCGGCCACAAGCACTCCTTCTACGGCGACCTGCACGTCATGGGACGCGACGGAGTGGCCTTCTACACCGAAACCAAAGCCGTCACCAGCTACTGGTTCACCGAAGCCGACATCCGCGGCGACAAAGTCGGCACCTGGGAAGGCACCATCAACCGAGTCTGAACCCGACCCGAGACTGCTGTGGCCCGGCGCCCGCCGGGCCACAGTCGCGGGTGGGATCGCAACCCAAGCGTCAGAGCCCGGCGAGCATCTCCCCGGCGGCCCGGAAAGCGGAGGGCCCCAGCTTCAGCACCGGCACCCCCGGGTCGGCGTGAACGGTGCCGCTCATCGACGCCTGAGCGAAGAGGATCGAGTCGACCGGATGCTCCTTCGCCAGCTTCAAGACCGCATCGGAGACCAGCCGGTCGTGCCCCGCGGTGTCTCCCCGGCCTCGGGCCCTGAAGGCCTCCTCGACCACCTCGACGGTGATCGTGAGGTCCTGGCGGGTCAGGCCCCGCTTCTCCGCCGCCGCCAGCAGCGGGGCGATGATCTGCGCCGGGCTCGTCGGCAGCGTGCCCACAATGCCGACCCGGGTGCCCAGGTCCAGCGCCTCCTCCACGAGGGGCTCGGTGATGCAGAGGGTGGGCAACTCGACCAGCGGGCGTACGAAGGCCATCCCCTCCCCCATGGAGGTGCAGGTGAGCAGCAACAGCGCCGCTCCCGCCCGCTCGGACTCCTGCACGTAGCTGAGCAGCCGGGCCGCCGTGCCCGGGGTTACCCGGCCGGCGGCCATGGTGTCCGCCAGGAGGCTGGTGTCGAGCAGGGTCTGGATCTCCACCTCGGGATGCGCCGCCACGAACTCCTTCTCGAGCGGCGCAATGATCTGGTTCATCACGAACGGCATAGTGTGCAGCAGGAAGAGCCGCTTCTTGGCAGACATGGCTGCTTCGCCTCCTTGGTTCGGCCGGTGGTCTCCTTCAGGGGCGCGGGCCGGCGACCACCTCGTTGCGCACCGTCCCTAGGCCCTCCATCTCCAGTTCCACGACGTCGCCGACATCCAGCCAGCGCTTCAAGGTAGAGGTCATGCAGGTGCCGTGATCGCAGGTGCCCGAGGCAATGAAGTCGCCGGGGTGCAGATACTCCTCCTGGGAGATCCACTCGATCAGTTGGGGGAACCGGTAGTACATGCCCGACGAGTGGTCATCTACCACCATCTCCCCGTTGACCCGGGCGACCATTCGCAGGTTGTAGGGATCGATCTCGTCGGGGGTCACCAGGCAGGGGCCCATGATGTTGGCCCCCTCGAAGTTCTTCCCCTTGGCCGGGCCCAGGTACAGCTGCATCTCGCGGAACTGGACGTCGCGAGCGGAGACGTCGTTGTAGATGGTGTAGCCGGCGATGTAGGCGTCGGCGGCGGCGGCGGGGATGTTCATGCCGCGCCGGCCGATGACCACGCCGAACTCGAACTCGAAGTCGAGCTCGGCGGTGAACCGGGGCTTGACAATGGGGTCGTGGGGCCCGGCCACGGTCGCCCCGCTCTGGTGGAAATAGGGAGGCAGTTCATAGAACATGGCCGGGCCGGGCGTATCGGGAGCCACTTCGGATATGTCCCGGTCGCCCGACACACACTCCTTGCCGTAGCGAACGTGGCCGAGGAAGGCGCTGGCATCGCGAATGATCGGCGGTCGCGGCACCGGGGCCAGCAGCCGCACCTCGTCGAAACCATAGGTGAGACGGGCTTCGCCGCTCCCGGCTCCCCCGCCGCCGGCGACGAACTCCAGCGCCTCGGCCGCCGTCCGACGTGCCTTGTCGCCGCGCGCCAGATAGCCGACCAGGTCCGGCGGGACCAGGAAGTCGGCATACTCGCCGGGGTCGGGCTCACCCAGGTGGGTGAACAGAGCGGCCGCAGCCGCATTCAGGTCTATCAGTCGCCCATCCTGCTCGACACCGACCCGGGCGACACCGCCCAGCGGAGTAGGCACGCGAAACGTGTAGTACTTCATCTGCTCCTCCTACCCCCATCCGGCCCCGGTTCATCCCGAGTCGGCCGCGGCCGCTCCCGACTCCCGGGGAGCATCGCGTCGCCCGACCTGGGCTTGGGTATCGCGGGAGTGCTCCCGCATCGCGGCGGCCGCCGCCGGCGGATCTCCCGATGCCAGGGCCTCCACGATCCTCAGGTGGCTGCGGCGCACCCAGCCCGTGTCTACCGGGGCCGCCGCCGCCGTGATATACGTACGACCGAAGGGCTCCAGCAGCTCCCAAAGCCGCACCAGGGTCCGGTTCCCCGAGAGATGCACCACGGCCCGGTGGAAGTCGGTGTTGCGCCGCACGTACCTCCTCAGTTCGCCGGCCGCCGCCAATTCCACCATCTCCTCGACGATCCCCCGCAGGCCGGCCAGGTCTGCAGGAGTGGCTCGAGGGCAAGCCGCCACCGCCGCCAAGGCCTCCAACTCGGCGCGCACTCCCATCGCCTCCCGGAACTCCGAGGTCGAAGGGCGCCGCACCCGCGCCCCCCGGTACGGCTCCAGTTCCACCAACCCGAGCACCGCCAAGTCGCGCAGCGCCTCCCGCACCGGGCCCTGGCTGATCCCCAGGTCGCGGGCCTCCCGGGTCTCCACGATCCGTTCCCCCGGGGCAAACTCCCCCGCCAGGATTCGCGTGAGCAGGTGCTCCTTCACCTGGTCCCCCAGCATGTGATGGCGCACCGGCGGCGGGTCGGGTCGCCTGCCGGCTTCCACACGCGGTTCCTCATCCTCGGGCACTGTGCGCTCCCCCGGAGGCTCCAATCCCCGCCGACCGGGCCCCTGAGGCCGAGCGTCCGAGCCGGATCCTGTCTTCGCCTCATCAATCATCGATGGCCGAGGCTACTACCTCGGCCCGGCCGCCTGAACGCGGGGGCGGCGGGCTTGCGCCCGCCGCCCCGCTCTCAGTCGTGCAACTTCCGTCGACGATTCCTGGGTTAGCCCCAGTCCTCGCCGGCTTCGGTCTTGATGGCGTCCAGGACCTCCAGGACGCGGATCGGGTCGACGACGATGAAGTCGCCCGCCGTGCCGTCCGCGAGGAACGGGTACACCACCGGGGTGATGGCGTTCACGCCGCCCGGGGTGAAGTCGCCGGGGCCGGTGACGCCCTCATAGTCGATGTCCGTGCCGGCCCGAATCAGGCCCAAGCACTCGGCATAGGTGTAGCACACCGTGCCGCCCTCGGTAACCTCGAACATCGCCGGGGCCCAGTCACTCGCCAGGTACGACCCACCCTGCTCCACGGCCAGGGCCGTGACGATCATGAGGTCGTAGGTGGAGAAGTGGTAGATGTCCTCAGCGGTACCGAAGGTGGCGGTGTCCTGCGTGGTGTTCCACAGGTTGGAGAAGAACTCCCACGCCGGGTTGTCGTCGTTGTAGCCGATCGAGGCGAAGCCGATGAACTCCTGGGTGGGGACCACCGCAGGCGTCAGGGTCTCGATGAACTCAGGCTGCACCCAGCCGGACTCGCCGATCCAGACCTCGGGCTCGAGGCCGGCCTCGGCGTACTGGCGGATCAGCGTCCCCGACTCCAGCGAGCCGGCCTGGATGACCACCGCATCCGGGGCCAGGTCGGCAATGGCCTGCGCCTCGGTCAGGTAGGAGTCGCCCAGGGCGGGCACGTTGATCCGAGCCAGGACCTCCATGCCGATGTAGTCGGCAGCCATCTCGGCAGCATTCGCCGCCAGCTGGAAGCCCTCGACCTCGGTGGCGAAGATCACGATGCTCTGCGCCCCGAGCGCCTCGGCGTAGAGAACGCCGTAGGTCCCCAGGCCCTCGTCGAGGCCCTGGGCCCGGAAGATCGGCTCGGCAGCGGTGCCGCCGATGTTGCCCGGGATGGAACCGCCGTGCACCGACGGGCCCAGCGGGCCGTCGTGCTCGGCAACCCAGTCGTTCATCCAGGCCCGGTAGTTCCGGTAGCCGTGGGCCTGGCTGACGAGAATGATGACCCCATCCTCTTCAACCAGCTTGCGGGCCGCCTGGGCCTCGCCCACCGTGCCAATGTCCTCGGAGATCAGCTGCCAGGTCTGGCCCAGAGGCGGGTCCGAGTTGATGACCTCTTCGATCGGGAAACGGACGTCGTTGGTAAGCGACGCGCCGTAAGCCCCGAACTCGCCGGTGTAGTAGGCCAGCTCGCCGACCTTGATCACTCCTGCCGGGGCGGTGGTCGAACCGGCCGTGGTCGTGGTCTGCGCTCCGCTGGTGGTGGTGGCCTCGCCGTCGTCGTCGCCGCAGGCCGCGGCTACGAGCGCCAGAGCGAGCAGTACCGCCAGCACCACCCTTATTGTGCTCTTGCTCATCCTCTTCCTTTCCTCCCGAAGGTCCGCGTTCTCCAGGGCTTGCCGGCATGCCGGCGAGCCTAGATCCGGTACCCCTCTTTCAGCTTGTCGGTCGTGACGTCGGCGGCGTCCATGACCTCGGACGCCTCCCCGAGGCTCAGCACCATCACCCGGTCGGCGACTTCGAGCGCCTTGGTGGCGTTCTGCTCCGCCAGGATGATGCTGACTCCCCGGTTCTGGTGGATCTCCCTGATCTTGTCGAAGAAGTTGTCGACGTACTTGGGGGAGAGGCCCGCGGTGGGCTCATCCAGCAGCAGCAGCTTGGGATCCTGCATCAGGGCACGGCCGCAGGCCACCATCCGCGATTCGCCCCCGCTCAGGGTGCCGGCCAACTGGTTGCGCCGGGCCCCAATGTCGGGGAAGAGCGCGATGACCTCGTCGAGGCGTTCGTCGCGGGAACGAGTGCCGATCATGGCGCCGACGAAGAGGTTCTCTAGCACCGTCAGGCCGGGGAAGATCCCCTTTTCCTGGGGGACGTAGCCGATCCCCTTCGCCGCGCTCACCCACGGGGAGACTCGGGAGATGTCCTCCCCGGCAAACCACAACTCGCCCTCGGTGAGAGGCAGGAGCCGCGCCAAGGTAGCCAGCAGAGTGGTCTTGCCCGCCCCGTTCGCCCCGAGCACGGCGAAGACCTCATGCCCCACACTCAGGTCGAGGCTCTTGATCACAGTCACGCCGTGGTAGCCGCTGCAGATGCCCTTAGTGTCCAACATGGCCCTTGCCCAGGTACTTCTCGACGACGGTCTCGTGCTCCCGAATCCAGGCGGGGTCGCCCTGCAACACCACGCTGCCCTCCGCCATGAAGTGCACGTAGTCGCTCAACGTCCAGATCACGTTGAGATCGTGCTCCACGATCACCACGGACACGTTCTCGTCGACGGCCTTCTTCTTGATCGTCTGCATGACCCGGTCCCGCACGTCGGCCGGAAGGCCGGCGGTAGGCTCGTCGAGCAGGAGGAGCTTGGGGCGCAGCAAAAGGCAGCGGAGGATGTCTAGGAGCTTCTTCTCGCCGGCCGATTTGGCGAACCCGTAGGGGTTGGCGAAGGGGAACTCCTCGAGGTAGCGCTTGATCTCATCAGTGTTGCGGGCCCAGACCCGCTTCTCCGCGAAGATGCGGAACGGCCGTTCTTCGCGTCTCCTGGCCGCCGCCAGCAAGAGCGAATCCCAAATGGTCAGCTTCTCGAAGTCCTGGATCACCTGGTTGGTCTTGACCACGCCGAGAGACGCCATGGCATGCGCCGGACGGGAGGAGATCACCACGCCTCTGGCCCCATCTCCGGGGTAGAAGGTGACCCTCCCCTTGTCGAGCTTGAGGGAGTGCATGATCATGCGCATCAGCGTCGTCTTGCCGGCGCCGTTGGGCCCGATCAGCCCCTCCACCGGGTTGTTGCCGAGGGTCAAGTCGGCGACTTCGACGACCACCCGGCCGTCGAAGCTCTTGACGGCACCTTCTACCCGAAGGTGCGGTCGCCCGGCAGACGCGGTGACGGCTGCCTCAGCCACTGCCGAGCCTCTCCACCAGCTTGTCCCTCCTCATGTCGCCGAGCACTCCCAGCGGCCGCCACAGCAGCACCAGGATGAGCATGGCCCCGAACACGATCTCCCGGACCACCGGCAGGGTTATCTGATACCAGGAGTCCGGCAGGGGGAGGTAGATCTGTACCACGATGTCGAAGAGCCCGGCGGTCAGCAGCACGCCCACGATCGCTCCCCAGACGCGGGCGGAGCCGCCCATCACCAGGCCGACCATGGCGGCGAGGGTCACTTCGATGCCGATCTCGGTAGGCCTGATGAAGTGGTTCATGACCCCGAAGACGGCGCCGACGAGGCCCATGCCGGCCGAGCCCAGGGCGAAGAGGATGAGCTTGGTGCGGAAGGTGGGCTTCCCCAGGCTGCGGGCCAGCGGCTCGTTCTGGCCGACGGCGATGAGAAGGCGCCCATAGGGCGATCGGTGCACCCGGGCGACGTAGTACGTGATGCCCACTACCAGCAGGATCATGACCCCCAGCCAGAAGAGGGACATCGGCTTGACCCCCCAGTTGAAGGTTCGCAGGGGGTCGGGGACGGCCATGCCTTCGGCCCCCCCGGTCCACCTCTTCTCGCTGAGGGCCAGCGAGTACATGATCGTGGCAAAGCCCAGCGTGCCCACCAACACACCGTCGCCTTCCAGGTCGGCGATTACCCACCCGATGAGCAACCCGGCCAGGCCGCTGACGATGACCGCCATCACCAGAGAGAGGAAGAAGCTCCCCCAGTCACCCAGGGCGTCCGGCCAGGGGATTCGCACCTGGAAGACTCCCCAGGCATACATGCCGAGGCCGAAGAAGCCCACGATGCCGAAGTTGCCGATCCCGGCCAGGCCCATCTGGAGATGGAGCAGCTGCGCCAAGCCGACTGTGCCCGCCACGGTGAACAGGGCGTATATGAGGTAAGCCGAAAGCCAGTCAATGCTCATAGCCGCTAGACCTTTGCCGCCTCGGACATACGGTTCCTTCGCAGCTTCAGGATGATGATGAAGAGCAAGACCACCAGGATCTCGGAGTAGAGGCCCTGTCCCTTGATCGCCAGCGTGAGCCCGGAGAGCAGGACCCCCATGCCGAGGCCGGCGACGATCACCCCGCGCAGGCCCCTAGCCCCGCCCACGAGCACCGCCAGGAGAATGTAGAGGAACTTGCTCCACCCCAGCAGCGGCCGGACCGAGGCGCCCACCCCGTAGAACGCCCCGGCGGCCCCACCGGCGACGCCGGCAATGAACCAGATGAGCACGGTGACCGCCATGGGGTTGATCCCGCTCACCTGGGCCAGCTTCTCGTCTCCGGCCAGGGCGCGAATCTGGATGCCCAGACGGGTCTTCTGGATGAACCAGTAGAGGATCAGCGCCCCGGCCACGACTCCGGCCAGGGCGGTCACTCGGAAGGGAGGCACCCCCAGGCCGAGGATTCTGATGGGGTTCTGGAAAGGCACCTTGAAGTACCGCTGCTCGTGGCCGAAGATCAACTGCAGGCCGTAGCGCAGCACGATCGAGAGGCCGAAGGAGAGGATGATCATCTCCACGACCCCCACGTTGCGGTTGTGGGCCGGCCGGAAGAAGGCGAAGTAGGTGATCACGCTCAAGACACCGGCGCCCAGCGCGGCCGGGATGAGGCTGAGGTAGAAGTTCCAGCCGAACGTGGTGTTGAACCACATCCCGAAGTAGGCGCCGAGCGTCACCGTTTCGGCGTAGGCCACGTTGATGATGCCGGTGAGGCGGTAGAGCAGGGCGAAGCCCACCGCAGCCAGGGCCAGCGGGGCCTCCTCGGCGAGACCGAAGATCAGGGCCTTGCGCGCCAGGCTCCAGAAAGCCACCACGAGCGCCAGGGCGCCCAACGCCGCCACCCATACACCGATACGCCCGGGGCGAGTCTCGAGCAACTCCTGCACCCGCTTGCCGAGGGGCGGAACCGGCGCCTCGTCGGTTCGATCGATATCAAGGCTCACGGCAACACTCTCTGCGCGACCGCTGGGTTTCGACCGGGAGACCGAGGAGACAGATTATGGAATGCGGCCCCCGCTTCGCGGACCCAGCCGGCACCCTCTGCCTCAACCACTCGACGTTCCTCCCATCCCTCCCCGCCTCGGCCACTTCCCCAATGGCCGGGGACGGTATCGATAATCGATGAGCCTACAGAGCGCCGCGGCCGGGCGTCAACTCATCCGGGCCCCCGCCGGGTCCGCCGCGGCTCCTCCGGCCACCCGGGCGGGCCGGTGGGAGAGACCGCCCGAGCGTCGATTCTTCCGCCGCCATCCGGATCCTGGAAGATACCCGCTTCGGAGACTCGCCGGGCCCCGCCTCAAGCAGGATCCACGCGCTCGTCCCGGGCGGGGAGCATCATCGCGCCCCCACAACAGCGAGCCTTCGGTCGCCCCTTGGGGCGCGCCTGAGCCCCCAAGCAGCCAGGGACTCCACAAGCACCACCGCCGCGTCGCCGCCGAACAGGCGGCGACCCGGAACATCCCAACATTGGTGGGCCCGGCAGGACTCGAACCTGCGTCTGACGGATTATGAGTCCGCTGCTCTGACCGGCTGAGCTACGGGCCCGGAGGCGTGCCGCGGCGCCCTTGCGCCCGGCACGCGGCAATCCCCTAGGACCGTGCCCGGCTTATCCCTGCCCGGCGCAGCACGTCGGCGGGCACGCCGGCCTCGCGCCAAGCCGAGTACGAGATGCCCTTGCGCTCCGAGTACGAGCGGGCGTGCTCGATGAAGCCGGCTTCAAGAGAAGCAAAGTCCTCGGCGGCCTCGGCCCGACTGAGAGCGGCCTGGGCATCGATACGCTCTTGACGCATCTCGAGGGCCTTCAACGGGTCGCTTTCGGCGGCAATCCGGGCTTCCAGGGCTGCCACCTTTTCCCGCAGGCGCTCCGGAGTAACCGGGCGGCCGGGACGGCGGTTGCCCAGTCCCTCTAGGTAATGCTTGACGGCGCGCCCTTCGCGACGACCTTGGGCAAGAGCCGCCTTGTGCTCGGGAGACATGGCCACAGGTGTTCCTCCAGAGGTGGGGTTGCCTCGCATCTTATCCTCTTTTCCCCCTCGGTGCACCACGGCCTGTGAAGCGCTTTCCCGGCGCCGTATAGAACCAGGAGAGCGGAGACCAGGAGCGATCATTGCGACAAACCCTCCGACCCACAACAGCCTCTGTGACCGCGAGTCAGCAGCCTTCAGTGCTAATGCCGACGCGTCACACGGGTACCCGCGGCACGCCGCCGACTCCCCAGACCGGCCCGCGCCCCGACTCGGCGACCTACTCCGGCGGCAACGCGGGAACCGCCAGGGAAACAGCGCACGGAGGGACACGCCGGGCTCGTCGGCCCTAAGCCCGGGCCGGCATGGCGCCGCAGTAATCGATTATCCTGCCCCCACCCGATTCCCCGACTGGGGTTCTCAAAGCGTGGGCAGGCCCACAAGGAGTCATCGGCCATGATGCGAACCGCTCAAGTCGGCCTGGGCTGGTGGGGTAGCCAGGTCACCAAGGTCCTCAAAGGCAGCGAGAAGATCGAAGTCGTCTGCGGGGTGGACCCGGCACCGGCCGTTGCCGAGAAATACACCGAGACCCACGGCTTGCCCGTGTACCCCGATTACCAGACCGTCCTGGACGATCCGGCCGTGGACGCAGTGATCCTGACCATCCCCCACCGGCTCCACGAAGACGCCCTGCTGCGAGCTGCCGCCGCCGGCAAACAGATCTTCTGTGAGAAGCCTCTCGCCCTGACGGTCGATAGTGCCCGCCGCATGATCGAAGCCTGCGACCGGGCCGGCATAACCCTCGGCATCGGCCACGAGCGCCGTTTCGAACCGGCCTGGGAAGAGATCAAGCGTATGTCCGACGCCGGCGAGCTTGGGACGATCCTGCATATGGAGGCCCACTGGAGCCACGACCGCTGGCTGAACATGGCCGCCGACAACTGGCGGGGTAGCAAGGAGGAAGCACCGGCGGCAGGGTGGACCGGCATGGGAGTCCACCTCAGCGACATGATGCTGAGCCTGGCCGGGCAGGTGGTCGAGGTCCAGGCGCATACCGCCCGCCGTATCCTGGCCATTCCCACCGGTGACGTGGTCTCGGTTCATCTCCGCTTCGCCGATGACACCACAGCGCATATCGCCGCAGTCTCGGCCACACCCGACTACGCCCGCTTCGCAGTGTTCGGCAGCCATGCCTGGGCTGAGGCGCGCGAGACTCAGCATGTCGACCCGGGGGGCACCACCACTTTCTACGTACGGCGGCGTGGGGATGCCCAGCAGACGCGCCGCGATTTCGAGCCGGCCAGCCCGGTGCGCGCGGGATATGAGCATTGGGCAGATGCCGTCGCCGGGCGAACCACCTATCGCTTCAGCAACGCCGAACGCCTGGGCAACGTGGCCATCCTGGAGGCGGTGGTTCGCTCCGCGGAGAGCGGGCGGCCCGAGCCGGTAGCCCAGTGGAGTTGAAGATCGGCTCGCCGGCCGGTGGAGCGGAGCAAGTCGAGAAGGGATTGAGGAGCGCAGTACCCGAGGAGGAGTACATGGCAAAGGTACGGGTCGGTGTAGCAGGCTTCGGCGTCATCGGGCAGCGCCTGGCAGATGGCGTCGCCCTCCAGGAGGACATGGAGCTCGTCGGCGTGGCCGACGTCGCCCCCACGCTGGCGGTCCAGGCCCTGAAAGAGCGCGGCATGCCGTACAAGATGTTTGCCGCCACTCCCGGCGCCGAGGATCGCCTCAGCGCGGCCGGGATCCCCGTATCCGGGTCCTTCGCCGATCTGCTGGGGAGCGTGGACATCATGCTCGACTCGGCTCCCGGCGGAGTGGGGATCAAGAACAAGGAGCACTACGTCGCCGCGGGGCTCAAAGCAGTCTTCCAAGGCGGGGAGAAGTCCGAGGTCGCCGACGTCTTCTTCCACGGCTACGCGAACTACCCCAAGGGCGTCGGCAAGGACTACCTGAAGCTGACATCGTGCAACACCACCGGCCTCATCCGGGCGGTGGACGCCCTCGATCGGGCGTTCGGGGTGGCCAAAGTAGCGATCACCATCATCCGCCGCGTCGCCGATCCGGGCGACACCCATCGCGGCCTGGTGGACACCCTGGAGATCGAGCCCATCCCCAACCATCAAGCCAAAGACCTGATGCACATCATGCCCCATGTGGACGCCACCGGGATCCTGGTACACACCCCGGTGACCCACGGGCACATCATCACCCTGGTGACCAGCTTGAAGAACAAGCCCACCAAGGAGCAGGCCCTGGAAGTCTTCCGGGCCCACCCCCGCATTCGCGTCGTCCGCATGGCCGACGGCTTCACTACCAACACCTCCCTGTTCAACTACGCCCGCTTCCTGGGCAAGCCGCGCGGCGACATGTACGAGATCGGCTTGTGGGACGAGGCCATCGGGTTCTCGGGCGACGACCTGATGTTCGCCATCAACATCCCGCAGGAGTCGGTGGTCATCCCCGAGACGATGGATGCCATCCGGGCCGCCATGCCGATGCAGACCGATCAGGCCGAAGCGGTGGCCCTGACCAACCGCTACCTGGGCATGGAGTAACCGCAGTGGCACGCATCCCCTCGATCGACGACCTCGACGTCGCCGGCCGCAAGGTGCTCCTGCGGGTGGACATCAACTCCCCCATCGACCTCGGGACCGGCCAGATCGCCGACTTCAACCGGATCGACAAGAGCCTGCCCACCATTCGCGACTTGGCCGACCGCGGGGCACGCCTGGTGCTGATCGCCCACCAGGGCGACACCCTCGACTATCACAATCTGGTCGACCTGGCCCAGCACGCCGCCGCCCTGTCGGGACGCCTGGGCCGGCCGGTGGGGTTCATCGACGACGTGGCCGGGCCGGCGGCGCGCCGGGCCATCAAGACCCTGGGCGACGGGGACATCCTCCTTCTGGACAACCTGCGCTATCTGACCGAGGAGGTCTCCACCTTCGAACGCGACGTCAAGCTGACCCCGCAGCAGATGGCCGGAACCTACCTGGTGCGCAGCCTGGCGCCGCTGTTCCATTACTACGTCAACGACGCCTTCGCCGCCGCGCACCGGGCTTCCCCCTCGATGGTTGCCTTCCAGGAGGTGCTCCCCGCCGCCGCCGGCCGCCTGCTCATTGCGGAGATCGACGCCCTGACCGCCGTGGCCGATTCCCCGCAGCGTCCCTGCGTGTACCTGCTGGGCGGGCTCAAGATCTCCGACGCCTTCGGCATGCTGGGAAAGGTGCTGGGTGACGGCACCGCCGACGAGGTGCTCACCGCGGGTGTCACCGGCCAGGTCTTCCTCCTGGCGAAGGGCGCCGGCCTGGGAGAGGCTTCCGAGAAGTTCATCCGGGACCGCAACCTGTGGGGCTTCGTGGACGAGGCGCGTCGGCACCTGGCCGGCCATGCCGACGCCATCCGCCTGCCTCTCGATTTCGCCGTCGAAGTCGAAGGCAAGCGAGTGGAGATACCGGTGGACGACTTGCCCACCGAGCACCTGATCCTCGACATCGGCAGCCGGACCATCGCCGCCTACACCGAGGCGATCCGAAGGGCGGCGACCGTGTTCGTGAACGGCCCCCCCGGAGCCTATGAGAACCCCAACGCCGACGCCGGTACCCGGGCCTTGTGGCAGGCTCTGGCCGACACCCCGGCCCACACGGTCATCGGCGGCGGGGACACGGTCTCCAGCGCCAAGCGGTTCATCGACACCACCGCCATCGACGTGGTGAGCACCGGAGGCGGCGCCCTGATCCGCTACCTCAGCGGCAAGCCCCTGCCGCTGATCGAGGCGATGCGCGCCGCCGCCGAGAGGTTCTGGGCCAAGTAGGTCGTTGGGTCGCCCGGAAGGGGGCCCGGCTCGCCGGGCCCCCTCTCCTCACTCGAAGGCCTCCTCCACCGGCACGGCGTAGGCCACCACATTGTCTTCGTAGGAACGCAACGAGGGGTTGAAGGCGCCGCCGCAGGTGATCAACGTCAGCGTTGGGGCGCCGTCGCGCCGGAAGATCTCGGTGACGGGCAGCTCCTGCTTGTCGTACGAGGCCAGGGCGACCACCCGGAAGCGGCGCACCGCGCCGTCGGCAAACTCCACGTCCACCAGCGCCCCGGGAGCCGCCAGCCGTAGATCGCCGAACGCCCCCCTCTGGCCTCGCCAGGCGACATGGGCGGCCAGCACCGCCGAGCCCGCCTCTCCCGGCGCCGGGCCGTAGCGATACCACCCGACGGTATCGGCGCGCGACGGGATCTCCATCTCCCCGGCGTCGTAGCCCACCGGCAGCACCGGCGCGTCGATGCCCAGCGAGGGGAGGCGGAGCCGCACCGGCGGCGCTCCCGGTTCGGGCAGCTCCGACAGCAAGCCGGAGGCCACCGGCACCGTGCTCCCAGAGTCGGGTTGGCTCGGGGGAACCGCCGTGGGCCCCGCATCCGCCGCGATGGAGGCGGGTCGCTCCAATGGCTTGGGCGCCGCAGGGGACACGGCAGGAGAGGTCGTCACCGGGATCTGCCCGAAGGCGCGTGGAGCGGAAACATCCAGCGAAGGTCGAGGGGCGTCGAGGACCACCGCTCCCACCACCCCGAGGATGGCGACGGTCCGCCACAACCAACGAGGCGGAGTACGACGCGTTTGGGGAAGCCGCCGAGGCGGCTTCCCCAAACGGTACGGGTACGGGCTGCTCACCGGGAGCGGCGGGAGGCCAACTTCGGGAGAAAGGCCCCGGCGGTGCCGGCAACGGCCAGCCCCGCGGCCACCAGCGCCCACAGCGGGAGCCCGTTGGCGGCGAAGCCGTCGCCGGTGGGCACCTCATCCGGGGTGCTGTGCAGGCCGGTGATGTCCTGGATCACCAGGCCGAAGCTGCCGTCGGTCAGAGAGCCGGTGGCGTAGATGATACGGGCCGTGCCCTCGGGCAGTTCGACGCCGTCGGCCGAGAAGACCGCCGCCTCGACGCCGCCGCCCGCCGGAGCGATGCGCACGTCGTAGGTGCCGGCCGGGACGTCGGCCTGGCCCTCGAACGGCTCACCGTTGGCGAAGTTGGTGACGCCGGCGAACAGCAGGGTGCCGTCGGCGAGCAGGATGTCCACGGTGGGGGCGGCCGCAGTGTGGCGGACGATCAGCCGGGACTGGCCGGCAGCGATGGCGCTGGTGTCGTTGACGAAGATGGCGATGCCCGGCTCGCCCGCCTCGCTGAGATAGGCCACGATCGAAGCGTTCAGGCCGTCGGTCACCGTAGCCATGCCGGTAAGGACGGCGCCTTCGATGCCGGCGCCCTCAGGGGCGATGGCCAGGTCATAGTCGCCGGCGGGAAGGTCCAGCGGGCCGGCCACGTCGCCGGGCTCGAAGGCGGGGAGGGTCAACTCGCCGTTGACGAACACGTCGACGGTCAGGCCGGGGATGCCGTGGATGACGGTGACCTTGCCACCGCTCTCCTGGGCCGAGGCCGGGAAGGCGATCAGGGCCAGGACCGCCATCACGGTCAGGCCGAAGGTGAACTTGCGCACGGTGTCTCTCCTTTTTCAGTGGACTTACCCGCTATTCGGTGCCCTCCTCCCACCGGATGCCGGTTTCTTGCCGGCCCTCCCTGTGGTATCAAGGGCCGGCATGGCCGACCTCAACGATGCCGACCTTGCCGCCGCCGTAGCCGCAGGGGATCACGCCGCCCTGGAAACCCTCTATGGGCAGCACGGCTCGGCGGTCTTCGGGTTTGCCCGCCGTGTCCTGCGCAGTACCCCTCTGGCGGAGGAAGTAACGCAAGAAGTCTTCGTTCGCTTCTGGCGTGACCCGGGCCGCTACGACGCCGGCCGGGGCCCCCTGCGGGCATTCCTGCTGCGCGACACCCACGGTCGGGCGGTCGACCTGCTGCGCGCCGAGACGGCCCGCCGGGCGCGAGAGGAACGCGATCAGACTCTGGCATCCGACGAGGCCCCCGGCCCCGAACAGGAAGTGTGGGAGGCAGTCCGCTCGGGCCAGGTCCGGTCCGCGCTCGAGACACTGCCCGCCCCCGAGAGAGAGGCCATCGTGCTCGCCTTCTACGCCGGGCTCACCTACCAAGAGGTGGCGCGGCGCCTGGGCGAGCCCGAGGGGACAGTCAAGAGCCGGATACGCCGGGGTCTGGAGCGCTTGCGCGGGCCCCTGCTGCAGCAAGGAGCGACGTGAGCGACCGCAACGAGGTGGAGAGCCTCCTCGGAGCCTACGCCCTCGATGCCCTGAGCCTCGAGGAGACGCGACGCGTCGAGACCGCCCTGACCGGCGACGCCGCGTTGCGCGACGCGGTTGCTCCTCTGTTCGCCGTCGCCGCCGCCCTTGCCGAGGGAGCGGCGGGGCCGGCCGACCCGCCGCCGCGGGCAGTCTGGGCCCGGATCGCCGCCGCCACGGCACCCCCCCGGCCCAACCGGGCTGCAACCCTGTCCGCTTGGCGGCGCTGGCTGGGGGCAGTAGTGGCCTCCACCGCGGTGGCGGCGGCCGTGGTGCTGGCCTTCGTGGCCGTCGGCCAGCACGGCCGCCTCCTCGAGTTCGAACGAGGTCCCCTCGCCGCGGCTGCCGCGGCCGCCCGCGACGCGGACGGCTCCCGGGTGGTGACGTTGTCGGGCGACGTTGCGGCCGAGATCGTCCTGGCCGCCGACGGCACCGGCTACCTGCTCAACCCCGAGGCTCCCCCACTTCCCGCCGACGAGACCTACCAGTTGTGGGCCATCGTCGGCGACCGGGTCATCTCGGCCGGCGTGCTCGGACCCAACCCCGGGGTGTCCGCCTTCCACGTCTCGGGAGAGGTCGCCGGGTTCGCCCTCACCGTCGAAGTGGCCGGCGGGGTGGTTTCCTCGGAGCAGGACCCGGTGGCGCTGGGCTTGATGACCGGATAGCGCCCCGCTCGGGGCCGGGCCCTTCGAGAGCGGAACTGAAGGGAGAGGTAATGCGCTTCGGAGCGTTTGTGCCGCAGGGCTGGCGGATGGACCTCGTAGGCATCCCCGCCGAAAGGCACTGGGAGACGATCCGAGCAGTCGCCGGCGCCATCGAGGCCTCCGGCTACGAGTCCCTGTGGGTGTACGACCACTTCCACACCACTCCCCTGCCCTCCCGGGAGGCCACTCACGAGGCATGGACGCTGATGGCCGCCCTGGCGGCGACGACCCGCACCGTGCGCCTGGGCCAGATGTGCACCTGCGTGGCCTACCG
>JAFGCH010000004.1 GCA_016932695.1 Acidimicrobiia bacterium | reverse complement strand
CCGGTCTCCACGTAGGCGTCGGCCGCCCCCAGAGCCTGCAGGCGGCGCAGGCCCTCCCGCATCAGGGTGAGGGCCAGGCCGCGCCGGCGATGCTCGGGATGGGTGCACACCGGTTCGAAGATGCCCCGCCGGTTCTGGGGGTCCCAGGTGATCCCCACGTAGGCGAAGGACTCCCCGCCGGGAGCCTCCGCCACCAGGTCCAGGTCCCGCCGGTAGGACGGGGCGGTGGCGGCGAAGCCGCGGAACTCCGCCGCAGTGTGGATGTCGCGCCCGAAGGCGGCGTTGAGGATGTCGGCTACCGCCTGGTCGTCGGCCGGGTCGGGCCGGGTCTCCCGCAGCGTGTAGCCGGAGGCGATCTCCGGCACCGCCACCAGGCGTGCCCCGAAGCGCAGGCGGCGGAGCACCCCCCATTCGGCGGACTCCACCCAACCCCTCTCGGCCAGCAGGCGCCGTCGGGGTGTGTCGTAGTCGTGGACGTACATTCGCAGGCGCGAGGCCCCCTCCTCGGTGGGCACCACCAGGTTCTCCTCGCACCAGGCCACCATCTCCTCTTCGAGGTGGCGGAAGTCCGGGTGCAGTTGCAGGAAGCCCTCCCCCAGGCGGCCTTCCGGATGCGCCACCCCCACCAGACGGCCATCCCCGGTCTCCCAAAGGCGGATCCACACCGGCCAGCGCGGGTCGGGAGCGGGGTCCTCGCCGTGGAAGCGTTGCCCTTCCCAACGGCGGATCTCCCAATTCCACCCCACCGGGGTGATGGGGTAGGTATCCAGGCAGAGCTGCCGGATGCGCCAGAAGTCCTCGTCGTCGCGATACGGCCGTGAGGTGATCGGCTCGGGGCTCGGGTCGACGGGCATCGCCTCTCTCTCGTGCAGGGCGACTCAGGATAGGAAGGCCGCCGCGAGGTACTCTCCGCCTGTGGCCGCCCTGCAGATCTTTCCCGTCACCACCGACCGCTGGGACGACCTGGAGCGCCTCTTCGGGCCCAACGGCGCCTACTCCAACTGCTGGTGCACCTGGTGGATCCTGCCCGCCAAGGAGTGGGACGGCACCGCCCCCGCCGACCGCCGAGACATCCTCCACGGCCTCGTCGCCGACGGCGCCGAACCCGGCCTGCTGGCCTACCTCGACGGGGTGCCGGCCGGCTGGTGCGCCGTGGGGCCCCGGGAGCGCTACGCCCGCCTGATGTCCCCCCGGTCGAAGACGTTCCGCCCCCTGGATGACCGGCCATCGTGGGTGATCAACTGCTTCTTCATCGCCCGCTCCGCCCGACGGCGGGGCCTGGCCGCCGCCCTGCTGGCCGCCGCCGTGGACTACGCCTTCGCTCACGGCGCCGAGCGCATCGAGGCCTACCCCATAGACCCGGCGGCCACCAAGCCCACCGCCGCCAACCTCTTCGTGGGCTCGCTTCCCGCCTTCCAGGAGGCCGGTTTCCTAGAGGTAGGCCGGGTGGGCAACCGGCCGGTCGTCCGCTTGGAGCACGTTCGCGCCGCCGGGCGGTAGCCTCGCCGCCACGCCAAGGAGGCCACTGCCATGCGCCATCGACGTCTCGGGGACACCGGATACCAGATTTCGGAGATCGGATTCGGGGCCTGGCCCATCGGGGGCACCTGGGGAGAGGTGAGCGAGGCCGACGCCATGGGCGCCCTCCACGCCGCCCTCGACGCCGGGGTGGACTTCTTCGACACCGCCGACGTGTACGGGGACGGGCGCAGCGAACGCCTCATCGCCCGCCTCCGCAGGGAACGTCCCGGAGAGCCCTTCACCGTGGCCACGAAGGCAGGCCGGCGTCTGCCCAGCCAGACGGTGGAGGGTTACTCCGAGGCCAACCTCCGCTCCTGGGTAAAGAGCAGCCTGCAGAACCTGGAGACCGACTGCCTCGACCTCCTGCAACTCCACTGCCCTCCCACCGCGTTGTACTACGAGCCCATGGTGTTCGAGGCCCTCGACCGCCTCGTGGCCGAGGGCAAAGTGCGCCACTACGGGGTGAGCGTTGAGAGGATCGAGGAGGCTCTCAAGGCCATCGAGTACCCGGGCGTGAAGACGGTGCAAATCATCTTCAACATCTTTCGCCTCCGCCCCGCCGGCCTCCTCTTCCGCGAGGCGGGAGCACGCGACGTCGGCATCCTCGCCCGGGTGCCCCTGGCCAGCGGCCTGCTCACCGGGAAGATGGCCCGAGACACGCACTTCGACGAGGAGGATCACCGAGCGTTCAACCGCCACGGCGAGGCCTTCGACCGGGGCGAAACCTTCAGCGGCATCGACTTCGAGACCGGCCTGGAACTGGTGGAGGAACTCCGCCCCCTCGTACCGCAGGGGGCCACCATGGCGCAGTTCGCCCTGCGCTGGATCCTCATGTTCGACGAGGTGAGCACGGTGATCCCGGGGGCCAAGAGCGCCGAGCAAGCCCGAGCCAACGCCGCCGCCGCCGACCTGGCCCCGCTCCCCCCCGAGACCATGGCCGCCGTCGCCGATCTCTACGAGCGGCGGGTGAAGCCGCTGGTGCACCACTACTGGTAGGACGGGGCGGACGCCGATCCTGTCACTCGCCAGCGAGATACTCCGGGCGTGTTCTCGATGGTCAGTGTGTATCGTATGCGCATGGCACGGGTGAACATCTACCTGCCCGAAGAACTGGCGCGGGAGGCCAGGGCGGCCGGCCTGAACATCTCGGGGATCGCCCAGGAGGCTCTACGCACCGAACTCGCGGCGCGCCGCGTCGGCGCCTGGCTCGATGGCATCGCTGCCCTGCCGCCAACAGGCGTGACCCACGAGCAGGTCATGACCGCCCTCGACGAAGCGCGCCGCGAAGCATGGGGAGATGAGGAATGGGGCGACCGTGGCTGAGAAGGCCGTGATCGACGCATCGGCCATCGTCGACCTGCTCGCCCGCTCTGGAGGCGGCCCGGCTGCGCTGGTGCGGCTGTCGGGTCGAGAACTGCACGCCCCCGCCCACCTCGATGCCGAGGTGCTATCCGGCCTTGGGCGCCTGCACCGCGCGGGCGCGCTCTCGGCAGACGAGGTGACGATCCGGCTCGGCGAGTTCATCAACGCGCCGATCACAAGGCACGACCTCGCCTTCCTCGTCGCCGGTGCCTGGCAGCGTCGCCACCGCCTGCGCCTCGCCGACGCCCTATACGCCGAGTTGGCCGAACGCCTCGGCCTGCCGCTGATCACTACCGACGCCCGCCTGGCCCGAGTCTTCCCCCGCGCCGAGATACTGCCCGCCTGATGCCGGCGGCTTCCGGGCTCACCGCGCTCAGCCCCGGGCGGGAGATACCGATAACCTGGCAGACATGGGTGAGACCCCGCTGCTCGAGTGCGTCCCCAACTTCTCCGAAGGCCGCGACCCGGCGGTGATCCGGCACATCACCGAGGCCGTCGAGTCTGTGGACGAGGTATCGCTGCTCGACGTCGACCCCGGCCGCGGCACCAACCGCACCGTGGTCACCTTCGTCGGGCCGCCCGACGCCGTGGTAGAAGCTGCGGTGCGCGCCGGGCGAGCAGCCGTCGAGGCCATCGACATGAGCCGCCACCACGGGGAACACCCCCGCTTCGGGGCCATGGACGTCTGCCCCCTGGTGCCGGTCGCCGGCATCACCATGGAAGAGACCGCGGCCCACGCTCACCGCCTGGCCCAACGTCTGGCCGACGAGGTGGGGCTGACGGTCTACTGCTACGGGCAGGCCGCCCTGCGCCCCGACCGGGCCGACCTGGCGGCAGTACGGGCAGGGGAGTACGAAGGCCTGGAGGCCCGTCTGGCCGACCCCGCCGGGGCGCCCGACTTCGGCCCGGCCACCTTCAACCCCCGCTCGGGGGCCACCGCGGTGGGCGCCCGCGACTTCCTGGTGGCCTACAACGTGAACCTCAACACCACCTCGAGCCGCCGGGCCAACGCGGTGGCTTTCGACGTGCGGGAGCGCGGCCGGGTGCTGCGACGCGGCGACGCCTTCACCGGGGAAGTGCTGCGCGACCCCGACGGCAACCCCCTATGGCAGCCCGGGACCCTGCCGGCGGTGAAGGCCATCGGCTGGTACCTGGAGGAGTTCGGCATCGCCCAGGTGTCCATGAACCTCACCGACATCTCGGTGACCCCCATCCACCTGGCTTTCGAGGAGGTGTGCGAGAAGGCGGCGGCCCGCGGGCTGCGGGTCACCGGGTCGGAGATCGTCGGCCTGGTCCCGCTGCGGGCGATGCTCGACGCCGGCCGCCACTTCCTGGCCAAGCAGCAGCGCTCCCTGGGAGTCCCCGACGAAGAAGTGGTCCACATCGCGGTGCGCTCCCTGGGCCTCGACGACCTCAAGCCCTTCGACCCGCACCAGAAGATCATCGAGTGGCGTCTCGAGACCGGTGCTCGGCCCGGGCTGGTGGGCACCACCGTCACCGGCTTCGTGCACCGGGTGGCCGCCGACTCCCCCGCTCCCGGAGGCGGGTCGGTTTCCGCCCTGGCCGGCGCTCTCGGGGCCGCCCTGGGCACCATGGTGGCCAACCTCTCGGCACACAAGCGCGGCTGGGACCACCGCTGGGAGGAGTTCTCGGCCTGGGCGGTGCGGGGCAAGGAATGCCACGAGGCGCTGCTGCGCCTGGTGGACGAGGACACCCGGGCCTTCGATGCCCTCCTCGCCGCCTACCGCCTCCCCCCGGACCACGAGGGTCGGGCCGAGGCCATCGCCGCCGCCACCCGGGGAGCCATCGAAGCGCCTCTCGCCGTCATGGAAGCGGCGCTGGAGGCCCTGGCGGTGACCCGGGCGATGGCGGAAGAAGGCCTGCGCTCCTCTGTATCCGACGCCGGCGTGGGGGCTCTCTTGGCGACCGCCGCGGTGAGGGGGGCGCACCTGAACGTCCGCATCAACGCCGCCGGCCTCGCCGACCCCGACGCCCGGCGCCGCCACCTGGAGCGGGGAGCAGAACTGGAAGCCCGGGCCCGTGACCTGGAGGCCGAGGTGCTGGCAGCCGTGGAGGAGCGTCTCGCGTCGCCAGGCTGAAGCGCCTCGCGGCCGGTCCCCTACGGTGCGTCGGTAGGCGGCGTGTAGATCTCGCCGTCCTCGGTGCGGTACTGCTCGTCGTGCTTGATGATCATCACGTCGGAGCGGAATACCGTGCCGTCCCAGGTGCCCTCGACCACCACCCCGCCGCCTTCCTGGAACAACTGCGGCGGCGTCCCGGTGTGCTCCACGGGGATATCCGAGGTCTCGTCGGCAATCACGAAAGCCACCCGCCCGCCGCCTGCCACCAGGGATCCCACCTGCACCTGCCCCCCGAGGCGGAGCCGCGCCTGGGGGTCGGCGGCCACCTCCCGGCGGACCTCGGTGGGGGTCCGGTAGTAGACCAGAGTGTCGCTCAGGTTGAAGAGCAGGTACCCGAGGACCACACCCGCCAGGCCCAGGGCCGGGATGACGAACCAGAGATACCGCTTCACGCTCCTCCCTCCAGGCGCCGCCGGGTGTGCCGCGAGCGCCGGCCCAGCAGCAGGCTGTAGCCGGCGATGGTGACCAAGGTCACCCCGTAGGCGAAGGCCACCCAAGCCCAATCGGACACTCAGTCCACCTCCCCGTAGCGCGGGGCGGTGATGGCCGCCCCGGCAACCTCGACCTCCTCGGAGGCCAGCCGCGCCGCCAGCGCCTCTTCGGCCAGCGCATTCTCCATGTGGCGCCGCAGCAGAGCGGCGTAGACGAAGGTGAAGGCCAGCACGGCGATCGCCAGGGCGATGCGGAACTCGTTGTCCATCTGGACGCCGCCCGGCCGAATGACGGAGGGTGGCTGATGCAGGCCCCGCCACCACACCACCGAGAAGTGCACGATGGGGATCTGCACCGCTCCGAGCACGCCCAGCCAGGCGGAGCGGCGCGCCCGGGCCACCGGATCGGCAATACCCCGGCGCAGGCCGAGGTAGCCCAGGTAGACGAAGAACATGATGGCAGTCAGCACCAGGCGGGCGTCCCAGGTCCACCACACCCCCCAGGTGGACTTGCCCCAGATCATGCCCAGGGCAATGGTCAGGCCGTTGAAGTAGACGCCGACCTCGGCCGACCCCGCCGCCAGGCGATCCCACTTCATCCGCCCGGTCGCCAGGTAGCCCACGCTTCCCACCAGGGTGACCCCGAACGCCAGGTAGGCCAGCCAGGCGGCAGGCACGTGGACGAACATGATGCGCGCCAGGTCGCCCATGTTGCGCTCCGGGGGCACGGCCAGACCCGCCACCAGGGCGCCCGCCAACAGGGCGCCGGCGGCAAAATCCAGCCAGGCCTTGCGCCGCATCAGCGCGTTGCCTCCTGCAGGGGACGGGCACTCAGCACTCCGGCCACCGCCAGCAGGAGATCCATGACCACCAGCAGCAGCAGCCAGCCGAAGATAGTGGCCCCCACGCGGATACCTTCGGTGACCTGGGCGGCCGCCAGCAGCATCGGCACCGAGAGCGGCACCACGATGAGCGGCACCAGAGTGGTCGAGGCCACGCTGGCGGCGATGGCGCCGGCCAAGGTTCCCAGCAGGCCCAGGCCCAGGGCCACCAGAGGGAGCACGGCCAGCACCCACCACCACCCGCGCGGATCGCTCCCGTACAGCGCCAGGGCGATGGGAGCCAGCATTGCCTCGAAAGCCATCAGCAGCAGCGCCGAAGCCCCCGCCTTCCCGGCGAAGCGGGCGGCGGGATCCAGGCCGAGCAGGGAGAGGAGGTCCATCTGCGCCGGGCCGTCGGCGGCGCTCTGGCGCACCGTCACCAGGACCCCGAAGAGCAGCACCACGCTCCAGTACATGCCCGGGCCCACCCGCTCCAGCAGCGGGGCATCCACCCCGATGGCCAGCGGGATGAGCATCAGGGCGGCCGCCCCGAAGGGCACGGTGATCATCAGCACCTCGCCCGAGCGAAGCTCGGTGCGCAGGTCCTTGCGGGCGATCTCCCAAGCCTGGCGCCAGAGCCCGGTCATGGTGCTGCCGTCCCCGGCTCGGCGATCGCCCCCGCCTGCAGTTCGACGAAGCGGCCCACCAGAGGGGCGATGCGCCCGGGCTCGTGGGAGACGACCACGGCCGCCCCGCCCCGCCCCTGCACCTCCCTGACCAGGTAGGCCACGAGATCGGCGGCCTGGGCGTCGAGCCCGGCGTGCGCCTCGTCGAGCAGCAGCAGATCGGGCCGGGTGAGCGTCACCCGGGCGAACTCCCCCCGTCGCTGCATGCCGTGGGAGCAAGCGGCGGCGCGGCGGTGCCGGGCCAGGCCCAGGCCCACCCGGTCGAGCACCTCGCCCACCGCGGCCGACGGGATCCCGGCGATGCGAGCGACGAACGCCAGGTTCTCCTCCAGGGTGAGCTGGGGGTAGAGGGCGGGGGTGTGACCGATGAGCCCGATGCGGGGGCGCACGGCGAACCGCCCGGCAGCGCGTAGCGACACGCCCAGCACCCCACCCTCCCCGTCGGTGGGAGCGAGCAGGGTGGCCAGCAACCGCAACAACGTGGTCTTGCCCGATCCGTTGGCGCCGATGAGGCCGACGGCCTCGCCCGCTTCCACGCGCAGATAGAGGTTCCGCAGGATGGGAGTGTCGCCGAGGCGCACCCCGACGGCGCGGAGATCGATGACCGCTTCGGGCACCGGCGGAGTGTACGGCCGCCCTCTCCGCAGGGTGCAGGCCTCAGTAGAGGCATCGGCGTACAAGCGGTGGAACGTTCGGCGCCGTCGTCCCGACCCCCTCGGCGGCGCAGGGCTGACCGTGCCAACGGCGAGCCCCGGCCGGGCACGTCGCCGCTACCGGGTTCAGCCGGCCTCGTCCGCCAGCAGCGGCTCGAGGATCGCCGCCAGGCTCCCCGGGCTCACCGGCCCGGCGATCTTGTCCACGATGCGGCCCTCGCGGTCGACGAAGAAGGTCTCGGGAACGCCGTACACCCCGAACTCCACCGCAGCCCGCGAGCCGGGATCCACTACATAGAGGTACCCCTCGCCGCGCCCCAACCGGTCCAAGAAGCCGTTGGCGGCCTCCACACCGTCCTGGAAGATGATGCCGACGAACTGCGCTCCGCTCTCGCGGTAGGCGGCTTGGCCGGCGGTGAGGTGGGCGTGCTCGGTGCGGCAGGGCACGCACCAGGAGGCCCAGAAGTTGACTACCACCACCTGCCCCCGCAGGTCGTCGAAGGACACCGAGCCCGTGCCGTCCAGGTAGTCGAGGCGCATGGCCGCCACCGACTCGCCGATGAGGGGCGACTCCACCAGGCGCGGGTCTTCGCCGAAGCGGGTGGCGAAGATCACCAGCAGCACGCCGAGTACCACAGCGATCCCGCCGGTGATCAGCCAGATACGCCAGGGGCGGCCGCGCCGGGGCTCGGGGACCGGGTCGGTCATCCCTCACCTCCGGCGATGGCCGCCCTTGCCTCGGCCGCCATCTGCTCGATCTCGGGGCGCAGGCTTTCGGGCAGGTCGGGGTAGGTGAGCACCTCCTCCAGGTAGGGCAGCGCCGCCGCCGGGTCCTCCTTGCCGTAGAGCAGCACCACCCCCAGGAAGAGCCGGGACTCCCCATAGGCCGGGTCCACCACCATGGCCTGCTCGAGGTAGGCGATCGCCGTGTCCACCTGGTCGGTGATGTAGGCCATCCAGCCCACCCGGGCCAGGGCCACCGACTCCTCGGCCGGCGTGGGAGCGTTGTCCAGCACGCCGAGGTAGTGCTCCATGGCCCCCAGGTACTCCCCCCGGTCGAAGTAGAGGCCGGCCAGGGCGAGGCGCATCTCGTTGGAGTCGGGATGGGCGGCCACCACCGCCTCCATCTCGGCCGGGTCGCCGGAGAGATCGGCGGGCAGCGTGGTGGTCGCTGCCGCTTCCTCACCCCCGGAGCGCGTGGCGAGGAACACGATGACCCCGGTCAGGGCGAGCACCACCGCCCCCATCACCCACAGGATCCGCCGGGTGCCGGCCGACGCAGCGGCCGCCCGGGGCCGCGGCGCCGCCGGGCGCGTGAGCCCGGCGGCCGGCGCCGCCGCCGGCTCCGGCCGGGCCCGGCGGGGCCGGGCCTCCAAGGCCCGTTCCACCTCGGCCAGTTCGGCCCGGTACCCGGCCTCCAGGCGGGCGGCGGTAGCGGCGTCGATCTCCCCCTCGGCCACCTGCTGGGCCAGTTCCTCGAGGTCGCGCTGCACGATGCGGCGGCGTTCTTCCCGGGCCCCGGTCTCGTCGAACGAACCCCGGCGCCTCATCGGCTCTCTCCGTCCGGCGCCGCCGGAGCCGTCACCCGCCGGCGGCGCAGCCCCAGGATCAAGGCGACCCCCCCGGCCAGGGCAACCAGCGGGGTCAGCCACAGCGCCAGGGTGCGGCCGCGGAAGGGCGGGTCGAGCAAGATGCCGCTGCCGTAGCGGTCGGTGAAGTACTCGATGATCTGGCCGTCGCTCTCCCCGGCGGCCACCTTCTCGGCGACCACGGACAGCATCGCCGTTGAGGTCTCCGAGGGCGACTCGGCGATCGATTCCCCCTGGCAGACCGGGCACTTGATGCGGGTACCCAGGGCCAGCACCCGGTCCTGGGCCGTGTCCTCCCCGATGATCATGGCGACCACCACCACCGCAGCCAGGGCCACCGTACACACCCCGGCCAGCCAGCGGCGCAGAACCTCAGACACCGAAGACCTCCTGGGGCGCGGGGCGCGGAGCCGCGGTGCGGCGGCGAATCAGCCAGGCAAAGAACCCGCCGATGGCCGTGGTGAAAGCACCCGCCCACACGAGCCAGATCCACGGAAACCAGTAGAGGTCGAGGGCGATGGCCCCATCCTCGTCCCAGGAAGCGAGGGCCAGGTAGAAGTCGCCGCGCCAGCCGGAATCCACCGCGGGGCTGGCCACCGTCTGACGGCTGGAGGCGTACTGGTTAAGTCGCGGCTCCAGCACCGCAACCAGGTCGCTGCCGCGGCGCACCTCGAACGTTGCCCCGAACACCGTCTTGTTCGGCAGTTCCCGGATGAACGGCGCCGTGTAGGCCACCTCGTGCCCGGCGAAGGAGGCGGAGCCCCCCGGCGTCATCTCGACCGTCCCCCGCACCGCCGAGTTGGCCGAAAGGGCGATGCCCATGGCAAGCAAGGCCACCCCTATGTGCGACAGCTGCCCTCCCCAATAGGCCGGATCGCGCCGCAGCGCCCGTCCGGCCTCCACCACGATGTTGCCCCCTGCTTTGGCGGCCGCCGCCCGGGCGGTGACCCACAGCTGGCGGAGGGCCAGGGCCACCACAAACCCGGCGAAGAACGCCGCCAGCAGGACCCAGCCGTTGCGGCGGCCCAGTAGGACCACGGCCACCGCCGCCACCAGGCCGGCCCGCAGCGGGTGCCGGATGCGCCGCCACACCACTCCCGGCCGCGCCGCCCGGTAGGGCACGAAGGGGCCCACCGCCATCGCCAGGATCAGGGCGAAGGAGAGCGGCACCGCCACCCGGTCGAAGAAGGGCCGGCCCACCCCCACGGTGTCGCCCGACACCGCCTCCACGATCAAGGGGTAGAGGGTCCCCAGGATCACCACGAAGGCGAACAGGGCCAGCAGCAGGTTGTTCACCAGGATGGCTCCCTCCCGGCTGAACAGGGAGTCGATCCGGGGGGACGACGAGACCAGGTGGGCGCGCATAGCGAAGAGGCCCAGCGAACCCACGAGCACGATCATCAGGAACCACAGCAGCGCCGGGCCGATGGCCGACTGCGTAAAGGAGTGCACCGACACGATGACCCCGGAGCGGGTCAGGAAGGTGCCCAGGATGGTGAGGGCGAAGGTGGCGATCACCAGCACGAAGTTCCACGACTGCAGCACCCCGCGGCGCAACTGCACCGCCGCCGAGTGGAGGAAGGCGGTGGCCAGCAGCCACGGCATGAACGAGGCGTTCTCCACGGGGTCCCAGGCCCAGTAGCCGCCCCAGCCGAGCACCTCGTAGGACCACAAGCCGCCCAGCACGATGCCCAGCGTCAGGAAGATCCAGGCGATCCGGGTCCAGGAGCGGGTGCGGCGCAGCCAACCGTCGCCACTCTCGGCACGCAGCAGGGCCGCCATGGCGAAGGCGAAGGGCACGGTGAGACCCACGTAGCCGACGTACAGGGTCGGGGGGTGCAGCGCCATCAGCGGGTGGTTCTGCAAGAGCGGGTTGGGACCGAACCCCTCGACGCCGGCCACCGAGGCGCTCCACGGAAGGGCCGCCGTCTGCGCGCACCCGATGCCTCCCTGGTAAGTGGCAGTGCAGACCTCGAATGGGTTGGAGACCGTGGCCAGGATCACGAAGACGAACAGGGAGACCAGGCCGAGGAACCCCAGCGCCGCCGCGCCGAGGCGGTCCTCACCGCGCCGGGCCCGGCCCACCCACACCGAGAGCACAAAGAGGGCCAGTACCAGGCCCCACAGCACCAGGCTCCCCTCGAGGGCGGCCCAAGCCGAAGCCGCCTTGTAGAGGAAGGGGGTGGTCGTCGCCGAGTTGTTGGCGACGTAGGCGATGGAGAAGTCGTCGGCCAGCAAGCCGGCCTCGAGGGAGATCATGGCCACCACGGCCCCGACCACCACGCCCAGGACCGGGTAGGGCAGCCACCGCGAGGTGTCGCGCTCCCCTGCGGCCGAGGCGTGGAAGCCTCGTACGGCCAGGGCGGCGGAGGAAACCGCGGCGACCACCACACCGAGGAAACCGACCGTGGCGATCACGCCGCCTCCCTTGCACGCCCTCTACCGACTTGGCCCGGTGCGGCGGAGAGGGTAGCCACCTACCCGCAGAAGAGGCCGGGTGGCACATAGCCTCAAACGGGAGCGGTGGCGGAGCGACTCGGCGACCGTGCCGCCGCCCGCACCTCCAGATCGAAGACCACGCTCGACACCGCGGCCCACACGCACCAGAGTGAAATCACCCCCCGGGCGAGCAGCCACCCCAGCAGAGCGACGACGATCAGGTTGGCCAACCCAAATAGCACCAGGCGCCGGCTGCTCGAAAGCAGCATCGGCATACAGGTTGCCGTCACGTAGAAGGGCAGCACGTAGCCGCCGTAGTCCACCCCGGAGTCATAGGCGATGTACCGGCAGGCCACCTCACCCCCGGCTCCGCTGTTTAGCAGACCGGGAAGGAGGGCGGCAGCCACCACCGCCCCCAGCAGCACGAAGGGGAACATGCGGCCCCGGCGCCCCGGATCACTCTCGCCGGCACGAAAGGCCGCCGGCACCACGGCCGGCACCACCACCAGGGCGATCGCCAGGTAGAGCCAGATAGCGACGTCTCCCACCTGCCGGGGCAGGTCGCCCCTCATCCCCCACCAGCCGAAGGCCTCGATCACCTGGTGCAGGCCGAGCAGCAGCGGCAGCGCGGCCAGCGGCAGGAACCGCCGGTCGGGGGCGCGGCGCAGGGCGTCGATACCGACACCGCTCACCACGATGCCCGTCACCAGGTCGGCTTCAGGCGAGAAGCACACTCGAACCTCTCACCGTCACACTCCCTCGAAGACTACCCCGTGAGCCGGGGCGGTTCACTCCCGTCTTGGG
>JAFGCH010000054.1 GCA_016932695.1 Acidimicrobiia bacterium | reverse complement strand
CGAAGGCCGCAGCTGCCACAGCCGCCGCCCATCCCCGGCTTCTCCGGCGGGTGAGCGGCTCGGCCGCCATCACCGCCCGAACGTCCAGCGGCGGGGCGATCTCCTCGAACAGCGCCCTCAGCCGGTCGCCCGTCTCACTCATCGCCGCTCACCCCCAAAGCGACCCGCAGCCGGGCCAGTCCCCGCTCCAGATGGGTCTGCACCGAGGAGAGCCTGATGCCCAACAGGTCGGCCACCTCGCGGTGCGTCCACTCGAAGGCGTCCACCAGCACCACCACCTCGCGCTGGCGGGGCGAGAGGCGGGCCAGCGCCGCCGACAGCCCGGGCTCCACCCACGGAGGCCGGTGCCCGGTTCCCACCGGATCGACGGCGGGAACCGGGCGGCGCCGGCGCGCGGCGCGCTGGCCCACCCGGTACAGGTAGCCCACCGGGTTAGCCATACCCTGCACGCGCTCCCAGTGGCGCCACCCGAAGACCAGGGCATCGTTGGCCGCCTCGCGGCCTCGGTCTGCCCCGTAGCGAGCCACCAAGGCGTACCTCAGCCGCGGCTCCGCGGTGCGGGCGAACTCCACGAAGGATGCCTCCCCTGCCCTCACACTGGGCATTCTCACCCCTGAAGGGGCGGCGCGCCGCAGTTCACACGACAGGCAACCCGCCGCCGACACCGACACCACCCCGCGTCCCCCGAATCGTCCCATCACTCCCCGGGTCGCCGGAAGGCGGGGAAGGAGTCCGGCGCTGCTGCCCCATGCGCCCGCGAAGGGCATCGTCGCAGCGCTGCTCGCCAGCCAGCACCAACGAGTACCCTGCCTCTTGTGAACGACGACCAGAGCCCAGGCGGAACCTCCCCGAGCGCCCCCGACGACACGACCGACGAACAGCAACGCGCCGAGCGCCGGGATGCCCAGACGGAGCGTCGCCGGGCGCAGAACGAGGAGCGGATACAGCGGCGCCAGGAACGCGACGATGCCCGGCAGCAGCGGCGCCAGGAAGGCGATGCCGACCGCCAGAAGCGTCGGCAGGAAACCGACGCCACCCAGCGTCAGCGCCGCCAGGAATACGACGACGCCCAGACTGAGCGGCCCGAGGGCACCGGCGACGCGCCGAAGTCTTAGCAGCGACCGCACTTCTCGGAAGATGTGCTCCTCGAAACAGGGCCTCCAAGGCGAAGCGTCCCACCCAGGCACGCGATCGGCCCGAGCGCCCTGAGGCGCCCGGGCCGATCCTTGATGACCCGGAACCCCGGCTCAGTCTTCCATCGGCTCCGCCGGAGGTGCCGGGGGAACGGCCGGGGCCGAAGCGGCAGCCGCCCGGCGCCGCCGCCGCAGCCACCACCAGGCCAGGACCATCAGCGCCGGCACCCACAGCCAGGGCAGCAACGCCCCGCCGACCACGATGAGGGCGCCGCCGAAGCGCTGCAGGCCGTGCCAGGCCGACCCCAGAGCGTCACCGAAGCCGGGGAGCGAGTCGTCCGGTTCCACCTCCAGGGTCAGACGCTCGACGCTCTCCAGCACCTGCAGATGCAGGGGTGCCCCGTTGGCGTCTACCGCCGACACCTTCAGATAGGGCCCGGGATACAGCTCCGGGTCGGCCTCGGTCTCGTAGGCCATCAGCAGCCGCCCCCCGGGAGGCAGCAGCGCCGCCGGGTCACCGGCGAGCACGATCAGATCGTCCGGGTCCAGATCGAGGCCGTCGTCGCGCACCTCGAGGTCGCCCAGGTGGGTGTCCCCGGTGTTGACCACCTCATAGCAGATGGTGAAGGGAGCGCCCTCGTCCAGGTCCAGTTCTTCGCTGCCCGGGCACCCGGCCCCGCCGTCGTGGCCCGGGTAGGCGGTCTGCACCATCTCGAACTCCGGGCCGGGGTAGGGCTGGGTGAGCACCAGCACGATGGTGGCCAGAGCCACCTGGTCCTGCAGCGTCCGCAACTGGCCGCGCAGCACCTCCAGGTCGGTCTCCCGCTGCAGCAACTGGGCCTCCAAGTCGGCCACGTCGCGCGTAGTGGTGGCCCCGGCGAGGAATTCCCGCAGCCGCTCCACGCTGGCCTCCGCCGTGCTGATGCGGCTCTGCAGGTCGACCACCCGCTCGGTGACGTCGTCGGCGTAGACGTTCTGGCTGATCAGGGTCCCCAGGCCGGTGAGCCGCTCCAGGGCGGCGGCGAAGTTCTCCGGCAGCACCTTGATGGTCAGCACCGACCGGGGCTCCGGGCCGCTTGTGGTCTCCTGGCCGAAGAGGACGCCGCCCAGGCCCTGCAACTCGACCAGGGCCCGCCGCCCGGCGGCGATCACATCGTCGACTTCGATCTCCAGGCCGGCGGTGTACACGATGGAACGGCCGAAGTCGCCCGGCTGGAGGACGGCCACTACCCCCTGGGCGTCGGTGTCCCGGTTGGCAGCATCCTCGCCGCCTTCGCCCGGAGTCGGCGCGAAGCCGGAGGCCATGGTGGTGGTGGCGGCCATGGTGGTCCAGGCGCCCTCGCCGTCGGCCATGGTCGTGTCGGCCGCGTCATCACCCCCCATGCAGGCGGCCGCCAGCAGGGCGAGCGCGAAGACGATCGGCAGGACCCTCACGGGGTTTCGCATGGGGTTCGGCATGACCCCTCCCTCTCGTTCGGTAGAGATGCCCCCCTCTGGGGATGAGACGCTGCCGCTCACGCTACCGGTTCCGGCCGCCACCCGGGCTCTCACCAGCCCACCATCACGAAGGCCGCCTCGGCGACGTAGGGCGCCACCGGCTCGTCGCACAGGTGGGCATGGACGTAGATCTCGTCCCAGGCCTGCCCTTCGTGAACGCCCACGAACAACCAGAGCCCTTCCCCCTGCACCTCCACCAGGCGGTTCTCCACATACCAGTCATCCACGAGAAGTCCCCGCGTGGTCTCGTAGTCGCGGAACCGGTCGAGGTAGACCTCCAGCCATTTCTGCGCCGCGACACACCGGCACGGGTTCCTCAGCCCCTCATCCCGCTCCAGCGATCCATCACCTCCGTAGACCCGGATCTGGGCGATCGGGTGCCCGGAAGCCAGGCGCTCGGCATGAGCCACCGCCTCGCCGCGTGAGGCAAAGCCGCCCCGCCCCCGCCGCCCGCGGCGCGCCGTCACCCGCCAGCCGCGGGGCGGGTCGGGCGCCACGATGTAGAGAGGGCGGCGCTCGAGTGCTACGGGTTCGGCAAGATGGGCCACGGCCGTGATCAGGCTAGGGGATGGCCCCCGGCGGCCGGGCCGCCCCTACACCCTTTCCAGCGGCGCCCAGGCCAGCAGCAGGCGCTTGCGGCCCTGCTCGTCGAACTCCACCACTGCCTCGGCCTTGTCGCCCTCGCCGGTGAGTGAGACCACCTTCCCCGCTCCCCAGTGGCCGTGGCGCACCCGGTCGCCCACTGCCAACTGGGAGGCCGACAGGGTGGGCCGGGGGTGGGCCACCTCCAGGCCGGGGCGGCGCCGGCGCTCCGGCGCCTCGGCAGTCAGCGACCGCGGGATCTCGGTGAGGAATCGACTCGGCGAGTTGTAGTTGGGAGCCCCGAAGAGGTTGCGGGCCACCGCCAGCGTGAGGTAGAGGCGCCGCTGGGCCCGAGTGAGGCCCACGTAGGCCAGGCGCCGCTCCTCCTCCAACTCGTGGGGATCCCCCAGCGAGCGCATGTGGGGAAAGACCCCTTCCTCTATGCCGGCGATGAAGACCACGGGGAACTCCAGGCCCTTGGCGTTGTGCAGGGTCATCAGGGTCAGCCGCCCCGCCTCCTCGTCCAGGGAGTCGATGTCCGCAGCCAGGCTGAGCGACTCCAGGAACAACTCCAGGCGACGCCGCCCTCCCAGATCGGCCCACTCCTCATCCCCGGCCCCGCCCAGCGGCCCGCCCTCCTCGAACTCCGAGGCCACCGAAAGCAACTCCCGCAGGTTCTCGACCCGGCTCAGCGCCTCCAGGGTGCCTTCGGCCTTCAGTTCGGCCTCGTAGCCGGTGTCGGTGAGCACCGCCTGCAGGGCGGCCCGCGGGCCGTCCTCCGCCGCCTTCCCCAGCTGCTCCAAGACGGCCAGGAAATCGGCGATCTGGCGGCGGGCGCGCCCCTCCAGCCGCGGGTTGTCGCCGGCAGAGAGCAAGGCCCCGTAGAACCCTTCTCCTTCGGCTTCGGCGGCCCGCTCCAGGTGGCCGATGGTGGTCGAGCCGATCCCCCGCTTGGGCACGTTGATGATGCGCTTCAGTGCCACCTCGTCGGCCGGGTTCACCAGCACCCGCAGGTAGGCAAGGACATCTTTGACCTCGCGGCGCTCGTAGAACCGGGGCCCGCCGATGACCTGGTAGGGGACCCCATAGCGCACCAGCACCTCTTCGAGCACCCGGGACTGGGCGTGGGTGCGGTAGAACACGGCGATGCTCGACGGGGGGATGCCGGCGTCTCCCAGCACCCCCACCTCCTCGGCGATGAAGGCGGCCTCGTCGTGCTCGTCCTGGGCCCGGTAGACGGTGACCGGGTCCCCCACCCCCAGGTCGGTCCACAGGTGCTTGGGCTGCCGCCCCCGGTTGTGGGAGATGACCGCGTTGGCCGCGTCGAGGATGGTCTGGGTGGAGCGGTAGTTTCGGTCGAGCACTACCACCCGGGCGTCGGGGTAGTCGCGCTGGAACTCCAGGATGTTGCGGATGTCGGCGCCGCGGAAGGCGTAGATGCTCTGGTCTGAATCCCCCACCACGCACACGTTGCGATGCTTGGCCCCCAGCAGCTGTACCAGGCGGTACTGGGCGTGGTTGGTGTCCTGGTATTCATCCACCAGCAGGTAGCGGAAACGGTCCTGGTAGTGCTCCAGCACCTGGGGGAAGGCCCCCAGCAGCTCGACCGTCACCATCAGCAGGTCGTCGAAGTCCATGGCCGAGGCTTCGAGCAGGCGCTGCTGGTAGAGGCGGTAGACGTCGGCCACCCGCTCGTGGTAGAGGCCGCCGCCCTGGGAGGCGAACGACTCGAAGTCGATGAGTTCGTTCTTGGCCTTCCCGATGGCGGCGTGGATCGCCTTGGGCGGGAACCGCTTGGGGTCGAGGCCCAGGTCGCGCACGCAGTACTCCACGGCCCGCCGGGCGTCGATGTCGTCGTAGATGGAGAAGGTGGAGCGATAACCGAGCATGGGGGCGTCGCGCCGCAGGATGCGCACACAGGCGCTGTGGAAGGTGGAGACCCACATCCCGCGCGACACCCCACCCACCAGCGAGGCCACCCGCTGTTTCATCTCGTCGGCGGCCTTGTTGGTGAAGGTGATGGCCAGCACGGCGTAGGGAGACACGCCGCGGTCGCGGATCAGGTGGGCGATCCGGTAGGTGAGCACCCGCGTCTTCCCCGACCCGGCGCCGGCGACCACCAGCAACGGGCCTTCCGTGGCGGCCACGGCTTCGCGCTGCGCCGGGTTCAATCCGGCGAAGAGGGGGGAATCGTCCAAGGGGAGCCGAGTATACGGAAACCCTCAGCGCCGAATCCCCCGGGTGTGATTCGGCCCGGGAGGCCAGCCTCGCCGGCGCGGAGGCACCGGCCTCAGCGGCCCCCGCCGGCCGGTTTGCCCGCCACCAGGTTGCGCAGTGCCGCGGCCAGGGCACCGCGCCGCACGTCGTTCTTGTCGAAGTAGGCGTCGGCGCCCGCCGCCAAGGCCCGGGCGCGATCGCGCTCGGTGGCCTGGCCCGACATCATCACCACCGGCGCCACCACCCCCATGTCCCGCACCTTGCGCATCAGCGTGGCCCCGTCCATGGTGGGCATCACGTAGTCCATGACGATGGCGTCGTAGCGCTGCCCGGCGAGGGCGCTGAGTGCCTCGGTGGGGCTCCCGGCCAGGTCCACGTCGAAGCCGGCCAGACCCAGCGCCTGGCCCACCACTTGGCGCACTCCCCGCGAGTCGTCGATCACCAGGACCCGCGGTCGGGGCCCTGTGGGCTCGGGGATGAGCCGGGATCGCTCGGCCATTCGGGCCGGCTCGACCAGCACCACCACGTCGCCCCCGCCAAGTAGGGCCGCCCCGGTAACGTGCGGGGCACCGTCGAGAAGGGCCCCCATCTCTCGGGCCGCCACCTGGCGCCGGCCGATCTCGGCCGCCACCAGCAGGCCCACCGGGCCGGCCGGGGTGGAAGCCACCACCACTCGGCTGGGCGTCTCCTCCTCGGTCAGGCCGACCGCGTCGGCAAAGGAGATCAGCGGGAGCGGGACATCCTGCCACATCGCCTGGGAGGGAACGGCGTCGCCCCCGCCGGGCACGGGAAGGGTATCGAGCACAGTGATCTCGGGGAGGCCCCAGATCTGCCCCGCCGCCCGGACCAGCATCACATCCTGCAACGAGCGGGAGGTGGGCACGGTGATGGTCACCCGGGTGCCCTTGCCGGGCTCGGATTCCAGCACCACGCTGCCCCGCAGCGACTCCGCCGCCGCGGCTACCTTGGCCAGGCCGCTGCCGTCGCCCACCATCTCCGAGGGCAAAGCGGTAGTGAACCCGGGGACGAACAGCAGAGCGTGGAGGGCATTGTGGTCGTCCTCGTCGGGCCGGCGCGCCGGGAGCAGCCCGCGCCGGATGGCGCTGGTGCGCACCGCATCCCAATCCACTCCCCGTCCGTCATCCTCTACCACCACCTGTAGGCGATGCTGTTCTACGGAGGCGCGCAGCGACAAGGTGGCGGTGGGCGGCTTGCCGGCCGCCACCCGGTCGGCGGCGGATTCCACCCCGTGCTCCACCGCGTTCACGAGCAACTGGCGCAGCGGGTCCGACAGGCCGTCGAGCACCAGCCGGTCCACGGCGTGGTGATCCCCCACCAGTTCGAAGCGGATCTCCTTGCCCGCTTTGCGCGCCAGGTAGCGAACCAACTGGGGGAAGGTATTGGTGATCTCGCTGAGGGGGCTCGAAGCGAGGTCCAGGGCGCGGCGCTGCAGATCCTCCAGGGTCTTCTCGGCAGCGGCGGTGGAGTCGGCCAGCCGGGCCAGCCCCGACGCGGTGGCCTCGGCATCGCCCAGCGACGCCGTAATCTCGTCCACCAGGTCCGCCAGGGCGCCGGCATCCACCCGCAGCGAGCACACCTCGTTGATGACGCGGAAGAGGCCGGCGGCGTTCACCCGCACGTTCTCACCAAAGGCCCAGGCGTCCATGGAACCGAGCAGGCCGCCGAGGTCGGCGTTCTCCACGGGACGCCGCGGCCGGGGAGCCGGGCCTGCCTCCGGCTTGTCGGTCCCGCCTCCCAGCGCCATCCGGGCCACTCGCATGGCCTCCGCTAACGCCGGGGGGCCGTGGCGAGGATCGGCCTCGACGGCGCCTTCGAGCGCCCCGGCGAGTTGTGCCAGGGCGCCGGCGAGGGTGGGGTTCATTGCCGTCTCGCCGTCGTGGACCCCCTTCCACACCTCCTCGAGCAGTTTGCCGGCATCGGAGATGGCGGTGAAGCCCATCATCCGGGCGGTCCCTTTGACGGTGTGCCCCTCCCGGTACAGGTCGTTAGCGCGGCCCTTCTCGATGGGAGCCCCGCCGGCGCACGCCCGGGCACCCTCGACCAGTCGGGCGGCGCGCTCGGCTATCTCTCCCCGGAAGAGTTGTAGGAGTTCGGCGTCGTCGCTGAAGGGCACGACTCACCCCGTCGGTGTCGTGGACCGGTCGGGGTCGATATCGACGCCATAGGCGCAGGGCTTGAGCCGACAGACGGTCTCTCCCGCCTGCGGTGGGAGAGACGCGCTCGCCGCAGGCGAGCGCGGCGAGGGCTTGTCTTTGCTTCTCCCGGCTCCGCCGGGAGAAGCGCGGAGGCCGCCGTCAAGCGGCCGAGGCGGTGAGGGCAAACGGCAACGGGCCCCCTACTCCCACTCGATGGTGGCCGGCGGCTTGGAGGAGATGTCGTAGGCAACCCGGTTGATGCCGGGGACCTCGTTGATCACCCGCGACGAGATCCGCTCGAGCACCTCGTAGGGAAGGCGCGCCCAATCGGCGGTCATGGCGTCCTCGCTGGTCACCGCCCGCACGATCAGGGGATAGGCGTAGGTGCGCTCGTCGCCCTGCACCCCCACCGAGCGCACCGCCGGCAGCACTCCGAAGGCCTGCCAGAGCCGGCGATACAGCCCGGCCCGCCGCACCTCCTCGAGGATGATGGCGTCGGCGGCCCGCAGGATCTCCAGGCGCTCCGGGGTCACCTCGCCGATGATGCGCACCGCCAAGCCCGGCCCGGGGAAGGGCTGGCGCCACACCATCTCCTCCGGCAGCCCGAGCTCTTCTCCCACCGCGCGCACCTCGTCCTTGAACATGTCGCGCAGCGGCTCCACCAGTTCCAGGCGCATGTCGGCGGGGAGTCCGCCCACGTTGTGATGGCTCTTGATCCGGGCCGCGTCGCGCGTCCCCGACTCGATGACGTCGGGGTACAGCGTGCCCTGCACCAAGAACCGGGCGTCGGAGTGAGCCGCGGCCACCTCTTCGAAGACCCGGATGAAGGTCTCCCCGATGGCCCGCCGCTTGGCCTCGGGATCGGTCACCCCGGCCAGGGCGGTCAGGAAGCGTTCCGCCGCCTCCACGTGCACCAAGTCGACCCGGAAATGCGAACGGAACGTCTCGACCACCTGCCCGGCTTCCCCGCCACGCAGCAGGCCGTGGTCGATGAAGACGCAGGTCAACTGGTCGCCCACGGCGCGATGCACCAGGGCGGCGGCCACCGCCGAGTCCACCCCGCCCGACAGGCCGCACAGCACCTTCTCCTCGCCCACCCGGCGCCGCACTGCGGCCACCGCCTGCTCGATGATCGACGCCCGGGTCCAGTTCGGCCGGGCCCGGCACGCCTCGAGCAGGAAGGCCTTGAGGACCTCGTCGCCGCGCGGCGTGTGCACCACCTCGGGATGGAATTGGACCCCGTAGCGGCCGCCGGCGCGGTCCTCCATGGCCGCCACCGGCGACGCCGCAGTGGTGGCGGTCACGGCGAACCCGGCAGGAGGACGTACCACGGCATCGCGGTGGCTCATCCACACCGTCTGACGCGCCTCCAGCGCCGCCAGCAGCACACCTTCGCCGGCGACCGCCAAGTCGGTCTTGCCGAACTCGGCGGCGCCGGTGCGGGCCACGTCGCCTCCCAGCATCTGGGCGAGCAGTTGATGGCCGTAGCAGATGCCCAAGACCGGGATGCCCAGGTCGAGGACCTCGGGGTCGAGCGTGTAGGCGTCCTCGGCGTACACCGAAGCCGGCCCCCCGGACAGGATGATCCCCACCGGCCGGCGGGCGGCAACCTCGGCGGCGGTGATCTCCCGGGGGACGATCTCCGACAGGACGTGCGCCTCGCGCACCCGGCGGGCGATCAGCCGGGCGTATTGGGCGCCGAAGTCGACGACCAGCACCCGGTCGAAGCCGTCACGCTCTCCGAGATCACTCACCCCATGCCGATCCCCTGGTGGCGCTGCAGAGCCTTCCCCTCGGTCTGGAGGGCCGGCGCCACCATGACTTCGGCCTTCTGGAACTCCTTGACGTCGGCGTAACCGGTGGTGGCCATGGCCACCCGCAGCGCCCCGAACAGGTTGCGCCGTCCGTCGTTGTCGCGGGCCGGGCCGAGCAGGATCTCCTGCATTGTGCCCAAGTTGCCCACCCCGACCCGGGCGCCTCGGGGCAGCACCGGGTTGAAGGTGGCCATGCCCCAGTGGTAGCCGCGACCCGGCGCCTCGGCGGCCGATGCCAGCGGCGAGCCGAGCATCACGGCATCGGCACCGCAGGCGATGGCCTTGGCGATGTCCCCACCCGTGCGCATACCGCCGTCGGCGATCACGTGCACGTACCGGCCCGCCTCGTCCAAGTAGCGGATGCGAGCGCCGGCAGCGTCGGCGATGGCCGTCGCCTGCGGCACCCCGATTCCCAGCACCCCACGAGTGGTGCAGGCGGCTCCGGGGCCCACCCCCACCAGGATGCCTACCGCCCCGGTGCGCATCAAATGCAGGGCGGTGCTGTAGGAGGCGCAGCCGCCGACGATCACCGGCAGGTCGAAGCCGGCGATGAACTCTTGCAGGTTGAGCGGTTCGCTCTTGGAGGACACGTGCTGCGCCGAGACCACCGTGCCCTGGATGACCAGCACGTCGAGGCCGGCTTCGAGCGTCAGCCGGGCGTAGTCGCGCACCCGCTGCGGGGTGAGGCTGGCGGCGGTGACGATCCCCCCGTCCTTCATCTCCTGGATGCGCCGCCCGATGAGCTCGGGTTGCACCGGGGCCGCATAGATCTCCTGCATACGGCGGGTGACCGACTCTGCCGGAAGGGCGGCAATCTCCTCGAAGGCCGAGGTGGGGTCCTCGTAGCGAGTCCACAGGCCCTCGAGGTTCAGCACCGCCAGGCCACCCAGACGCCCGATGGCCACCGCACTCGCCGGGCTCACCGCCGAGTCCATGGCGGCAGCCATCAGCGGGAGGGCGAAGGTGAAGGCATCGATCTCCCAGGAGATGTCGATGTCGTCGGGGTCGCGAGTGCGCCGGCTGGGGACGATGGCGATGTCGTCGAACCCCCAGGCGCGCCGGCCCGACTTGCCGATGCCGATCTCGATGTCCACCGCCGCCTCCTGCCGCCGCTCAGGGCGGCAGCGTACCAGTGGCGCTCAGGCGCTCAGCCCGACGCGGCGCCGCACCGCCTCCTGGTAGACCTCGGCCCGCCGGCGAGCCGCTTCGGCCCCCGCCTCCATGATCCGATCCACCTCGGCGTCGTCCAGCGCCTCGTAGGCGCGACGGAAAGGAGCCAGGCCGGCAATGATCTCCTCGGCCACCGCCTCCTTGAACCGCCCATAGCCCCCGGTGCCGAACTCGGCCTCGATCTGCTCCATGGAAGCCCCGGTGAACAGGGAGTACATCTCCATGAGGTTGGAGACGCCGGCCTTCTTCTCCCAGTCGAAGCGCACCTCGGTCTCCGAGTCGGTCACCGCCCGCTTCACTCGCCGCCGGATAGTGGCCGGGTCGTCCAGGATGAGGATCCGGCTGGCCGGGTCGGGGTCGGACTTCGACATCTTGGCCGTGGGGTCTTGCAGGGACATGATCCGGGCACCCGTCTTGGGGATGATCGGCTCCGGCAGGGGGAACTCCTCGCCGAAACGGGCGTTGAAACGCTCCGCCAGGTCGCGAGTCAGTTCCAGGTGCTGCTTCTGGTCCTCGCCCACCGGCACGGCGTCGGCGCGAAAGAGCAGGATGTCGGCGGCCATGAGCACCGGGTAGGAGTACAGGCCCAGGTTGGAGCCGGCCTTGTCGGCCTTCTCCTTGAACTGGGTCATACGGTTCATCTGCCCGGTGGAGGCGATGGTGCTCAGGATCCAGGCCAGTTCGGCGTGCTGGGGCACCCGGCTCTGGTAGTAGAGCAGCGAGCGGCCGGGGTCCACCCCCATGGCCAGCAGCACCTTGGCGGCGTCGTGGCGCTCCCCCGGGAAGGCAGCCGGGTCCTGCGGCACGGTGATGGCGTGCAGGTCTACCACGCAGTAGATGCAGTCGTACTCCTCCTGCAGGGCCACCCAATTGCGCAGCGCCCCCAGGTAGTTGCCGATGTGGATGTTCCCCGTGGGCTGGATGCCCGAGAAGACCTTCTTCCGTGCCACTGCTCCTCCAACCGGTGCCGCCCGAGCTGGCGGCCGCAGCCCCGTGCGGGGCGCGGCGAGGGTAGCAGCGCCCCGGTGCGGTTCCCGGGGGCGGCGGCGGTACCTACCATCCCGGGGATGTTCGTCGGCACCATAACCAACGTGGTCACGGTGATCGCCGGGACCACCGTGGGGGCGCTCGCCGGCCGCCGCTTCCCCGAGCGCCTGCGGGAGACGGTCACCGCCACCCTCGGGCTGCTGACCGCCGCTCTGGCAGTACGCGAGATCATCAAGACCGACGAGTTCGTGCTGGTGTTGGCCGCCGTGCTGGCCGGGGCGGTGCTCGGAGAGCTGGTCCGCATCGAATCCGGCCTCCATCTCCTGGGGGACGCCTTGCAGCGCCGGGTCTCCGGCCGGAGGGCGGTGGCCATCGACGTGGACGCCCCGGAGACGGCCGCTCCCCCGGAGGCGGCCGGGCACTTCAGCGAGGGCTTCGTGGTGGCCTCCCTGGTGTTCTGCGTGGGGCCCCTGGCGGTCATCGGCTCCATCCAGGACGGCCTCGGCGACCCGGAGATGCTGCTGGTGAAGGCCGCCCTGGACGGCTTTGCCTCACTGGCTTTTGCCTCGGTCTACGGCTGGGGGGTGGGGCTGGCAGCCCTCAGCGTCGGGGTGTACCAGGGGGCCATCGCCCTGGGAGGGCGTTACCTGGAAGACGTGCTGTCCGAGCCGATGGTGGCTGCCCTCGCCTCGGCCGGCGGCGTGCTGCTGCTGGGGATATCTCTACGCCTGCTGGGCCTCAAGGAGGTGCGGGTGGCCAACCTCCTGCCGGCGGTGGTGCTGGCCCCTCTGTTCGTGTACCTCTGGGCCTGATCTCCTGTGCCGCCGGGCTGAGACCTCGTTCAATCGGCGGCTCGCGGGGCCCGAGGCCCTCGTACACTCGGGAGCGTCATGGAACTCGCCCGGAGCGTCCTGCTCATCGTCGCGCTGCGCCTGATCGACGTCTCCCTGGGGACGCTGCGCATCATCCTGCTCAGCCGCCGCTACCGCCTGCTCCCCGCGGCGATCGGCTTCGTGGAGGTATTCACCTGGGTAGTGGCGGCCACCGTGGTGTTCTCCAACCTCAACAGCTGGCCTCGCATGCTGGCCTACGCCGGGGGGTTCGCCCTGGGTACCTACCTGGGGACCCTGCTGGAGTCCTGGCTGGCCGTGGGGTACACCATGCTGCGCATCGTGGCCCCGATCGCCAGCCCGCCGGTGGCCCCGGGTCTACGGGAGGCCGGGTACCTGGTCACCGTGATGAACGCCGACGGCCGCGACGGGGAGGTACGCCTCTCTTTCACCATCATCCCCCGGCGGCGCGTGCGGGAGGCGATGCGCCTGGTGCGCGACCTGAACCCCAAGGCCTTCGTCACCCTTCAGGACGTGGATAGGGTCGAGCCCCGCCAACGCCGCGCCTGGCTGCCCTTCAAGTAGGGCGACCGCACTTGCCCCCGCGCCCCGGCTACTTTGGGGACCGGCCCTAACGGAGAACGCATGAAGCTGTCCACCCGAAGTGAGTACGCCTGCCTGGCCCTGATCGACCTCACCCAGCATCGCGTCGAGGGTTTCATCCCGGCGGCGGCCATCGCCGAGCGCCAGGAGGTCCCCCGCCAGTACCTCGAGCAGATCCTCTTGATCCTGAAGCGGGGGGGCTACGTACGGAGCCGGCGCGGCAGCGGGGGTGGCTACCGACTGGCCCGCGACCCGGCGGCCATCTCCATGGCCGAGGTGATCCGCCTGCTCGACGGGGCCCTGGCCCCGGTGGAGTCGGTGAGCCGCTACTTCTACGAGCCCACCCCCATCAGCCGCAACCCGGCGCTGCTCGACGTGTTCCGTGAGATCCGGGACTTCGTCTCGGACAAGATGGAGCGCACCAGCTTCGCCGATCTCGCCGGCGATTGATCACTACCAAGTCGCTCGATTGAGTAAGGTTTCTCCTCCGCTCTGTCAGCGCGCCCCTTCCGGAAGAACCATGGAGATCACCCTCGCCGCCGGGATCGGCATCGCCGCCCTCTCCTTTGCCGCCGAGTATGTGGACTCGAGCCTGGGGATGGGCTACGGCACCACGCTCACTCCCGTGCTGCTGCTCATCGGCTTCGCTCCGTTGGAGGCGGTGCCCGCCCTGCTGGTGTCGCAGCTACTCGCCGGCCTGTTCTCCGGCTTCGTGCACCACTCCATGGGCAACGTGAACCTCAAGCCGAAGACCCTCAACCCCTCCTCTATCTGGCGCAACCTGCGCCGTTTCGGTCCCCGAGAGAGCTTTCGCCGCGGCATCCCTCGCGGTCTACAGGTGGCCCTGGTCGTCACCGTTGCCAGCGTGGTGGGCACCGTGGCCGCCGTCATGCTGGCGGTCAACCTGCCGGAGAAGACCCTGCGTATCTACGTCGCCTCGCTGGTGCTGGCCATCGGGATCGTGATCCTGGTGACCCTCCGGCTCCACCTCGCCTTCTCCTGGAGGCGCATTGTGGGCCTGGGCATGGTGGCGGCCTTCAACAAGGGCCTCAGCGGCGGGGGCTACGGGCCGCTGGTCACCGGGGGGCAGGTGCTCTCCGGGGTGCCGGTGCGCGAGACGGTGGGCATCACCTCGGTGGCCGAAGCCTTCACCTGCCTGGTGGGCATCATCGCCTACGCCTTCCAGCCCGAGGCGGTATGGCGCCTGGCCCCTTACCTGGCCGCCGGCGCCCTGCTCTCGGTGCCTCTGACCGGCTTCACCGTTCGCGCCCTGCGCCCCGAATGGCTCCGCCTGGGAATCGGGGTCATCACCGTAGCCCTAGGCCTCACCACCCTCCTCCAGACCGTGCTCTGAGAGGCGCCCCGCCGACTCAACCCCGGAAGTAGCCGAGCAGGGAGCGCACCATGCGGGCGGTGGCCCCCCACAGCATCCCCTCGGGGAACGGCCGAAACCAGAGGGCGTGCCCATGCCAGTCCTCCCGGCGCCACGAGACCTCGTCGAGCAGTTCCGCCAGGCGAGGCTCCAGCACGGCCTCCACCTCCCCGGGGGCCAGCACCCACCGCTCGGGACGAACCACCCGGGCCACCACGGGCACGATGAGCATCTCGGTGCTGCGAGTGGTGGTCGGCTCCAGGCCGCCCAGCACTTCCACCCCGGCCGGCGGCAGCCCAATCTCCTCCCAGGCTTCCCGCCGCGCCGTCTCCTCGGGACCTTCGTCTCCCGGCTCGATCCGGCCTCCGGGGAACACCACGTCGCCGGGGTGAGTGGCCATGCCCCCGTGCCGCCGGGTGAGGACGAGGCGCAGCGCCCCTCCCCCTTCGTAGAGAGGTACCAGGACCGCCGCCCGCATGCCCGGCGGGCGGGCTACCGGGGGCAGCGAGGAGAGGGGCTCCCAGACGCGGCTCACCGGGCCATGGTACGGAGATGCGACTCCCAGGGCCGCCGGGGGCGCTACGGCCCCCCTACCCCGAGTCGATAGGCTGGCCGCCTCATGTCGCGAGCCCTGCCCACCGCGATGCGCACCACCCCCCGCCTCGCCCTGCGCCCCTTCCACCGCCGGGATGCCGACTCCCTGGTCGAGGCGGTTTGGGCTTCGCTTCCCGAGTTGAGCCGCTGGCTTCCCTGGCCGCACCCCCGCTACGGCCGCAGCGACGCCCTGCGCTTCATCCGCGACAGCCAGGCCGCCTGGGAGGAAGGTCGGGCGCATGACTTCGCCCTGCGGAGCCACGACGACGGCCTGACCCACCTGGGGAACATCTCGGTCTGGCCCACCTCGCGGCGGGAGCAGGCAGGCGAAGTGGGCTACTGGGTGCGAACCGACCGGACCCGCCTGGGCATTGCCACCGAAGCCGCCGCCCGGGTGCTGCAGGTGGCCTTCGACGAGATGGGCCTGCACCGCGTGGTGCTGCGGGTGGCGGTGGGGAACGGGGCCAGCGAGCGCGTGGCGGAGAAGCTGGGCTTCGTGCGCGAGGGCTTGCTACGCAAGGAGGTGCTGGTGGGGGGCACCTGGTTGGACCACTCCCTCTGGTCGCTGCTCGACGAGGAGTTCCGTCGCCAGCGCCCCTCCTATGTGCAGCAGGGCTGGCTGGTAGGGCGAACCTAGGGCCCTACCTCTCCCCGGCAAGCAGCCGGCTCACCGCCCGCTTCAACCGACGCGTCGCCGTTGGGGCAGGCCCCGGCAAGACGGGAGGGGCATGACCACTTGCTACTCTTGTCCCACTACAAGCGGCACATCGAGATGCCCCCGGTGTCAGGAGCAGCATGAAGCGCACGTCCCTAGCGTTCGTCGCAGCCCTCGCCCTCCTCATCTCGGCCTGCGGAGGCAGCGATGCCGCCGACGAGGAGGTGGTGTTCACCCTCACCGGCACCCAGGGAACGCTGGAACTGACCATGGCCGATCTGCAGGCGATGCCGGCCACCGAAGGCTGGGGGGGCCTGATCTCGAGTACGGGATCCATCACCATCCCCGAGCGGCTGAAGGGGGTGTCGCTCGCCGACCTGGCGGCCCGGGTAGGCGGGATCAGCGAAGGCATGGGGGTCATCATCACCGCGGAAGACGGCTATGCCATGACCCTCTCCTACGACCAGGCGGTGAGCGGGGACTTCATCACCTACGACCCGAGCACCGGCGGCGAGATCCCTCCGCCCGGCGCCCTGTACCCGATCGTCGCCTACGCCCGCAACGGTGAGCCCATCCCCGGCGAGGAGGGCCCCCTGCGCCTCTGGGTGGTGAGCGACGAGCGCAACCAGATCGTCGACGGCCACTGGATCATCAAGTGGGTCGTGGCCATGGAGATCAAGGAGATGGGCGAGGAGTGGACTCTGAGCCTCGAAGGCCTCACCAACGAGGCAATGGACCGGGGCACCTACGACTCCTGCCTCAACTGCCACGGCGAGAAGTGGACCGACCCCGACGGCGTCACCTGGGACGGTGTGCCCCTGTGGATGATGGCCGCCCGCCTCGACGGCGGGGAGGGCCACGGCGAAGACCCCTACGACGAAGCTCTGGCCGAGGCCGGCTACACCCTGGTGCTGGCCGCCGCCGACGGCCACACCGCAGAAGTGGAAAGCACCCTCTTCGACCGCAACGATCGCATCCTCCTGGCCGGCCTGCTCGGCGGCGCAGCCTTGCCTGCCGACTACTTCCCCCTCCGCCTAGTGGGAGAAGGCCTGTCGGGCAGCCAGATGGTGGCAAAGGTGGTCGCCATCACCGCCGAAATCGCCGCGGACCTGACCACTACGACGGCCGCCGCCGGGGCGGCCCTGCTCCTCTCCGGCGACTTCGCCCAGCCCCTGAACCTCACCATGGCCGGCCTGGAGGCCCTGGCGGTCGTCGAGCTCACCCTGGAGCATCCCGGCAAGGGAGAGCAGGCCTATACCGGGGTACGCCTCAACGGCCTGCTCGACCTGGCCGGCGCGGCGGCCGGCGCCACCACGCTCACCTTCATCGCCTCCGACGGCTACGAGGCCGAGGCCCCACTGGCCGGCGTGCGGGCCTGCGTCGACTGCTTGGTCGCCTTCGACGAGGAAGGCGGGCTGAGGCTGGCCATGCCCGGCTTCGAGAGTGGGCTCTGGGTCAAGGACGTTGTGGAGATCGCGGTGGGCTGAGGCTGGTCGCGCCTTCCGAGACACGAAGCGAACGAGGCACCCGACAAGACGGAGGGACCAACCAGATGAAGCGCACGATCCCCCTGCTCCTCGTGCTGCTCCTCGCCCCGGCGGCGACCGCCTGCGGCGACGACGCCGAGGAGGCCACCACCACGGCGGCGGCCGGCGAGGCCGTCCTCACCATCGGCGGTACCGCCTTCACCATGGCCGACCTCGAGGCTCTCGGGGCGGAGACCTTCAACCTGGAGCATCCCAAGAACGGTCCCACCGACTACACCGGGGTGCGCCTGAACGCCGTCCTCGACGCGGCGGGCATCGACGCCGCTCCGGCCACCATCACCTTCGTGGCCTCCGACGGCTACTCCTACGAAGCCCCCGGCGCTGATGTGCGGGCCTGCGCCGACTGCCTGGCCGCCTTCAACGATGAGGGCGGCATCAACATGGCCATGCCCGGCATGGAAAGCAAGGCCTGGGTCAAGGACGTCGTCGAGATCACCGCAGGCTGATCCATGACCTCACGCGGCCTCCCGGCGGTCCCGCCCCCCTGGGCAGCCGGGGGCCGCCTTCCCCGGCGGGCCCTGCCCGCCCTGCTCCTGGCGGCCCTGCTCGCCGCCGCCCCCGGATGCTCCGAAGGCAAGACCCCCGTGAAGGTGATGTTCGCCGGGAGCCTCATCATCCCCTTCGCCGCACTGGAACAGGCCTATGAGGCCGCTTACCCCGGCGTCGACGTCCAGATGGAGGGGCACGGCAGCATCCAGGTGATCCGCCACGTCACCGAGATCGGCGACCTGGTGGACGTAGCCGTCACCGCCGACGGCGCCCTGATCCCCCAGCTGATGTACTCCCGGGCGGCGCCCGAGACCGGCCGGCCCTTCGCCGAGTGGTACGTCGAGTTCGCCACCAACCACTTTGCCCTCGCCTACGGCGCCGCCAGCCGCTACTCCGCCGAGATAGGCGAGGACAACTGGCCCGAGATCCTCGGCCGGCCCGGGGTGAGGCTGGGCCTGGCCGACCCGCGCCTCGACGCCGCCGGCTACCGGACCCTCATGGTGCTGGCCCTGGCCCAGGAGGAGTACGGACGGCCCACCATGTTCTACGACCTGGCCGGGGCCCGCCTGCGGCCCCCGGTAGTGCCTGAGGACCAAGGGGGCCGCCTCGTGATCACCGTGCCGGAGCTGCTCGAGCCGCGCTCGGGGTCGGGCCTGGTGATGCGCGGGTCGAGCATCCAACTGGTCGCCCTGCTCGAGTCCGGCGACCTGGACTACGCCTTCGAGTACGAGAGCGTGATCCGCCAACACGGCCTGGGGATGGTGGCCCTCCCCGCCGCTCTCGACCTGGGCACCGAGGCGGCCCGCGACCGCTACCGGCAGGCTCAGGTCCGGCTCGATTTCCGCCGCTTCGCCTCAGTCGAGCCGGTGTTCGACGGGGACCTGATCCGCTACGCGCTGACCATCCCTACCAATGCCCCCGAGCCGGAGGAGGCCGCCCGCTTCGTCGCCTACCTGCTCGGGCCCGAAGGTCGGGCGATCATGGAGGCCAACTACCAGGAGATGCTGGCGCAACCGGAGGCCGACCACTATGACGCTCTCCCCAACGATCTCCGCCCGTTCGCCGTCCCGGCGCCGTAGGCGGCCGGCCGGGTTCACCATCGGCATGGTGGCGGCGGCCTCGCTGCTGCTGCTGTTCGTGGTGGCGCCCCTGCTCAGCCTGCTGCTGGGCACGGCCCCCGGCGCGCTGTGGGACACCCTGGTCGAATCCGAGGTGCGCCGCTCCCTGGTGCTCACCTTCACCGCCGGGCTCTGGGCCACCCTGCTGGCTCTGTTCACCGGGGTCCCTCTGGCCTACCTGCTGGCCCGCAAGCAATTCCCCGGCAAGCGATGGATAGAGGGAGTGGTGAACCTGCCCATCGTGGTCCCCCACACCGCCGCCGGCATCGCCCTGCTGACCGTGTTCGGGCGGGGCGGCCCGGTGGGACGGGCCCTGGAGCCGCTCGGCATCGGCTTCACCGACGCTACCGCCGGCATTGTGGTGGGCATGCTGTTCGTGGGCCTGCCCTTCCTGGTCAACGGGGCCCGCCAGGCTTTTGAGGCGGTTGACCCCGAGTTGGAGCAGATGGCGCAGTCCGACGGCGCCTCGCCCTGGCAATCGTTCACCCGGGTGGTGCTCCCCCTTTCGTGGCGAGGCATCTCCTCGGGAGCGGTGCTCATGTGGGGCCGGGGGATCAGCGAGTTCGGCGCGGTGATCGTGCTGGCCTACCACCCCCGCATCGTGCCCGTGCTGGTGTACGAGCGGTTCACCGCCTTCGGCCTGAACGCGGTGAAGCCGGTGGCGGTGCTGCTGGTGATCGCCTCGCTGGTGGTGTTCCTGGCCTTGCGCCTGCTGGTCACCCGGCGGGAGCGGCCGGCAGCGGCCAGAATGCCCCGAAGAGCCTGAGAACCGGCATGGCCACCCCCCGACCCCCGCGCCACCACCAGATCGCCGAGGCCTTGCGGCGCCGCATCGCTTCGGGCGAACTGGCACCGGGAGACCGCCTTCCCCCGGTAAGGGAGACGGCGGAGCAATGGGGGTGCTCCCCGGGAACGGCGGGCCGGGCCTACGAGCAACTCGCCCGCGAAGGCCTCATCGAGGGCTACGCCGGCGGGGGGACCCGGGTGAAGCCCGGCGCCGCGCCTCCGCAGGAGGCCGGTCTGGGCTGGGCCGCCCTGGTGAACCGGGCGGAGAAGTTGCTGCTGGAGGCGATCGGCGAGGGGCACTCCCCTTCGCAGGTCGAAGCCGCCCTGGCCACCGCGGTGGCCCGGTGGAGCGATCTGCGACGGGAGGCTGCGCCGGCCCCGCTTCCTCGAGATGCCGGAGGCCTGAGGTTCGCCGGCAGCCACGACCTCGCCTTCGAGGTCCTCGGCGGCATGCTGCCCCCCGGGGTGCTCGCTTCCGTCGACTTCGTAGGCAGCCTGAGCGGCCTCATCGCCCTGGCCCGGGGCGACGCCGACGTGGCCGGCACCCACCTGTGGGATGAAGCCACCGACACCTACAACCTGCCCTTCGTCGCCCGCCTGTTGCCGGGGCGCCGGGCGGTGGCCCTCACGCTGGTCCGGCGCAGCCTGGGCCTCATCACCCCTCCGGGCAACCCCCAGGGCCTATGTGACCCGGCCGACCTGGCCCGCCCCGGAGTGCGCTTCGTCAACCGGCAGGCCGGTGCGGGCACCCGGGTATGGCTGGACGCCCAGTTGCGTCGCTCCGGAGTGGATCCCACCGGGGTGACAGGCTACGACCGGGAAGCTCCCACCCACCTGGGGGTGGCCCGGGCGATCCACGACGGGGAGGCCACCGCCGGCCTGGGCATCGCCGCCGCCGCCCACGCCTACGGCCTGGGCTTCGTCCCCCTGGTCACCGAACGCTACGACCTGGTGCTGACCGCCGAGGCCTGGG
>JAFGCH010000053.1 GCA_016932695.1 Acidimicrobiia bacterium | reverse complement strand
TGCTTCAGGTGGGAGTGCAGCAGGTCGGGCGGGTCGGCCTGCAGCAACCGCACCGCCCGTCGCAAGCCCCGGACGTCCCACCGGGAAGGGAGGTCCAGCGAGTCGACCCGCACCCCCAGTTCCCGCAGGACCTGCGGGTAGCGATACTCCCCCAGAGGCATCAGCGAGAGCACTCTCATCTCCAGGCCGGCCTCCGGCGCCACTCGCGCCAGGTCGACCAGGACGTGCTCGGCTCCTCCCGGCCCCAGTTCGTGGATGAGATGACAGACGCGCAACCGGTTGGTCATCCGGCGCGACCTCCCCAAGCCATTACCGCCAGCATCGGCAGGAGGGCAGGCCCGCTGAAGCCGGCCCGCTTAGCCCAGAACGCGCTCTACCCTCGCCTGCGCCATGCGCGTTCTGGTCACCGGAGCCACCGGCTATATCGGCGGCCGCCTCGTGCCCATCCTCCTGGGGGCGGGCCACGAGGTCCGCTGCTTGAGCCGCGACCCGGCCCGCCTCGACGGGATGCCCTGGCGCGAGCGAGTGCAGGTGGCCCGCGGCGACGTGCTCGACCCCGGCTCCCTGACGGCGGCCCTCGAGGGGTGCGCCGCCGCCTACTACCTGATCCACGCCATGGCCGAAGGCCCCGGCTTCGAATCTCGCGACCGGCAGGGGGCGAGCAACTTCCGCGACGCCGCGGCGGCCTGCGGGCTGCGGCGAATCGTCTACCTAGGAGGCCTGGCCCCCGAGGATCCCGACCTCTCCAAGCACCTCAACAGCCGGCACGAGGTGGGCCGCCTGCTGGCCGAAGGTCCCACTCCGGTGACCGAGTTCCGGGCGGCGGTCATCATCGGCTCGGGGTCGATGTCCTTCGAGATGCTGCGTTACCTCACCGAGGTGCTGCCGGTGATGACCACCCCGCGCTGGGTGCGCAACCGCTGCCAGCCCATCGCAGTCAGCGACGTGCTCGGCCTGCTGGTGCGCAGCCTCGAAGACGTCGAAGCCATCTCGCGCGTGCTGGAGATCGGCGGGCCCGACATCCTCAGCTACCAGGACATGATGCGGGCCTACGCCGCCGAGGTGGGCCTGCGCCGCTGGATCATCCCCGTGCCCTTGCTGAGCCCGGGGCTCTCGTCGCTGTGGGTCGGCCTGGTCACCCCGCTGCCTCCCAAGGTGGCCCGCCCTCTCATCGAAGGCTTGCGCGCCGAGGTGGTGGTGCACGACGACGCCGCCCGCCGTCTCTTCCCCCACGAGCCGCTTCCTTTCGTGGAGGCGATGCGCCTGGCCCTGGCCCCCGCGCCGGAGGCGGTGGCCACCCGCTGGAGCGATGCCGCCCCCTCGCCGGCCCACCCCGCCCCGGGGGACCCGGAATGGAGCGGCGGCAGGGTGTTCACCGACCGCCGCGTGGTGCCCACCGACGTCGAAGCCCACCACCTCTTCTGGGCTTTCAGTCGCGTCGGCGGCGACGTCGGCTACTACGGATTGAACTGGGCCTGGCGCCTCCGCGGCTGGCTCGACCGCCTGGTCGGCGGGGTGGGGCTGCGGCGCGGCCGCCGCCACCCCGAGCACCTGCGGGAGGGAGAGGCCCTCGACTTCTGGAGGGTTGACCGGATCGCCCCGGGACGCCTGCTGCGCCTCCAGGCCGAGATGCGCCTGCCCGGCGAGGCCTGGCTGCAATGGGAAGCGGAGCCCATGGGGGACGGCGCCGACCTGATACAGACCGCCATCTTCCGGCCTCGCGGCCTGCTGGGGCGCCTCTACTGGTACGTCATGGCCCCCTTCCATTCGTATATCTTCCCCCGTATGGCCTGGAAGATGGCCGCCGCCGCCGAAGAGAGGGGATACGCATGTCAGTAGCCGGCGTCGCCGACACCCTGCTGCTGGCCGCCGCAGTAGCCGCCGGGGCCATGGTCCTCCTGTGGCTGGTGAGCCTGGCGGCGCGCGACGCCTCGATCGTGGACATCTTCTGGGGGCCGGGCTTCGTGCTGGTTGCCTGGGCGGTGTTCCTGTGGGTGGGGGCTCACGACCTTCCCGACGGAGGCGAGGCCCGCCGCTGGCTGCTGGTGTCCCTGGTGTCGGTGTGGGGCCTGCGCCTCGGCGGCTATCTGGCCCGCCGCAACCTGGGCAAGGGAGAGGACTACCGCTACGTCGCCATGCGGGAGACGGCCGGCGGCCGCTTCTGGATCGTGAGCCTCTTCAAGGTGTTCCTCCTGCAGGGCGTGCTGATGTGGGTCGTCTCCCTGCCCGTGCAGGCGGGGCAACTCCCCTCCACGCCGGCGGGCCTCGGCCCCCTAGCCGCCGCCGGCGCCGCGGTCTGGGGAATCGGCCTGTTCTTCGAAGCGGTGGGCGACGCCCAACTGGCCCGTTTCAAGGCCGACCCCGCCAACAAGGGCCAGGTCATGGACCGCGGCCTGTGGCGTTACACGCGCCACCCCAACTACTTCGGGGACTTCATGGTCTGGTGGGGGATCTACCTGGTCGCCCTGGAGGGTCACGGCACCTGGTGGTCGGTCGCCGGGCCCTTGCTCATGTCGTTCCTGCTGATTCGGGTGAGCGGCGTGGCCATGCTCGAGAAGACCATTGCCCGCCGCCGCCCCGGGTATGAGGAGTACATCCGGCGCACCAGCGCCTTCTTTCCCCGACCGCCGAAGAGAGCGGGCTGAGGCTCAAGCCCCGTCTTGCCTCCCCCGCCCGCCTGTCAAGACCGGGTTGATGGGTGACAGGTGTTCGGGGACATGGGTGACAGGTTGATGGTGCGGATGGGGTGGTGCCGGTAGTAGACGGTGTAGGTGCCGTCTTGGGTGGTGGGTCGGACGGCGACGGGTTTGCCGGCGAAGGCTCGGCCGGCGCGGCGGAGGGGGCAAACCCCAGCCACACCTGCGTCGCGCTCTTGCCCTCACCCTCCGCCCTCTCCCGCGAGGCCGGGAGAGGGGACCAGACAGCCGCACCCGACGACAGGCGGGCGAGACGCGAGCCCCGCGCCGCGCCCCGCATTTCCCGGCCGCTCGACTACGGTCCGTGCTACATGCAGCCTCTAGACCGCGCCCGCCTCGGCAAGATGACCAATCCGGTGCGCGGCTTTCTTCACGGGACGGCGGCGATCCTCTCGGTGGTCGGGGCCACTTTCCTCACCGTGCTGGCCGGAGGCGGCGCCTGGAATCGCCTCTCCCTGTTGGTCTTCGGGGTCAGCCTGGTGAGCCTCTACACCGTTTCCAGCCTCTACCACTCCATCCCCTGGAGTGAGCCCTGGAAGGCCCGCATGCAGCGCCTCGACCACACCATGATCTACGTGCTGGTTGCCGGCACCTTCACCCCTATTGCCTGGATCGCCCTCGACGGCTGGCTCCGCTGGACCACCCTTGCCGTGCAGTGGGCGATCGTCGTAGCCGGGGCAGTGCAGAAGCTCTACTTCCCCCAGCTATCTCGCTCTCTGTCCGTGGCCCTGCAAACCACCCAGGGCTGGCTGGCCCTGCTGCTGCTCTGGCCCCTGGCCCACACCCTCCCCTGGACGGCGCTGTTCATGCTCGGCCTGGGCGGGGTGCTTTACACCGTCGGCATGGTGTTCCTGGTGACCAACCGGCCACGCCTATGGCCCCGGGTCTTCTCCTACCACGAGGTCTTCCACATCCTGGTGATCGCCGCGTCGAGCGTGCACTTTGCCGTCGTGGCCCGCTACTTGATGCGGTTCGCCGGCTGAGCCGTGCGCCTCGGTGCCCTCCCCATGTTTCCCCTCTCTCACCCTCTGCTACCTCACGTCGCCCTGCCCCTGCACGTCTTCGAGGAGCGGTTCCGGGTCATGGTGCGGCGCTGCCTGGATGGCGACCGCCGCTTCGGCGTGGTGCTCATCGCCCGGGGCAGCGAAGTGGGCGGCGGCGACACGCGCTACTCCGTGGGCACCCTGGCCCGCCTCACTGAGGCCGCCGAACTGGCCGACGGGCGCTGGGTGCTGGTGGCCGCCGGGGAACAGCGGCTCCGGGTGACCCGGTGGCTCCACGACGACCCCCATCCCCGAGCGGACGTGGAGGTCCTCGAGGATCCCGCCGCCCGCGCCGGTTCCACAGAACGGGATGCCCTGCAGACGGTGATGCATCGCATCTCCGCACTGCAGACCGAACTCGGCGACCCCGTCCCGCCGGCGGGCATCGAGATCGCCGCCGACCCGGTGGCCGCCTCCTACCAGGCCGCTTCGCTGGCACCGCTGGGACCTCTGGACTTGCAGCAGCTCCTGGAGATCGACGACCCCGACGACCGGATCGCCGCGGTGCGCGCCGCCCTGGCCGAGGCGGAAGACCTGTTGCGCCTCCGGCTGCAGCGTTGACGGGCGGCAGGCCACCCGGCCGGCACGCCGCGGTAAGCCCGGCGCTCCATGCGGACATAGGCTGATGTGGAGTGCACCATGACCCTCCTCGGCGCCGCCGATCGGCCGGCCTCTCCCGAGGCGCGCTTCTACGCCCTGTTCGCCCGGCACTACCCGGCGGTGTTCGGCTACGCCGCCCGCCGGCTCGGCCGCGACGAGGCGGGAGATGCCGCCGCCGAGGTCTTCACCGTGGCCTGGCGGCGCATCGGGGGAGTCCCCGATGAACCGGCGACCCTGCCCTGGCTGTACGGCGTGGCCCGCAAAGTGGTGGCCAACCAGGAGCGGGCGGCCCGGCGCCGCTTGCGCTTGCAGGCCAAGGCTGCCGCGCTACCCGGGGGGACCATCCCCGCGCCGGGCACCGCCGGCCTCGAGGTCGAGGCCGCCTTGGTGCGGCTGAGGATCGGGGACCGCGAGATCCTGCGGCTAGCCGCCTGGGAGGAACTGGCGCCCGGCGAGATCGCCGCCGTCCTGGGCTGCTCGCCCAACGCCGCCGCCGTCCGCCTCCACCGCGCCCGGCAGCGCCTCGCCGGGGAACTAAACCCGGAGACTCGTTCATGAACCGCGACCCGTTCGACATCCTGCGCTCCCGCAACCCGGCTCCGCCGCCGAGCCTCCCCGAGGCCCCCATGGAGGTGGCCCGGCGCATCACCGCGGGACGTCCTTCGCTGCGTCGCGGCCTGGCCATCGCCGCGGCGGCCGCGGTGGCAGTTCTGGTGGCCGGCGGAGGCTGGCTGCTGTGGAGTCAAACGGGGGAAGGCCATGAGGTGGTGGGGCCGGCGACCACCCTGCCCGACGACGACGCCACCACGAGCTACGCGATGACCACCACCACCATCGTGCCCCAGGCCCCGGAAGTGGTCGTCTACTTCCTCAAGGACGGCGCCCTAATGCCGGTGGCGCGCGATCTCCGAGCCGTCAATGTGCTCCCCGTACCCGAGAGCGGCCGCCTCGCGATGGAGTTGCTCCTCTCCGGGCCCGGCGCCTGGGACGCCGGCCCCCTGCCCGACCCGGTGGCGACCGCCGAGGCCGACTTGACCACCGCCGTCCCGGAGGGGACGAGGGTGCTGGGGGTCACGCTGGCCGACGGCATCGTCACCGTCGACCTCTCCGCGGAGTTCGCCGCGGCCTCGCCCCAGGCGATCTCCCAGGTGGTGTACACCCTCACCGGGCCGTACCTCGAGGCCGAGGAGGTCCGCTTCTCGATCGAAGGCGCGCCGCAGGTCGTCGGCAGCGTGACTTCCGGCCTGTTCACCCCCTACCTGGAGCCCGCCGACACCGGGTCGGGCCTGGAGTCGATAGGCCGCGACTTCCTGGCGATGTACCAAGCCGACGTGATGATCGAGAACCCCGCGCTGGGGGGCACCCTGCGCCCCGGGGAGGCCGTGACCCTCGTCACCCGAGGGGAGGGCGCCACCCTGACCCTCACCGCCGCCGACGGCACGCTGCTGTGGGACGCCCCGGCTCCCTACGGCGGCGAGCCCCCCTATCTCCCTCCCGAGGTCACTGAGGCGGCGGGCGGCTACGGCGTCTGGGCCACCTTGCGGGCGGAGACCGTGGGAGCCGACGGTGCCGTTCTCGCCGGCAGCGAGATCCCGGTCTGGCTGGAGCCCGATATCCCGTTCACCGACGAACCCGACATCCCCGAAGCGACGACCACCACCGCAACCACCACGAGCACGCCGGGCTCTGCCGGGCTCGCCCCGTGGGCCGCCGCTCCCCTGGCCGCCGATACGGTGCCGGCCCTCGTAGGGCAAACCTGGGCGGCGGCCGAGCACGGGGACCGTTGCGCCGTGTTGTACCCGGCGGATCCGGGCTCATTGGCCTCCGGCGCCGCCTTGCACGAGCGCTACTTCGGCGGCGACTGGGGCCTGGCCTGGGACCTGCCTTCTGGGCCCGGGCGCTGGGTGCCGGGCGGGGACTACTGCGCCGACTGCGGGCGGGAGGCCTTCGGCATCGGCGGCACCTACTTCGAGGGCCTGGACTACACCGAGGATGCCATCTGGTCGCACCGCCTCGCCTGGACCGACGGTTCCCACGGCGGGTACGGCTATGAAGGCCTGGCGGCCACGGGGAGCGCCGGTGAGCCCCTGCTCGCCTACCTGTTCCTCGAGGGCCGGGGCTGCCTCTACAACGTCTGGTCGTATCTGGGTGAAGACCACCTGCTGCAACTCATCTCGCAGTTGCGGTTCGTGGAAGGCCTGGCCGGTTCCGGCGCAGCGCCCGCGGCGGACCACGGTGATGCTGGACTGCGGCCCTTCCCCGCCGAGACGCTGACCGGCTGCGCCGCGGGGACCGCCCGGCACGCCGCCGCCTTCGAGACCGCCCTGGCCGGCGGGCCGGTGTCGCTGGAAGCCCTCTGCGCCGTGGTCGGCGTGCCCGACTACGAAACGGGGAGCGGCCTCTACATCCCGGTCTACGACCTGGCCGACGGCAGTCGCCTGTACCTCGGGTACACCGCTCCCTGGGGAGACGGCTTGATCTACGCCCGGTTGGAGATGCCCGGCGGGAGCGCGCGGGATCTGCTGGAGCCATAGCCTCGCGCGCGAACGCGGGAAGGACGCGCTCGTCGCGCACAAGCGGCCGCAGCGGTGAGGGCAAAGCACAACGCCGGCTGCGTCGCGCCCTCGCCCTCACCC
>JAFGCH010000052.1 GCA_016932695.1 Acidimicrobiia bacterium | reverse complement strand
CCGGCTTGCCCGACTGCACCAGCAGGGTCTCGTCGTCCGCCAGCGCTTCCAGCGATCGCACCAGGGCGTCGAAGCACTCCCAGTTGCGGGCTGCCTTGCCCCGACCGCCGTACACCACCAGGTCGTCGGGTCGCTCGGCCACCTCGGGGTCGAGGTTGTTCATCAGGCAGCGCAGCGCCGCCTCCTGCAGCCAGCCGCGAGTCCGCAACTGCGAGCCCCGCGGCGCCCGCACCACTCGTGGACCGCTCATCGCGCCACCTCTCTCGAGCCTACGGCCAGGGTACTCCGGAGGCGGGGAACCCGGGGGCCGGCCCGCGTAGTATTGGCACGTACCGCGACCCCGGGAGCGATCCATGACCCAAGCTGCCGTCGTCTACCGACACAACGAGAAGCCCCGCCGGGGCCTAGCCCTGGCCGGAGCCATCTTCCTGCTCAAGGCAGTGCTGCTGATCCCCCACCTGATCATCCTCGGGGTGTTGCAGTACCTGGCCTACGCCGTGGCCTACATCGGGTTCTGGATCGTCGCCATTACCGGGAAGTTCCCCTCCGGGCTGCAGAGCCTGCTCCAGATGTACTTTCGCTGGGGCGTGCGCGCCTACGGGTGGCTCGCCGGCATCACCGACGACTACCCGCCCTTCGAGACCGACCCCAAGGGCTACCCGATCGACGCCGTGCTGCCCACCAACGAGAGCCCCAGCAAGGGGTGGGCGGTGGCCGGGATCTTCATCTTCCCCAAGGGCATCTGCCTGATCCCCCACCTCTTCCTGCTGTGGTTCGTGATGATTGCCGTGGTCGTAGCCACCTGGTTCGGCTACATCATCGCGTTTTTCAGCGGGTCTTTGCCCAAGGGAATCCAGGACTTCGTCGCAGGAGCCATGCAGTGGTACACCCGGGTGGGAGCCTGGTTCACCGGCCTGACCGACGAGTACCCGCCCTACGGCACGGCGATCACGCCCGCTACCTGACCGGCCCCCGGCTACGCGTTGAGGCCCGCCGACCGGCGGGCCTCATGCTTTGAGATGAGGGCCTCTTCTCCCTCTCCACCCCGCCTAGGCCGGGAGAGGGTCGGGGTGAGGGCTTCTGCTCCCTCTCCCGGCTTGCCGGGAGAGGGTCGGGGTGAGGGCAAGGGAGCGACGTAGGTCCTCTTGTCGTTTGCCCTCACCAGGCTCACCTGCGGCGAGCCCGCCTCTCCCGCATTTGCGGCAGAGGCGGTAGCACCTACTCCGGCTTCTGCTCCTCGGCCGCAGGAGCCTCGGGCGCATCGCCGGCCTCGCCGGCGTCCTCGGCCTTGTGCTCGCGCCGTTCCTCGATCTTCTCCTCGACCTTCTCCTTGACGTCCTCGGCGACTTCCTTGGTCTTCTCCCAAGCCTTCTCGGAGACTTCCTTGGTCTTCTCCCAAGCCTTCTCGGCGACGGGAGCGGCCTTCTCCTTGGCCTCGCCCGCCACTTCCTTGGTCTTCTCCCAAGCCTTCTCGGCCTTGGGGGCCAACTTCTCCTTGGCCTTGGCCAGGAAGGCCTTGGCCTTGCTCAGGAACCCACCCTTGGTCTCGGCGTCCGTCATACGACCTCCTCCTGTTCTCTCCTCTCAGGGTACCCCGCCCGTCGCCTCGAGGGCGGCCCGCACCAGGCTCCCGTCATCGACCATCTCTGCCACCGCCTCGATGTCCGGAGCGGGAGGCCGGTCGTCGGCCAGCGGGGGCACCTGCCGGCGCACCGCCTGCAGGGCCGCCGCCGTGCCCGGGGCAGGGGCGAGAGGCCGCCGGTACTCGATGCCGGCGCAGGCGCAGAGGATCTCCACGGCAATCACGCGCGCCGCGTTGTCCAGCACCTCCCCCAGCTTGCGTCCGGCGCCCCAGCCCATCGACACGTGATCCTCCTGGGAGCCGGAGGTGGGGATGCTCTCAACGGAGGCAGGGTGGCACAGCACCCGGTTCTCGGCCACCAGGGCGGCGGCGACGTACTGGGTGATCATGTAACCGCTGTTCAGACCGGGGCGGGTGGCCAGGAAGGGCGGCAGCCCATCGGACCGCTCCGGGTCGAGGATCCGATCGGTACGCCGCTCGCTGATACTGCTCAGCTCGGTCACCGCCACCGTAATGAAGTCGAGGGCGAAGGCCAGCGGCTGGCCGTGGAAGTTGCCCCCGGAGACCACCTCCCCGGTTTCGGGGAAGACCAGGGGATTGTCCGGCACCGCGCCGAGCTCCACGCTGAACACCCCATCAGCGAAGGCGAGCACGTCGCGAGCCGCCCCGTGCACCTGGGGGGCGCAGCGCAGGCTGTAGGCGTCCTGCACGGCGTGGCCGAAGTCCTCGCGATGGCTGGCCCCGATGCCGCTCCCCGCCAGGAAGCGGCGCAGGTTGGCGGCACTCTCCGCCTGGCCCGGATGGGGGCGCAGCCGGTGGATGCGCGCTTCAAACGGCCGGGTGCTGCCCAGCAGGGCCTCGATCGACAGGGCGCAGGCCAAGTCGGCGGCATCGGCCAGGCGCCGCGCCCGCGCCAAGCCGAGCACCCCCATGGCCAGCATGCCCTCGGTGCCGTTCAGCAGGCTGAGGCCCTCCTTGGCGTGCAGGGTGAGGGGAGCCAGGCCCTGCTCGGCCAGCACCTCGGCCGAAGGCCGCTCCCGGCCCTGATGGCGCAGGCGGCCTTCCCCGATGAGGGGCAAGGTCAGATGGGCGAAGGGCGCCAGGTCGCCCGAGGCCCCCACCGACCCTTGGGCCGGCACCACCGGGAGCAGATCCCGCCGCAACAGATCGATGAGGCGCTCCACGATCTCGAGCCGAACCCCGCTGTGACCCTGGGCCAGGGTGCGCGCCCGCAACAGCAGCATGGCCCTAACCAGCTCGTCGGGAAGGGGCCGCCCCACTCCGGAGGCGTGGCTGCGCAGCAGCGCCACCTGCGCCTGGTCGGCCAGGGCGGGGTCGATGCGGGTGTTGGCCAGAGCCCCGAACCCGGTGGTGATGCCGTAGACCACCCGTCCCTCCCGCACCGCCTGCTCCACCACCGCCCGGGCCGGGGCGATACGGGCGGCCACCCCGGGGCCGAGGCGGACCTCAGCACGACGTTCGGCGACCGCCAGCACCTGGTCGGGGTGCAGGGCGTCGCCGGTGACCAGGACGACATCGGGCATACGGCACCTCCGAAGGCCGGGCGCCGGACGGGCGCCGCCGGCCTCACCCGGCAAGGTTACCGGCCGCCACGGCAGCCGCCCCGGCCGAAGGGCTTCATCACTCCGTCGGCCGCACCAGCCCTACCGTGCCCTCGGCGCTGGAACCGTCGTCGAAGGTGACCGTGTACGTCAGGTTGATGCCGATCGAGGTGGCATCGCCCGAAGCGGACAAAGCGGCGATGCCCGCCGCCGGAACAGCCGGTGCCTCGAGCGTGAAGGCGCCGCTGGCTTCCACTTCCAGGACGACCTCACCGAATAGCAGCGTCTCGGCGGTGTAGGGAGGCGCCGCCGCCAAACCGACCACTAGATCGAACGGATCGGGGTCGCCGGCCCCGAGCACGCGCCCGCCGAGGTCGACGGTGAGGGTCACGGTGCGCTCCTCGACGTCAACGGCCAGGGTGAGCAGGGCCGGGCCGGTACTCCCGAAGGTCGTGTTGGCCCATTCCCCCACCCACTCTCCGGCGAAGATCCGCGCCAGGCCGAGGCGGAACTCGGCGGGGTCGGTCGTGGTGGTCGCCTCCGTCGTAGTGATGGTCGACGCCGCCGTCGTCGGCAGAACGGTGGTGGTAGTGGAGATGGTCGCTGCAGTGGTGGACGAAGATGTGGTCGAGGCCGCGTCATCGTCGCCGCAGGCCGCGGCCAGCAGCACGAGGGCGATCGCCGCCGGGAACAGACGTCGCATGAGGCTCTTCCTCCCGTGGTCGAGCGGCCACCCTATGCAGGGCCCGCAGGCTACGCGGCAT
>JAFGCH010000051.1 GCA_016932695.1 Acidimicrobiia bacterium | reverse complement strand
GCAAACGCTGGAGGAGTGCGCTCGCCGCAGGCGGGCGAGGTGAGGGCGAGCTGTAACCAGAGCTCCGTCGCGGCTTTGCCCTCACCCCGACCCTCTCCCGGCAAGCCGGGAGAGGGAGCAGAACGCTCATCCCAGCCCTCTCCCGCTTCGCGAGAGAGGGAGCAGTGCCCGCTTCCCCGGCCCCTCCGGCCCCTCCCATGACGCATCCGGGCATTTGGTCCCGGTTCTGGCCGACATCGGGGTGCCGCGACGGAGTAGCCTCTGGGCAATGGACTTGACGTGCCTGGGGTCGGGCCCCAAATGGGCCGGCCTTCGGTCAAGGATGTGCGCGGCGTGGGCCGTGCCGCAAAGAGGAGGTAGGCGGGATGAGTAGTGCCCGCAGCACGTATCGCCGGCCCCGTACTGCTCTGGTGGTACTGGCCGTGCTCATCGGGTTGGCCGTGCCGATCGCCGCGGCCCCGGCGGGAGCCGCCGGCCCGATTCCCTTCACGATCCTGCACACCAACGACTTCCACGGCAACTTGGAAGGCGGGTACAACCCCGGTGCTGCTCGAGTGGCCACGATCGTCAACGATGTGCGCACGGCCGTCGGCGCCGACAACGTGCTCTTGCTCGATGCCGGCGACATGATGCAGGGCACCCTGCTCTCCAACCTGCAACGGGGTGTTCCGGTCATCGACTACATGAACACGCTGGGCTTCGACCTGGCCGTGTTCGGCAATCACGAGTTCGACTGGGGCCAGACCGTCCTGGGCGATCGCGTTGCCCAAGCCGCCTTCCCCATCATCTCCGCCAACGTGACCCTCAAGGACGGCGGGGGCAACTGCACGTGGACCCCCTACGGTGATGCCGCCTATGAGGTGCTGACTGTGGGCACCGCCCCGAATACGGTCGACATCGGTGTCATCGGCGTTACCAGCATCGAGACGCCGTACATCACCATCGCCGAGGCGACCGCCGGGTTGTGCTTCCGCGATCCGCTCGAGTCGATCCTGCACTACTACGACGAGGTGGCCGCCCAGTCCGACGTCATGGTGCTGCTCAGCCACGTGGGCTACGAGAGCGGTGGCTACGGCTACGGCTTCGATGTCGATGGCGACAAGACCCTGGCCGCGGACCTGAACGCTGCCGGCAAGCCGGCCGACATCATCATCGGCGGCCACAGCCACACCAACCTCGGGGCCGCCACCATGGTGGGCAACACCGCGGTGGTGCAGGCCTACTACGCCGGGCGCCGCGTGGGCCGGGCCGACATGACCTATGACCCGGGCACCGGTGCCGTGACCATCGCCTGGGCGTCGGTGAGCACCTATCCGCCCGTTGCCGAGGATCCCACCATTGCGGCCCTGGTGGCCGGCTACGCCACCGATCCGGCCTACCTGGCGTTGATCAACGAGCCGGTCGGCTACGTGCAGACCGACTTGCTGCGCGACTACAACGGCAACAGCATGATGGCCGACTTCGTGGACGACGCCGTCTACGGAGCCCTGAACGGCGACGCCGATCCGCTGAACGATGCCGATATGGTGTTCCAGAACTCCGGCGGCATCCGCACCGACTGGTGCGACAAGTGGGACGGAGCCGCTTGGGTCTGGAGCACTAGCTCCGGCGACTGCGAGCCCGGCGTCTGGGCCCACGACCCCATGCTGCTGACCTACGGTCAGATGTACCAGATCCTGCCGTTCGGCAATGCCACCGCCATCGGCGACATGACCGGAGCGCAGATCTACGACCTGCTCAATCAGTCGGCCACCCTGTTCAAGGGGACCATCCAGCCGGCGGGCATCCGCTACAAGTTCTTCCGCTACAGCGACGCCCTGCCCGGCCCGCAGCCCTACGCCTGGGGCGCCTACGACGTCGAGGTGTGGGACAAGGCCACGGCGGCCTGGCTGCCTCTCGACATGGACAAGACCTACCGGGTGGCCACCAACGAGTTCCTCGCCCCGGCCGGCCAGGACGGCTTCGTGCCCTTCAAGTACATGACCAACATCACGTACTGGGGCGACATGCTGAACCAGGTCAACGCCTACGTGGCGGCGACCTACACCCTGGCCAACCCGTACCGGGGCCCCAACGGTGACGGCCTGCTCGACGGGCGCATCGTGCGCAACGGCGACGGCGACAACGACTACGAAGCGGGCGAGATCGTGCCGTTGACGGTGTTGCACCACAACGACTCGCACGGCCGCCTGCTGCCGTCGGGGTCGTACCCCGGGTACACCAACCTGGTGACGGCGATCAACCAGGAGCGGCTCCACAACCCGGGCCGCACCCTGCTGCTGAGCGCCGGCGACAACATCCAGGGCGACTCGATGATGTACTTCTTCAAGTCGGCCGGCCTGGGCTACTCGGCAGACGGCACGGCGCTGGCGCCGGAGCTACAGATCAACCCCTTGATCAAGGCGTTCAACGCCGTCGGCTACGACGCCTGGACTCTGGGGAACCACGAGTTCAACTTCGGTCCGGAGATCTTCTCCACCCTGGCTCAGGTGACCTATCCCACCCTGCAGGCCAACATCACCGACACCGGGGCCTACGGCATCGCCGCCATCCCGGTGCTGCCGTCCGTCGAACTGACGGTGGGGCCGGAGAACATCGACGTGGCCATCCTGGGCATCGGCAACCACCGGATTCCCAGCTATGAACTGCCGAGCAACATCCCCGGGCTGGGCTTCCCCAACCCGATTACTACGGCCCAGGCCCTGGCGCCGGGGCTGAAGGCAGCCAACGATGTGGTGATCGCCCTCACCCACCTCGGGTTCACCGAGAACCCGGCGAGCGTCGAGGTCGACGAGAACGTCGACACCTACCTCGCCGAGGTGACGCCCGGCGTGGACGCGGTCATCGGCGGCCACAGCCACACCAGCCCCAAGTACGGGTTCGGGGACTACAAGTACCTGCCGGCCATCCTGGCCGGGCCGGCCAACACGGCGGTCCTGGTCACCCAGATGGCCCGCTACAACTCCTTCCTGGGCGAAGTGGTCTTCGGGCTGATGCCGGACGGCCTGGGCGGCTACGACCTCGTCTCGAAGGCAGGCCGGTACATCGAGATCACGACTGCCGCCTTCCCCGAGGACCCGACGATCAAGGCCCTCATCGACCCGTACAAGGCCCTGATCGACGCCTACAACAACACCGTGCTGGGCGACACCCTCACCCCGCTCGATGCCCTGCAGGCGTATACCCAGGAGACCAACGCCGCCAACCTGCAGGCCGACGCTTCGGTGGCCGAGTTGGCCAGCCACGGTATCCCGGTGGACTTCCACCTGTCCGGGGCGATGACCAACTCCAAGGTGGCCGCCACGGCGACTGCGGCCACCCCGGTCACCCTGAAGGTCTCGGACATGTTCAGCCTCATGCCCTACGAGAACTCCCTCGTGGTCATGGAGATGAACGGCCCGCAGATCAAGGCGGTGCTGGAGCGCTCGTACCGCAACTACTACTACTACAAGTACGTTGCCGGCTACGGCGGGTACTCCCACTACACGACCTGCTTCCTGGACACCAACGCCGGGAACCAGATCGTGTACAACGACACCTCTCCGGCTCTGCCCGATGGGAACAACGTCCTGGCGTTCTACATGGGCGGAGTGCCCATCGACTTCACCGATGCCTCCACCTACTACCGGGTGTCTTCGGTGAACTACCTGGCCGCCGGTGCCTGCAACTTCAGCGACGGCGGGGTCACCCTGTGGCCGTTGGGACAGATCGTCAACGACACGCAGTACTACGTGCGTGACGCGGTGATCAACTACATCCCGGGGGCTTCGCCGATCAACCCGCAGATCGAGGGGCGCATCGCTTTCCCGACCGCTCCGGTGGTAGACACGCCCATGGTGGACTACATGCCGGGCAACGCGGTGCAGGCGATGGCCACCTTCACCGACACCGGTGACTGGTCGCCCTACACCTGCGAGATCGACTACGGCGACGGCAGCGTGCTCCAGCCCGGGGTGGTCACCGACCACACCTGCACCGGGCCGGTGCACTCCTACCCGACAGCCGGGTTGCACACCATCACGGTCTACGTGACCGACAAGGCCGGGCTCACGGGCGAGGCGTCCTACACGCAGGAAGCCTTCGACTTCGACGGCTTCTACCTGCCGATCAAGAACATGCCTCCGTGGTACAAGGCTCCGGCGGGGAGCACCATCCCGGTGCCCTTCAGCCTGGGCGGCGACTTCGGCATGAACGTGCTGATGCCGGGCTACCCGCAGTTCGGCGGCTGCGGCGGGGTGAACTCCAAGCCGGCCTCCGGCGAGCTGAAGTTCAGCGTCTGGAACGGGGAGTACTCCTTCCTGTGGACAACCCGGACGGCCTGGGCGAAGAGCTGCCGTCGGCTGGTGTTCGAGTTCGTGGACGGCACATCGGCAACCGCCTACGTGAGGTTCCACAAGTAGACCCGATTCACCGAGACCAACCGGAGCGCCCCGCACCTCGTGCGGGGCGCTCCGCGTCTGGGGAGGCCCCGCCGGGGCTCGGGCCCGCGGGTCTAGAACTCAGCGTTGCGCGGGGTACGCGGGAAGGCGACGACGTCGCGGATGTTCTGCATCCCGGTGCAGAACTGCACCAGGCGCTCGAAGCCCAGGCCGAAGCCGGCGTGGGGCACGGTGCCGTAGCGGCGCAGGTCCGCATACCACCAGTAGAGGTCGAGGTCGAGGCCCTTGCGGCGGGCACTGTCGAGGAGCACCTCGAGGCGCTCCTCGCGTTGGCTGCCGCCCACGATCTCCCCGATCCCGGGGACGAGCACATCCATGGCGGCCACGGTGCGCCCGTCGTCGTTGCGCCGCATGTAGAAGGCCTTGACGTCGAAGGGGAAGTCGGTGACGATCACCGGCCGGTCGAAGACGGTCTCGGTCAGGTAGCGCTCGTGCTCCGACTGCAACTCGGTGCCCCAGCCCACCGGGAATTCGAAGGCGGCACCGGCCTTCTCGAGGATGGCCACCGCCTCGGTGTAGGTGAGGCGGTGGAAGGTGCTGCCGGCGACCCCCTCCAGCATGGCGACCAGGCCGGGCTGCACCCTCTGGTCGAAGAAGGCCAGGTCGGCCGGGCAGTGGTCCAGCGTGTAGCGGCACAGGTAGCGGACGTAGTCCTCGGCCAGGTCGGCGTCGTCGGCCAGGTCGGCAAAGGCCATTTCGGGCTCGATCATCCAGAACTCGGCCAGGTGGCGGCGGGTGTTGGAGTTCTCCGCCCGGAAGGTCGGCCCGAAGGTGTAAACCCGGTCGAGGGCGCAGGCGTAGGTCTCGGCCTCCAACTGGCCGCTCACCGTGAGGAAGGTGGGCCGGCCGAAGAAGTCCTCGGCCCAGTCGATCTCACCGCGCTCGTCCCGGGGCGGTGCCCCCGGGTCGAGGATGCTCACCCGGAACATCTGACCGGCGCCCTCGGCGTCGCTGGCGGTGATGATGGGGGCGTGGAGATACAGGAAGTCGCGTTCCTGGAAGAAGCGGTGGGTGGCGAAGGCGAGGGCGTTGCGTACCCGGGCCACCGCCCCGAAGGTGTTGGTGCGGGGCCGGAGATGGGCGATCTCTCGCAGCCGCTCGTAGGTGATCTGCTTCTTCTGGATGGGGTAGGACTCGGGGTCGGCATGCCCGTGCACGGTGATCTCCGCGGCACGTAACTCCACCGGCTGACCCGCCCCGGGCGACTCCACCAGGGTTCCGGTGACCACCACCGCCGCCCCGGTGGAGAGGCGGAGCACGTCGGCCTGGTAGTTGGGGAGGCCGCCGTCGGCGATCACCTGGAGCGAAGCCAGGCTGGAGCCGTCGTTGATCTCCACGAAGGAGAATCCGGCCTTCGAGTCGCGCCGGGTGCGCACCCAGCCGGCGACGGTGACCGTGGCCCCGAAATCGCGGCGGGTCAGGACGTGCTTGATCAGCTGCCGTTGCATACGGCGCCGAGATTACCGGTCGTCGGGCGACCCGCCGTCCTCCCTGGCGGCGAGCTTGGCCAGGCGGTTCAGGAAGTCGGCAACGTGGCGGCGTTCGCCCAGGCGGTAGCCGGCCGCGGTCCCTACCGCCACCCGGCCGACTAGGACCCCGATGCCGTCGGCCGCGATGGCCCGAAAGGCGGTCTCGTCGGTGGTGTCGTCCCCGAGGTAGAGGGGGACGGCGCCCCGGTCTGGGCTGATCCTCCCCAGGAGCCACCGGACTGCGGTGCCCTTGTCCCAGGCGTCACCCGGGTGCAACTCGAAGAGGGCGCGCCCGGCGCTCAGGCGCAGCTCGGGCAGCGAGGCCACGGTAGCCTCGGCGGCCTCTCTCACCCGGCGCAGGGAGTGGGGGGCTCGCCGGTAGTGCACCGTTAGGGAGGCGCGCTTGCGCTCGATGACCACCCCGGAGTCGGCTCCTTGCAGGCGGCGGCGCAGGTCGGCTTCGGCGGTGTCCAGCAGGTCGGTGACACTGTCGGTTCCGATGCCCGCAGTGTCGCCGACCACCGCTCCGGCGGGATCGGCCAACGCGTTGCCGTGCCCGCCCACGTACCACAGGCCCGGGATCCCGACTCGTCGCTGCACGTCCTCTAGATCGCGGCCGCTCACTACCGCCACGGGAACCCGGCGAGCCAGGGCTTCGACCGCCTTGCGCTCTCGGGCCGGCAGGACGGCGGCATCGGGATCCTCGACGATGGGGGAAAGGGTGCCGTCGAAGTCGAGGAAGACCACCACCGGGCGGTAGCGGAGCGTGGCCGTGATCTCGTCGAAGGCCTCGAGGGCGTCGGGGGGCCCCGGTTCGCCGGAAGGCCGGTAGCGGGCCGCCTCGACGGCGGGGCCGGTCAGTTCCTCGGCAACCTCGCCTTGGGGCATCTCCGGGTGCTCGAGTGCGCCGAGGCAGTGGGCGGCCCAGGCATGGACATCGTGCAGCCGTACCCGGGTGCGCATCGCCCGCAGGCGAGCGGCCTGCTCCCCGGGGCTCATTTCCAGGGCGGCTGCCATGGCGGCAGCCAGGCCTTCCAGGTCGTACGGGTTCACCAGCAGGGCACCTTCCAGCTCGGCGGCCGCCCCGGCGAATTCGCTGAGCAGGAGCACTCCCTCGTCGGCCGGGCGAGAGGCAACGTACTCCTTGGCCACCAGGTTCATGCCGTCGGCCAGCGGAGTGACGCACATCACGTCGGCGAGCACGAAGTAGGCGACCAATTCCTCGGTGGGCAGGTTGCCGTACACATAGTGGACGGGCACCGTGTGGGCCGCGCCGTGGGACCCGTTGATGCGGCCGACGAGCTGCTCGATACGGGCCCGCATCGCCTCGTAGTCCCCAATGGGCTCCCGGCTCGGTGAGGCGATCTGGATCAGGACGATCTCCTCGGCCAGGCGGGGCTGCTGTTCGAGCAGCCGTTCGAGGGCAAGCAGCCGCACGTCGATTCCCTTGGTGTAGTCCAGCCGGTCGGCGCCGAGGAGGATCCTGGCCGGGCGGCCGATCTCGGCGCGGATCTCCGCGGCGCGCCGGCGCACCCGCGGCTGAGCCGCCAGCGCCTCGTAACCGGCGGTGTCGATGGAGATGGGGGCGCACTGCACCTGCACCCAGCGCCCTCCCACCGCCAGGGCGCGGCGGCCCACCACCGCGTCGGTGAAGCGTTCGGCAGCGGCGAGGAAGTTGCCGAGCGAGCGCTCGGTCTGGAAGCCGATGACGTCGGCTCCCAGGAGGCCGCTGAGGATCTGCCGCCGCCACGGGAGCCGGGCGAAGATCTCTACCGGGGGGAAGGGGATGTGCAGGAAGTAGCCGATCCGGGCGTTCGGCTGCAGGCGGCGGAGCAAGGCCGGAACCAGCTGCAGCTGGTAGTCGTGCACCCAGGTCAGGTCCCCCGGATCGTGCTGCGCCGCCACGGCTTGGGCGAACCGCCGGTTCACCGAGCGGTAGGCCTCCCACCAGTCTGGGCGGAACTCGGCCTCACGGATGGCGTCGTGGTACAGAGGCCACAGGCTCGAGTTGCAGAAGCCCAGGTAGTAGTCGGCGTACTCGGCGGCGCTGAGAGGCACGGCGTGCTGCGCGATGCCGTCGTGCACGAAGGGTTCGGGGTGGTCGTCGGGGACGCCGCTCCACCCTATCCAGGCGCCCCCGGAGTCGCGCAAGATGGGCGCCAGGGCGCTCACCAGGCCGCCGGGGCTGATCTCCCAGCCTCCGGCCGCGGTGCGGCGCACCGGCAGGCGATTGGCCACGGCTACGACTCGTCCACTCACGGTGATCACCTCCCGGATGGCGAGCGAGGCGGCTCTCTCACCCTAACCCGGGCGGGCGGCCAACCCCAATTGGGCCTCGCAGAGGAGCGGGATGGTCGGGCCGTGGCCGGCCGCGACGGGCAGTTCAGCGGCCGGCGGCCAGCACCATGGCCTCTTCGAGGGTGGCCGGAGCCGAGGAGAGCTCGGCGGGCACGCCGGAGGCCCCCAGAGCACGGCGCACGGCCTCGAGGTCTGCTCCCGGCAGGCGCACCTCCGTCCCGGCGAGCGTCGCGGCCAGGCCGGCGGCCTCGCAGGCGGCGAAAGCCCCGCTCCAGTCCGGGGTGCGTACCACCACGGCGCGAGCCGCACCCACGATGTCGGCCTCCTGGCCGCGGCCCACCACCCGGCCCGCAGCCATGAGCACCAGGCGGTCGGCCTGGCGCGCCTCATCCATGTAGTGGGTGGTGACCAGCACGGCCGCTCCCGCCCCCGCCTGCTCCCGGATGCGGTCCCAGAGACGGGCCCGCGCCAGGGGGGCTACCCCCGAGGTGGGCTCGTCGAGAACCAAGAGATCGGGGTGGTGCTGCAGCGCGGCAGCGAAGGCCACGGCACGCTGCTGGCCCAGGGGGAGGTGGCCCAGGGCGCCGGTGCCGGTGCCGGGAGGCGGGAGGGCGGCTGCCACTCCGAAGGCAGCGGCGGAGAAGCTGAGGTTCTCCGCAGCCGAAAGGTCGCGGTAGAGCCCAAGTCCCTGAGGGACGTAGCCGATGCGGCGGCGGGTCTCTCGGGACGGGGGGAGCCCGAAGAGGCGCACCCGGCCGGCGCTGGGGTGCAGCAGTCCCAGGATCATGCGCATCAGGGTGGTCTTCCCGGCGCCATTGGCTCCCAGCACCCCGACGATCTCCCCGGTCTCCACCACGAGGTCGACGTCGGCGACGGCGGTGAACGCCCCGAAGCGGCGGGTGAGGGCCCGGGCCTCGATGGCTTTCACCGCGCCCTCCCCGTCTCGGCGGCCAGCGAGGCCACAATGACCACGTCCTCCAGGGTCGGGGCGATGGCCGTCGGGTCGCCGTTCGGCCGCCATTCCCGCCAGCGGGGCCCCCTCCGCCAGGCGCGGGCGGGGTCGGTGGGAGCATCGACGTCGACGACTGCGCCCGGCAGTGAGGCGGTGACCTCCGCCGGGGTGCCGGCCACCAGGCTGCGTCCTTCGCGCAGGACCATGACCCAGGCGGCCCTCTCCGCCTCGTCCAGGTACGCCGAGGAGACCAGTACCGCCGCCCCCTGCGCCGCCGCCAGGGCGATCAGGCGCCATAGGTCGGCCCGGCTCACCGGGTCGACCCCGGTGGTGGGCTCGTCGAGCACCAGCATGGCGGGGGAGGGCAGCATGGCCATGACCACCCCCAGCTTCTGACGCATGCCTCCGGAGAGGTCTCGGGCCAGCCGCTTGCGGAAGGGCGCCAGGCCGGTGCGTTCCAGCAGGTCGTCGGCACGCCGCCCGGTGCCGGGCAGGCGAGCCGCCGCGGCCACGAACTCCAAGTTCTCGGCCACGGTGAGGTCGCGGAAGCCCCCGGAGCGGGTGGGCAGGTAGCCGATCTGCTCCTGCCGAGGACGGCGCACCGTCCCCGCCCGGGGGGCCACCAGGCCGGCCATGACCCGCAGCAGGGTGGTCTTGCCGGCGCCGTCGCCCCCGACCACGGCGGTCACCCGGCCCGGAGGCACCTCGAGGTTGATCCCGTCGAGGGCCTCTGTTGGCCCGAAAGAGACCCTCAGCCCGGCGACCCCCCAGCTCACGTCGCCGCCTCGGGCTCCGGCGAGGGCTCCCGGCGGTGGCCGGCGGGGGCCAGGTCCCGGCGGAAGCGGAGCACCGCCAGCCCCAGGACGACGAGGGCCAGCGCCGCCAGCGCCAGGAACGGGATCCCCAGGGCATCTATGGGGGTGGCCTTGAGGAAGACCCCGCGCACGATCTGGATGAAGTAGGTGAGCGGCAGAAGGTAGGAGATCCAGCGCACCCCCCAGGGCATCGAGGTGAGCGGGAAGATCATCCCCGAGAGCATCACCTGGGGCAGCATCGTCATGATCGCCAGTTGGATGGCCTCCCCCTGGGTCTGGGAGAGGGTGGAGATCAGCACCCCCATGCCCAGCACCGCCAACAGGAAGAGGATGGACCCGGCGATGAACACCGGCCACGAGCCGCGGAACGGCACGTCGAAGAGCAGCAGCCCGGCGGCGGTGATCACCGCCATGTCCACGATGCCCACCAGGAAGTAGGGGGCGATCTTCCCCACGATGACGTCGCGGGGCCGCAGGGGCATCACCGCCAGCTGCTCCAGGGTGCCCTCCTGGCGTTCCCGCACCACCCCGAGGCTGGTGATGACCGTCCCCACCGCGGTGAGGACCATGCCGATGAGGGCGGGGACCATGATGGCCGCGGTGGAGAGCTCGGGGTTGAAGAGGACCTCGACATCGACGGCGCCGGTGGGAAGCCCGCCCAGCCCGGCGACGGCGGCCCGGGCCGACTGAGTGGCGAACAGCTCGCTGCCGTCGACCAACAGGGTCGGCGGCGCCTCGGCGATGACGGCGATGATCACCCGGGAACGCCGCAGTAGGTCCTCGGCGGTCTCCCGGCTGCCCTCCGGGTCCACGATGGTCACCGCGAATGGCTCCGGCAGCATCCCGGCCAGGGCCTCCGCCTGAGTTCCCAGCAGTGCGGTGGGGATCTCCTTGACGTCGAAGCGGGCGACGTACCCGAAGACCACCAGCAGCAGCAGGGGTACGACGATCATGAGCGCCAGAGTGCGCCGGTCGCGACGCAGCTGCCGGAACTCCTTGCGGACCATCGCCTGCATTCCCGGCTCCTTTCTCGCCGCCGAATCGTCGCGAACCCGATCCTAAGCCTCCGCCCCCGGCTCCTTGGGCTTGCGGGCCGTGTAGCCTGGCGCCATACGGTCCGACCATATGGGAGGGATCAACGTGCTGAAGAAACTGGGCCTGATGATCTTGGCCCTGATGCTGGTTCTGGCTGCCTGCGGCGACGACGGTGGCGGCGGCCTGAGCGGCGAGGAACAGGCCAAGGCCGATGAGATCAAGGCGGAACTGCTCGCCGACACGAGCGCCGAGAACCCGTTTGCCGACGAGGAGTCGGCCTCGTGCTTCGCCAACGGCATCGTCGGCGAGTTCGGGCTGGAGCGGGTCAACGAGCTGGACTCCGGCGAAGGCGTCGAGGCCGGGTTCGAGGACATGACCGCGGCCGAGCAGGAGACGGTGGCCGACTTGGCCATGGAGTGCATCGACTTCCAGCAGATGATCAAGGATCAGATGGCCGCCTCCGGGCTCCCCGAGGACCAGGCCAACTGCGTGGCCGATGCCCTCAGCGACGATCTGCTGAAGGACATGTTCCTGGCTCAGATCCGCGGCGAGGATCCCACCGAGAACGCCGAGCTCATGGAAGTCATCATGAGCTGCCTCATCGGCTGATGAGCTGACCTCCTCCGGCCCACGGCCGGAGAACTGTGATTCCGGGGCGCCCTGCGGGGCGCCCCGGCTCTTGTGAGGGCGGTTCCCCCGGCATCCCCCGGGACCCATCGGGCTACCCTGACGGCACGTGAGCCTCCCCGACCGAGCCGCCTCTCCCGCCTTCGAGGCCCGGCCGTCCGGGCCGGCACTGGCCCGCGCCGAGGCCCTGGGGCCGGGGATACGGCGCATCTGCCTGGAGTACCTCGATCGGGCCTGCGCCGCCCTGGCTCACCCGGACGAAGGCCGGGAGATCGGCATCCACACCGCCCGCAAGGCGATGAAGCGGACCCGGGCCATGATCCGCCTGACTCGCGACGTCGTGGGCGAGGCGGCCTTCCGCAACGAGAACGCCGTACTGCGCGATTGCGCCCGGGGTATCGCCACCTCTAGGGACCGCACCGTACGGCTGCTGACGCTAGAGAGGCTTCTGGAGGGGAATGCGGCCTCGCTGCCCGAGGGGTCGTTCACCGCTCTACGCGACCACCTGCGCTGCGACCCAGGGGCGGGGGCCGACTCCGCCGCAGCCCCGCCCGACGAGTTCATCGATCTCCTCACCACCCTGCGCACCTGCCGTCGGCGCTTCGCTGCTTGGGCGCCGGGAGGCTCCGGCCCCGGAGCTGTCCCCGATGATTTCGGCGCCATCGCCCCCGGATTGCGCCGGGTGTACCGGCAGGGCCGTTCCCGCATGGAGGCCGCCTACCGGCTGGGCACTGAGGCCGCTTTCCACCGCTGGCGCAAGTCGGCAAAGTACCTCCGCTATCAGGTGGAAGCCCTCGAGCCGGCCTGGCCCGAGGTCCTGGGGTCCCTGGCGGCGGCCGCCGACCGCCTTGCCGAGACCCTGGGCGACGAGCACGATTGCGCTGTCCTGGGGGGGGCGGTGGCCGCGGATCCCGGTCTGCTGCCCGGCGAGGCGGAACGGCGGCTGCTGGCCGCCCTCGTCGCCGAGGAACAGGATCGCTTGCGGCGTCTGGCCCGTCCCCTGGGCCAGCGCATCTACGCCGAGACGCCGGGGGCCTTCGTCGCCCGCCTGGGCTCTTACTGGGCGGCCTGGCGCCGCTGAGCGAGGCGAAGCGCGTCGTTGGGCTGCGACGCGGGTACGCTGGCCCGACTCTCCGAGCAAGGGATCCGCCGGCAGTGAAGCGCCTCGCCGTCATCCTGGCCGTTGTCGCCCTGGCCGCCGCCGGCTGCGGTGAGGCCATCGACTGGCCCTCCACCACTGCGGCGACCACGACTTCCGATCCCACCACCTCGACGTCGGTCACCACCACCGCGGCCACCACCTCCACGACGCAGGCGGAGACCACCAGCTCGATCCCCGGAGGCGAGGCGGGGGACGTGGGTGTCGAGATCCAGGCACTGATCGGCACCACCGAGGAACTGCGGGGGCGCCGTTTCATCGAGCCGGTCGAGGTGACTCTGGTGTCGGCGGAGGAGATGGCGGCCCGGGTCCGCACCAACCTCCAGGAGGAACTCGATCCCGAGGAGATCGCCGTCGAGCAGGCTTTCGCCCGGCTGCTGGGCATCCTCCCCGTCGAGGTGGACCTGGCCGGGGCTATCGAGGACCTCTACGCCGAGCAGGTGGTCGGCTTCTACGACGGCGACACCGGGGAGCTGGTGGTGGCCGGAGAGGAACTGACCCCGCTGGGGCGCACCATCGTCATCCACGAGCTGATCCACGCCCTCACCGACCAGCACTTCGGCATGAGCGCCTCCCTCGACGACCTGGTCGAGGCGGAGCGCTACCACGAGGCCGCCGCCCTGCAGGCCCTGGCGGAGGGCGACGCTACCTACTTCCAGATGGTCTACCTCCAGCAGATGGCCCCCGACGACCAGGTGGCGGCGCTGCTGGAGTCGCTGCAGGCCGACACCTCGGTGCTCGACTCGTTGCCCGACTGGGTGGGGGAGGATCTCGGCTTCCCCTATGAGAGCGGGTTCGGGTTCGTGGAGCGCCTGGTGGAGGAGGGGGGCAGCGCGGCGGTGGACCAGGCCTACCTGAACCCGCCTTTCACCGTGGAGCAGATCCTGCACCCGAACGCCTACTTCACCCTGGAGCCGGCCCGGCCGGTGGCCCTGCCCGCCACGGCGTTGGAGGGTTACGAAGTGGTCGAGGAGGGGGCCTTCGGCGAGTGGAACCTGATGCTCTACCTGCTGGAAGGGGTCGGCGACGGCGAGGCGGCCATCGCCGCCGGGGGCTGGGGAGGCGACGTCTACCGCCTGCACTGGAACGGGTCCGAAGTGGCCTTCGCCTACCTGTTCGAGGGAGATGCCCCGCGGGATGCCGAGGAGCTCGCCGCGGCCCTGGCCGGCTCCCTGCGATCCAACATGGCGGTGAGCGCCCCGGTGACCGACGCCGCGGCGGGCAGCGTGCTGCTCGAGGGATCCGACTTCGCCTTCGTCCAGCGGGTCGGTAGGCAGGTGCTGGCGGTCATCGCCGGGGACCCGGTGGTGGGGCGGGCCCTGGTCGACGCCCTGCGGCTGCCTCCGGAGGATTGACCCCCCGGCCCGGAAGGCGGTTCCGCATGGCACTCCGGTTCCTGCCAGAATGGCAGTCGGTCAATCGCCGACGAATGGGGTGAGCATGGATCTCAGCAAGATCAAGAACGGGCAGAAGATCGTCCTCGGGGCGGGCATCCTGCTGTTCATCAACCTGTTCCTGCCGTGGTACGGCCTCGGTCCGTTCAACCTGAACGCTTTTGACGCCGGCTTCCTGGCGTGGTTCGGGTCGTTCCTGGCCATCGCCGCTGCAGTGCTGATCGCCCTGAAGGTGTTCACCAAGATGAAGATCCAGGCCGGTCCGCTGAAGGCCGAGCACCTTGCTTTCGGGCTGGCGGCCCTGGGGTTCATCTTCATCCTCCTCCGGCTGATTACCGAGACCGACCTCATGAAGTTCGGTCTCTGGCTGGGTCTCATCGTTTCGGCCATCCTGGTCTTCGGCACCTTCCTGGCAATGAAGGAAGAGGGCCTCGGCGTCGCCGACTTCAAGGCTCTCGGCGGTAGCAACAACCCGCCTCCGCCTCCGCCGGCGTAACCGACCGCGCTACTGTCTCGGGGGCCGCCGACGCGGCCCCCGAGCCGCGTGCGGCGCGTCCCGGGCCGCCCCCTGCCAGAATGGCGCTAGTCCGGCCGACGACCGACGGGAGCGACTATGGACAGGGCGAAGCTGAGCACCGGTCAGAAACTGGTCTTCTACGGTGGGCTGTTCCTGATCGTCAACCTTCTGTTCATCCCCTGGTATCAGGCGGGCTTCATCAACCCGATGGGCCAGGTGAACGGCTTCGGGGCGGGCTTCTACGCCTGGGGCGGTTCGCTGTGCGGGATGGCCGCAGCGCTACTGGTGTACCTGAAAGCCTCGGGGCGGGGCAAGGTCGACTCCTGGCAGTTCAAGGCGGAGTACCTGGTGTTGATCCTGTCGGCCGCGGCGTTCGTCCTGATCCTCGTGCGCCTGATCACCGAGGCCGACAGTACCTTCCTCGGGCTGGCGCTGGGGCTCCTGGTGACAGCGGGGATGGCTTTCGGCGCCTTCTTGGATTCCGGGCTGAAGCTGCCCGAGCGCAAGCCGGCGGCGGCTCCGGTCGCTCCGCCGGCCGGCACGGACCTGCCGCCGCCGCCCCCACCGCCGCCCGCGGGCTGAGTCGACCTACCGAGGGTGATCCGGGGGCCGCTTCGGCGGCCCCCGAGCCTTCGTAGGGCTTTCCGGGCGCGCCGAGAAGCCCTACGGTGAGGGGGGAAAGGCCGGGAGGGCGCGTCGAACCGGTCGGCTAACCGCGACCGGCGTTGGGACGACGCCCGTGGTTGGCCTTGCTCCTGCGGGCATCCCGCTTGCGGCGCTTTGCCTTGGCCATGAGGGACAGGAGGGTAACAGCCCTGGAGCGCCATGCCGCCGTGGTGGAGCTGGCAGGAAAGGGGTGGCGGTCGGGCCCGGTGCGCCTCGCCCGCACCTACCGGCAACGGTGGCGCGGCCTGCGCCCTCGGCCGCCGGGGCGGGGGATGCTGCTGGCGGCGCGCTCGGTGCACTCGATGGGTATGGCCGTGCCCTTGCGGGTGGTGTCGCTGGATGCTGCGGGGCAGGTGCGGCGCGTGGGTCTTCTCCCCCCGGGGCGGCTCTTCGTCGACTGGGGGGCTTCCTGGATCGTCGAGCTACCCGTCGGGCATCGTCCGCCGGCGGTGGGGATGCAGCTGGAGGTGCGGGCCGGTCCCGTTTTCTCTGGGTCCGGAGGGAGACATGCTGGCATACATGAAGCGCACCACGATCAAGCTCCCCGATGACCTCGACGCCCGCCTGCGACACGAAGCGGCGCGGCGCGGTACCACCATCTCCGTCGTGACTCGGGAAGCCATCACCGGGTATCTGGGCGGGCCGGGGCACCGGTTGGGGGCGGCCGGCAGCGGCCGCAGCGGGCGCGCCGACGTATCGGACCGCATCGAAGAGATCCTCGCCGCCGAGGTGGATCGATAGCCTCCCTGGTGGTCGACGCCGGCCCTCTGTATGCCTACGTCGACGCCGACGACCGGTACCATGGCGCCTCCCTGGAGCTTCTGCGGCATCATCCGGGCCCGCTCGTGGTGCCTTGCCTCGTCATCACCGAGGTGACCTACCTGCTCGGCAGCAGGCTCGGGCCCGGCCCCGAGGTTCGCTTCCTCGGTGACCTGGCCGGCGGCGACTTCGCGGTGGAAGCCGTGGCCGCGGGGGACTGGGTGCGGATCGCCGAGTTGGTGTGGCGCTACCGCGAGTTGCCGCTGGGAACCGTCGACGCTTCCCTGGTGGCCGCCGCCGAGCGTTTGGGTATCACGTCGGTGGCCACTCTTGATCGCCGGCACTTGGGTGCGGTGCACCCCAACCACGCCGCCGGCTTCGACCTGCTCCCCTGACGGGAGAGCGCCGGCCCTATCCTCGGCCCGTGCTCGGGAGGCTGATCCTCTGCGCCGGTCCTATCGGCAACCTGGCCGATGCCCCGCCGCGCCTGGCCGAGGCCCTGCTCTCCGCGGCCGTGGTCTATGCCGAGGACACCCGGCGGGCTCGCATCCTCCTGGATCACCTCGGGGTCACCCGGCCGCTGCGCTCCTACTTCGCCGGCAACGAGGCCGAGCGTGCCGGCGAGGTGGCGCGCCGCCTGGAGGCCGGCGAGACCGTGGCCCTGCTCACCGACGCCGGGATGCCCACCATCTCGGATCCCGGCCTGAGCGCGGTACGGGCGGCGCTGGCGGCCGGGGCGGAGGTGACCGGAGTGCCGGGGGCCAGTGCGGTCACCCTGGCGGTGGCGCTGTCGGGTCTGCCCGCCGATCGGTTCGCCTTCGAGGGGTTCCTGCCGCGACGTGGGGAGAAGCGCCGAGAACGGCTGCGGGCGCTGGCCGCCGAGGAGCGCACGATGGTCCTCTTCTGCGCCCCGGGGCGGCTGGCGGCCGATCTCGCCGAGCTCTCCGCGCTGCTCGGGGAGGCACGGAACTGCGTCGTCTGCCGTGAGCTCACCAAGATGCACGAGGAGGTGTGGCGGGGCAGCCTGGGTGAGGCGCAGCGCCACTGGGCGGAGAGCCCGGCCCGCGGTGAGGTCACCCTGGTAGTAGCCGGGGCCCCGGAGACGGTTCCCGATCTGGAGCGCGCCGCCGCCCGGGTGGAGGAGATGGTGGCGGCGGGCACGGCCGTATCCACGGCCTGCCGGATGGTGGCGGAAGAAACGGGGGTGCGGCGCCGGGCTCTCTACGAGGCGGTCACCCGGCGCCGCCGGGGAGGGGCGGGGTGAGCCGGCTCAGCGCTTGCGGCCGATGCGCTCGATGACGTAGTCGCCCGGTTCGAGCACCACCGTCTCATCGGACAGGGCCACGCGCTTCTTCTTGTCGATGGTGAATTGGGCGACGAGGCGCGGGAGTCGCGGCCGGATGGCGATGTGGTCGCCCTCCAGGGTGATCTCCAGTTGGTCGCCCTCCTTCACCCCGAGGACGTGGCGCATCTCGGCGGGGATCACCACGCGGCCCAGGTCGTCGATCTTGCGGACGATCCCGGTGTTCATGTTCGCAAGCACCTCCAGAGGGCGACGGAAGGTGGCAGCGGGCCGACGGTGCCTCGAAGCCACTCGCCGTCAGCATAACCCCCCGCCCTGCCTGCTGTTGGCGCTTTCCGGCCGGCCGGCCCCGCGTGGCGCCGGCGCTACCCTGGCGGCCCGCCGATGTTCTACGTCACCACCCCCATCTACTACGTCAACGATGAGCCCCACATCGGGCATGCCTATACCACGCTGATCGCCGATGCTCTGGCCCGCTGGCATCGTCTGCTGGGGGAGGGCACCCTGTTCCTCACCGGCACCGACGAGCACGGGCTCAAGGTGCAGCGCGCCGCCGAGAAGAACGGCATCACTCCCCAGGAGCAGGCCGACCGCTTCGCGGTGCGCTTCGTGGATGCCTGGCAGTCGCTGGGCATCAGCAACGACGACTTCATCCGCACCACCGAGCCGCGCCACCACCGGGCGGTGCAGAAGCTGCTCCAGGCGTGCTACGACCGGGGCGACATCGAACTGGGCCACTACGAGGGCCTGTACTCGGTGGCCGATGAGGCCTACGTCACCGCGGAGGAGGTGCCCGACCTCGAGCGCCAGGGCCGCCCGGTGATCTGCATGCAGGAGGAGAACTACTTCTTCAAGCTGAGCCGCTACGAGCAGCCGCTCCTGGACTGGTACGAGTCGCATCCCGGGTTCGTCACTCCCGAGATACGGCGCAACGAGGCACTGGGGTTCATCCGCCAGGGCCTGAAGGACTTCTCCATCAGCCGCACCTCGATCGACTGGGGGATTCCCCTGCCCTGGGACCCGCGCCACGTGACCTATGTGTGGTTCGACGCCCTCACCAACTACCTCACCGCCGCCGGTTACGGCACGGAGGACCCGGCTTTCCCCGTCCGCTGGGCCGGGGCCCGGCACCTGATCGGCAAGGACATCCTGCGGTTCCACTGCGTGTACTGGCCGGCGATGCTGCTCTCTGCCGGTCTGGAGCCGCCCCGGGCCATCCACGTGCACGGCTACCTCCTCGTGGGCGGCGAGAAGATGTCCAAGACGCGGCTCAACCAGATCGCCCCGGCCGCGCTGGTGGAGGTCGCCGGGGTGGATGGCTTCCGCTACCACTTCCTGGCCGACCAGCGCTTCGGCCCCGACGGCGAGTTCAGCTTCGAGGGCATGGTGGCCCGCTACAACGCCGACCTGGCGAACAACTTCGGCAACCTGGCCGCCCGGGTGGCCGCGGTCGTCGCCTCCAAATGCGGCGGTGTGGGCCCGGCCCCTTCGGCCGACAGCCCCCTGGCCGAGGCGGCCGGGCGAGCCTTTGAGGAGACGGCGGCGGCGTGGGAGAGAGTGGCGCCGTCGGAGGCCCTGGAGGCCACCTGGCGCCTGATCCGGGAGGCCAACGCCTACCTCGAAGCCAACGAGCCTTGGAAGATGGAGCCGGGCCGGGAGGTGGCGGCCGTGCTCGGCGACGCCCTCGAGGTGCTCCGCCTGGTAGCCCTGCTCGCCTCCCCGGCGGTGCCCGGGGCTTGCGGCGAGGTGTGGCGGCGTATCGGCCTGCCCGGCTCGCCCGAGGAGTCGCGCCTGCCGGACGCCGCCGCCTGGGGCGGCTACCCCGGCGGGCTGCCGGTGCGCAAGGGGCCGTCCCTCTTCCCCCGTATAGCGGTGTGACTACCTGGGTAGACAGCCATTGCCACCTGCACCTCGCTCCTCAGGGGCCCGAGGTGCTGCTGGGGCGCGCCGCCGCCGCCGGGGTGGCCTGGCTGGTCTGCCCCGGCACCGACGCCGCCGGGTCGGAGCAGGCGCTGGCTCTGGCCGAGGCCCATCCCGGGGTCGTCTTCGCCGCCGCCGGGCTGCACCCCCACGATGCCTCCCGCTGGCCCGAAGAGGGCGAGCGCATCGCCGCCCTGGCAGAGCGGGCCGTGGCGATTGGGGAGTGCGGTCTCGACTTCTACCGCAACCTGTCGCCTCGCGAGGAGCAGGTCGCGGCGCTGCGCGCCCAATTCGCCCTGGCCGAAGAACTCGACAAGCCGCTGGTACTGCACTGCCGTGATGCCTTCGCCGAGCTGTACGCCGAACTGGAACGGGCGGGGGTGGGCCCCCGGAGCGTGCTCCACTGCTGGACCGGGGGGCCGCGCTGGACGGAGCGCTTCACCGCTCTCGGGGTGGTTTTCTCCTTCGCCGGGCCGATCACCTACGCGACGGGCGACACCACCCGCCGGGCGGCGGCGGTGGCTCCTCCGGAGCGCACCATGATCGAGACCGACACCCCCTACCTGACCCCGCCGCCCCACCGGGACGTCCCCAACGAGCCGGCCAATGTGGTGGCGGTGGGGGAAGCGCTGGCCGCGGTCTGGGGGGTGCCGCCCGCCGAAGTGGCGCGGCGCACGGCGGCGACCGCCGCTCGCGTATTCCGCCATGCCTGAGAACCCGCTGGGAAGGGGGGCCACCGCCCGTCTCCTCGCTGCCCACGGGGTGCATCCCCGTAAGGAGCTGGGCCAGCACTTCCTGGTCGATCCCAACCTGGTGCGCCGCATCGTGGCCGTGGCCGCCCTGCAGCCCGGCGAACGGGTGCTGGAGATCGGGGCCGGGGCCGGCACCTTGACCCGGGGCCTGGCCGCCGCCGGGGCGCCCGTGCTGGCTTACGAAGTGGATGCCCGGCTGCGGCCAGTACTCGAGGAGGCCCTGTGGGGAGTGGCCGGGGTGGAGGTGCGCTACGAGGACGCCGCCGACCTCGACCCCGGGGCGCTGGGGGAAGGGCCCTGGGTGATGGTGGCCAACCTTCCCTACAACGTGGGTACCCCCCTGCTGCTGCGGCTGCTGCGGGAGGCCCCGGCGATCACCCGCTTCGTGGTGATGCTGCAGCGAGAGGCCGTGGAGCGCCTGGCCGCATCTCCCGGCAGCCGCACCTACGGCCTGCCCTCGGTGGTGGTGTGCCTGTACGGGACCGTCGAGATGGCTTTCCGGGTGCCCGCGGCCGTGTTCCTCCCCCCGCCGAAAGTGGAATCGACGGTGGTGGTGATCCACCGCCGGCCGGCACCGGCTCGCGCCGAGCAGGCGCTGACCCTGGCGGCGGCGGCCTTCGGGCAGCGGCGCAAGATGCTGCGCCGCTCCCTGGCGGCGATGCTGCCCGAACCGTCGGTCGCCCTGACCGCCGCCGGCCTGGACCCCACGGCCCGGGCCGAGGAGTTGTCGCCGGAGGACTACCTTCGGCTGGCGGAGGTGGTTCATGGAGGCTGAGGCCTTCGCCAAGGCCAACTTGAGCCTCCGGGTGCGGGCCCCCGATTCCTCGGGCAGGCACCCGCTGCTCTCCCTGGCGCAGTCGATCGACTGGGCCGACCATCTGATGCTGGAGCGCGCCGCGGCCGATGCCTTCACCCTCTCCGGGCTCACCGTGCCCGCCGACGACACGAACCTCGCTTGGCGAGCGCTGGAGGCGGTCCGGCGGGCGGCGCCGCGTCCCCTCCCCGCCGCCCTGGCGCTGGACAAGGGCATCCCGGTGGCCGCCGGCCTCGGCGGGGGCAGCGCCGACGCCGCCGCCACCCTGGTGCTGGCCTCGAGGCTCTTCTGCCTCCCCGACGCCGGGCGGGACGCCTTGGCTCCGGGGCTCGGGGCGGATGTGCCTTTCTGCCTGCAGGGCGGCACCGCCCTCATGGAGGGGTACGGCGAGCGCCTGACCGCCCTGCCACCCCTGGGCGGCTTCTGGCTGGCGGTGGTGGTGCCTCCCTTCGAGATCGCCACGGCGGCCGCCTACCGGCGTTGGGACGACCTCGGCGGACCCCAGGGCCCGGCGGTGGCCGGACGGGACCTGCCGCCCATCCTGCGCCCGGAGGATCCCCTGGTGAACGACCTCGTGCCCGCGGCGCTTTCCCTGGTTCCGGAACTGGGCGATTGGCTGGCCGACCTGCAGCGGCTGTGGGGCCGGGAGGTGCTGATGTCGGGAAGCGGGCCGGCCCTCTTCGCCTTCTTTGCCGCCGCCAACGAGGCCGAGGAGGCGGCTGCTGCGGTCTCCGGGGCCCGGGCCACCCAGGCCTGCCGCCCGGTACCGCGGGGGTGGCAGGTGCCCTCCGGTACACTGACCTGACCCCTGTTGGGGGGTGGTGTAATCGGCAGCACGCGGGGTTTTGGTCCCCGAAGAATGGGTTCGAGCCCTATCCCCCCAGCCCAGGCCCGATACGGGAGGAGCGCATGAGCTTGCGGGCGATCGTCCTGGCCGCCGGCCGGGGTACCCGGATGAAGTCCGAGCGGCCCAAGGTGCTCTTCGAAGTGGCCGGGCGCTCCTTGCTGGCCTGGGTGCTCGATGCGGTGGCCGAGGTGGGGGCGGACGAGGTGATCGTGGTGGTGGGCCACGGCGCCGACGAGGTGCGGGCGGCGCTCCCCGAAGGGGTGCGGGCGGTGACCCAGCAGCCGCAACTGGGCACCGGCCACGCCGTGATGGCGGCCCTGGCCGCCGTCGGGGAGGTGGGGGGTGACACGATCCTGGTGGTCCCCGGTGACACACCCCTGTTGCGCCCCGAGACCCTGCGGGCCCTGGTGGAGGCCCGCGCCGACGCCCCGGCCTCATTGCTGACCACCGAGATGCCCGATCCCACCGGCTACGGCCGAGTGGTGCGACGGGGGTCCCGGGTGGTGGGGATCGTGGAGCAGCGCGACGCCACGCCGGAGCAACGGGTGATCCGCGAGGTGGCCGTGTCGACCTACGCCTTCGACGGGGCGGCCCTGGCCGCGGCCCTGGCGGCGCTGGGGACGGGCAACGACCAGGGGGAGTACTACCTCACCGATGCCGTAGCCGCCCTGGCGGCCGACGGGGAGGTACGGGCCGTGCCGGTAGCCGACCCGGCCGAGGTGCAGGGGATCAACTCGCAGGACCAGTTGGCCACAGTGGTTGCCGAGGTGCGCCGCCGCCTGAACGCCGCTTGGATGGCGGCCGGGGTGGAGATGGTCGACCCGGGCCGGGTGTACCTCGATGCCGGCGTCGCAGTGGCAGCCGGGGCGCGGCTCTACCCGGGCGTCCACCTGGAAGGCCGCACCACGGTGGGTGCCGGGGCGGTGGTGGGGCCCGACGTCTTCGCCGTGGACAGCATCATCGGTCCTGGGGCGCGCGTCTGGTACTCGGTGCTGCGGGGAGCCGAAGTGGGGGAGGGCGCCCAGGTGGGGCCTTTCGCCAGCCTCCGGCCCGGGACTCGCCTGGAGGCCGGCGCCAAGGTGGGCACTTTCGTGGAGACCAAGGCCACGGTCGTCGGGCGGGGGAGCAAGGTGCCCCACCTGTCCTACATGGGGGATGCCTCGATCGGCGAGGACAGCAACATCGGTGCCGGCACCATCACCTGCAACTACGACGGGCGCGAGAAGCACCGCACCGTGATCGGCGACCGGGTCTTCATCGGATCCGACACCATGCTGGTGGCGCCGGTGACCATCGGCGACGAGGCCACCACCGGGGCGGGTTCGGTGATTACCCGTGACGTCTCCCCCGGTGCCCTGGCGGTGGAGCGCTCCCGGCAGCGCGAGGTGCCCGGCTACGCTGCCCGCAAGGCGAAGAAGGCCTCCCGGAAGGAGTGATCCCCAAGTGGAACTGCCCGGCCGCAAGCGCATGATGCTGTTCTCGGGCTCGGCCAATCCGCCGTTGGCGGAGGAGGTGGCCGGTCTGCTGGGGATCTCGGTGGGCGGGGTGGAGCGCTCCAACTTCGCCAACGGGGAGATCTACGTCCGCTACACGGAGAGCGTACGCGGTGCCGACTGCTTCGTGCTGCAGAGCCACAGCAAGCCGGTCAATTTCCACATCATGGAGCAGTTGATCATGCTCGACGCTCTGCACCGGGCGTCGGCCAAGCGGATCACGGCGGTGGTGCCCTTCTACGGCTATGCCCGGCAGGACAAGAAGCACCTGGCGCGTGAGCCGATAACGGCCCGCCTCATGGCCGACCTCCTCATCGCTGCCGGGGCCGACCGCATCGTGTCTATGGATCTGCACAGCGCCCAGATCCAGGGCTTCACCGTGAAGCCGTTCGACCACCTGACGGCGCTGCCCGTTTTCCTCGAGTACCTGCACGCCGCCGTCGGCAAGGACATGGTGATCGTCTCGCCCGACACGGGGCGGGTGCGCCTCGCCTCCCTCTATGCCCGGCACCTGGACGCCGGGGTGGCCTTCATCCACAAGCGGCGCGAACCCGACGTCCACAACGAGTCCGCCGCCCTCCAGGTGGTGGGCGACGTGGCCGGCCTGCACGCCATCATCGTGGACGACATGATCGACACCGGAGGCACGGTGGTGGCCGCCGCCGACCTGCTGCGCCAGGCCGGGGCGCTCAGCGTGCGGGCCATGGCCACCCACGGGGTCCTCTCCCCGCCGGCGGCGCAGCGCTTCGCCGGCAGCGCCCTGGAGGAGGTGGTGATCACCAACACCCTCCCCGTGCCGCCCGAGTCCGCTTCCCTGCCCAACCTGCGGGTGCTGTCGGTGGGCCCCATCCTGGCCGACGCCCTGCGGGCCATCTTCACCGAGGAGTCGGTCTCCGCCCTATTCATGGGAGAGAACGCCTAAGCGCGGCGAGGGGAGCCCGGAGGCTCCCCTCTTGCAGGCCCGCGGCGGCGCGTCAGTCGTAAGAAACTCGGAGCAGCACGCCTCCGATGGTGATGTCGTGCGGGTCTCCGGTCCCTGTGTAGACCAGGTCCAGCACAATGGTGACGAATCCGGCCGAAGGCCACGAAAGCTGACAGTCCGCCACTGTGCAGGTGTTCACGTAGGAGGACCAGCCGGCTGACTGGCGATCGGTGCCGTCGGTGTGGAGAGTGATGTGCCCGCCGGTGGAGGCGTCCATCTTGAGCAGCCACGAGCTGTCGATCCTGTCCGCGGTGTTGTCCACCCGGTAGTAGAGGCGGTAGTCCACGATCCTCACGTAGGAGCCGCTCTGCATACCGGGCAGGTTGACCGGGATCACCACCCGGTTGGTGACCGGGCCCCCGGTGGTATTGCGGACGATCGCCTGGCCGGTGTTGTTGATCAGGGTCGTTCCCCGGCTGACATCATCCATGTGAAAGCGCAGCTCGGCTCCCGGGACGAAGTGGAAGGTGTCTCCCTCGGTGCCCAGGTAGTGCTTGTCGATGATGCTCCAGGGAAGCGATACCGCTCCGATCTTGCCCTGGGGGGTGGCCCAGAGCACCCGGTTGGCCCGGTCTGCTTTCACCCCGTTGGAGGGCCCGGCGTGGTGGCCGTCGACGGTGTCGGCGTCGATACCGGCGCGGGGCTCGGCGGCAGGGTCCGCGGCACTAGCCCAGGCACTGCCGACCACCAGCAGGAGGAGCGCGGCGGCGGCGACCATGCCCCAGTGACGTCGTACAGGAGCCATTTCTTCCTCCCTTCTGGGACGGTGCCGGGGCTTGCCGCCCCACCCGTCCTTGACTTAACCGTAGTCCCCGGCACCGAGATTCGCCGAGGAGTCGGGAGCAGGCAACGGGCGGATGCTGCGGCGGCCGCCCGGCTCTACGCTGGCGCCGTGGACACCGTCGAAATCACGCTGCAAACCGGAACTGTCCCCGCGGTGTTCGATGTCACCGCCGCGGCGGCGCGCTTTGTGGCCGGCAAGGGGGAGGGGCTGCTGTCGGTGTTCCTGCCCCACGCCACCGCCGGCCTGGCGATCATGGAGACGGGAGCCGGCAGCGAGGAGGATCTGCTGGCGCAGTTGGAAGTGCTCCTTCCCCGCGACGGGCGGTGGCGCCACCGCCACGGAGCCCCCGGGCACGGGGCCGATCGCGTACTGCCAGCCCTGATCTCGCCGTCGCTCATCGTGCCGGTGATCGGGGGGAGCCTCACCCTGGGCACCTGGCAGTCGATCGTGGTGGTGGACCGCAACCGGGACAATCGCACCCGCCGGGTCCGCCTCAGCTTCCTGGCCGGCTGAGGACTACTTCCCCGCCGGGTGTCCCACGGCCACCATGTACAGGGGCAGGCAGCCTTCCGGCAGAGGGATCAGGCGGGCCACCCCCTCGGGGTCGTGCGCGCCTATCGGATAGGCCCACAGCCCGAGGGCTTCGGCTTGCAGGAGCACGTTCTGGGCGCCGTGGCCCAGGCCCATGGCCACGTAGCGGTCCGCCCGCTCGCCGTAGCGAGCCGCGGTGCGCGCGGTGACGGCCGCCAGCACGATCACCGCCCCGGCGCGCAGGATGCGCTCGTCGTCGTAGAAGGCGCGCAGCGGGGCGCGCAGGTCGGCGGGGTTCATCGTCTCGAGGATGTGGGCGGCGCCGTCGTAACGGAAGGCGCCGGCGGGGGTGATGGCGTACACCTCATGGGGGAGGGTGTTGCCCGCCGTCGGGGTCGTGGTGCGTCCCTCGGTCCCGGTGACCCCGTGAGCCGCCCAGAGCAGTTGCCCGAGGTCGGCGGCGGAGAGAGGGGTACCGTTGAACTCCCGTCGCGAGCGCCGTCGCAGCAGCGCTTCCTCCAGCGAGACGGGGCCGGTGGTGCGGGGCGGGGGCAACTGGGTGTCTGGCATGCGGCTCATCGTAGGGGCCGCAGCCAGCCCCCGATCCCGGAGCGGCGTTTGCGCTCCTGGTGCACCCCGGCGATCAGGGCGGTGGCCTCGCGGGAGGGCACGGCCCCGGCGGTGAGCAGAGCCTCGGCCGCCTTCTCCATGGCCGCCCACATCCCCGGGAGATCCAGCAGGCCTTGCGCCCGGCGGCGCAGCCATTCCAGGTAGGCCTCGTTCTCCTCGGGGCTCCGGGTGATTCTGCGGCCCAGAGCGTCCAGCGCCTCTCGGGTCCGGCCTCCCGAGGGGGCACCGGACCCGGTCTCCTGCGCGGCACGCTCTTCGGCCAGCACCGCCACCCAGCGCGCCAGGATCTCCAGCTCGAGGCGGTGCCGGGCGCCGCTCCCCAGGTCCACCGGCCAGGCCCGCCCGGGCTCATCCTCCTCGTCGCCGGGCCGATCCAACGAGAGGGCGGGCACGGGGCGCCCCTGGGCGTAGCAGGCCACGGCGTAGCCGGCCTTCCGATAGGCGGCCCGGCGGTCCTGTTCTTGGGTCATCGTCCCTCCTCGCGGCGACAGGGTAGGCCCCCACCGCCCGTCGCCGCGCCGCCCTACTCCCCGATGACCTTGACCAGCACCCGCTTGCGGCGGCGGCCGTCGAACTCCCCGTAGAAGATCTGCTCCCAGGGCCCGAAGTCGAGGCGACCGCCGGTGATGGCCACCACCACCTCCCGGCCCATCACCTGGCGTTTCAGGTGGGCGTCGGCGTTGTCTTCCCCGGTGCGGTTGTGGTGGTAGCCGGCGACGGGCTCATGCGGGGCCAGGCCCTCCAGCCACACCTCATAGTCGTGGTGCAGGCCGGGCTCGTCGTCGTTGATGAACACGCTGGCGGTGATGTGCATGGCGTTCACCAGCGCCAGGCCCTCGGTGATCCCGCTGTCCCGTACCGTTTGCTCCACCTGCGGGGTGATGTTGACGAACCCGCGCCGGGTGGGGATCTCGAACCACAGTTCCGTGCGGTGGCTCTTCACGGGGCCTCCTCTCGCGCCTCCGGCACGATTCTGGCCGGAACGCGAGGCGGCCGCCCGCAACGGGGCGGCCGCCTCGCGTGGGTCCCGGATTAGGTCTGCACGTCGATGTTGCAGGCCCCGGATTGGTTGCCGTCGGCGGTGAACACCAGGGTGATCTCGGCGCCGTCGGGCGGGGCGGGTGGGCCCAGGTCGTCCAGGCTCACATCGGGCAGGGTGAACGTCCCGTCTTCGGCCGCCACCGTCGT
>JAFGCH010000050.1 GCA_016932695.1 Acidimicrobiia bacterium | reverse complement strand
GCGCCGACGGCCCTAGCCGTCTACGAGCACCCCATGGAGTTCCCGCAGTTCAGGCACTTGTAGCAGGAGCCGTTGCGCACCGTGATGTGGCCACAGACGTCGCACAGGGGCGCCCCGCCCATGTACGAGCCGAGAGCCTCCTGTACCGAGGAGAGCTGGGCCAGTTCGGTGCTGCCGCCCTCGGCGGTGACCGCTCCCAACAGCGCCTCGCCGCGGGCGGCCGGAGCCTCGGCAACGGCCGCTTTCGGGCGCACCGGCGCCGGAAGGGTGAAAGCCGGTTCGTCCCCATCTTCCGGTGCGGCGTCGGCGAGGTCGAGCTGCAGCCCGGCGTCCACCGCGAGGCCCTTGGGCGGCGGCAGCTCGTCAACCGGCGGCACCTGCACTAGGTCGGTGCGGCCCAGGTACTCGAGGCCGAGGGCCCGGAAGATGTAGTCCACGATGGAGTTGGCCATCTTGATGTTCGGATGGCCCTCCACCAGGCCGCGCGGCTCGAAGGTGTGGAAGGTGAAGGTGTCCACGAACTCCTCGAGGGGCACCCCGTACTGCAGGCCCTTGGACACGGCGATGGCGAAGCAGGAGAGGATGCCCCGCAGGGTGGCTCCCTCCTTGGCGAGGTCGATGAACAGCTCACCCAGGGTGCCGTCCTCGTACTCCCCGGTGCGCAAGAACACCTTGTGCCCGCCTACCCGGGCCTCCTGGGTCCAGCCGCGGCGCCGGGCGGGGAGGATGAAGCGCGGCCGGACGGCACCCTTGTAGGCCTGGGAGGGGCTGACCCCGGGAGCGAAGTAGCCGCCGACCACCCGGGCCTGGGCCTCGAGGGCGTCGCTGACCTCCACCGGCTCTTCGTCGGGGGTGTGGCCCTCGTCGCTGGTCACCGACAGCGGTTGGCTGGCCTTGGAGCCGTCGCGGTAGATGGCGATGGCCTTCAAACCCAGCTGCCAGGACTGCAGGTGGGCCTCTTCGACCTCCTCCACCGTGGCCTCGGCGGGCAGGTTCATGGTCTTGGAGATGGCTCCGGTGATGAAGGGCTGCACCGCGGCCATGGCCTTGATGTGGCCGGAGTGGTGGATGAACCTGGTGCCGTAGCGCCCATTGCGGTTGGCGGTGTCGAAGACCGACAAGTGCTCCGGGCGGAGGTGCGGGGCGCCTTCCACCGTCTGGCGGCCGCAGATGTGGTCCCCCGCCTGGCGGATCTGCTCGGGGGTGAAGCCCAGGTGGCGCAGCAGGTCGAAGCCGGGGGACTTCCAGCGGGACTCGGGGACCCCGAGGCGGGCCAGGGCGGCGGTTCCGATCACGTAGGGGGCGAAAGCGTGGCGGAGTTCGAATACGCCGGGCAGCGCCTTCTCGACGGCGGCGATCTCTTCTTCGGTGAGCCCCACGGCCAGCAGAGCGTCCCGATCGATGTAGGGCGCCCCCTCGAGAGTCATGGTGCCCACCACGTAGCGCACGATGTCGGCGCTCTGCTCGGGGGTGTAGCCCAGGCTGCGCAGCGCCGGCTCGATGGACTGGTTGGCGATCTTGAAGAACCCGCCCCCGGCCAGCTTCTTGAACTTGACCAGGGCGAAGTCGGGCTCCACCCCGGTGGTGTCACAGTCCATCTGCAGGGAGATGGTCCCGGTAGGGGCGAGGCAGGTGACCTGGGCGTTGCGGTAGCCGTACTGCTCGCCCATGTCGAGGGCCGAATCCCAGGCCCGCCGCGCCGCGTCGAGCAGGGCCCCCGGGCCGTAGAGCGGGTCGAGGCCTACCACGCGGTGGGTGATCCCCTCGTACTCCTCCTGGGGGGCGTCGTAGGCGGCGCGACGGTGGTTGCGAACCACTCGCAGCATCGCCTCGCGGTTGTCGGGGAACTTGGGGAAGGCGCCGAGCACCGAGGCCATCTCGGCCGAGGTGGCATAGGAGATGCCGGTGAGTACGGCGGTCAGGGCGGCGGCGATGGCCCGGCCCTCATCGGAGTCGTAGGCGATGCCGCTGCGCATGAGGAGCGACCCCAGATTGGCGTACCCCAGGCCCAGGGTGCGGTAGTCCCAGGACCCTTGGGCGATCTCTTTGCTGGGGAACTGGGCCATGGTCACCGAGACGTCGAGCACGATGGTCCACAGGCGGATGGCGTGCTGGTAGGCCTCGATGTTGAAGGTGCCGGAGTCGTCGTCGAAGAAGGAGCCCAGGTTCAGGCTGGCCAGGTTGCAGGCCGTGTTGTCCAGGAACATGTACTCGGAGCAGGGGTTCGAGGCCCGGATGCGCCCGCCGGCGGGGCAGGTGTGCCACTCGTTGATGGTCCCGTCGAACTGCACGCCGGGGTCGGCGCAGGCCCAGGCGGCTTCGGCGATCTCGCGCCAGAGGTGGCGCGCCTTGACGGTGCGCATCACCCGGCCGTCGGTGCGGGCGGTGAGGTCCCAGTCGGCGTCGTCGAGCACGGCCTGCATGAACTCCCGGCTCACCCGGGCGGAGTTGTTGGCGTTCTGGCCGCTGACGGTCTGGTAGGCCTCACCATTGAAGTCGGCGGGATAGCCCGCGGCGATCAAGGCGCGGACCTTGTCCTCTTCCTTCTTCTTCCAGGTGATGAACTCCTCGATGTCGGGATGGTCGATGTCGAGGATCACCATCTTGGCGGCTCGCCGGGTAGTGCCGCCCGACTTGATCGCTCCGGCGGCGCGGTCGCCGATGCGCAGGAAGGACATCACCCCGGAGGAGCGGCCCCCGCCGGAGAGCGGCTCGTTCTCGGCGCGTAGGTGGGAGAAGTTAGTGCCGGTTCCCGCCCCGAACTTGAAGAGGCGGGCCTCCCGTACCCACAGGTCCATGATGCCGCCCTCGTTCACCAGGTCGTCTTCGATGGACTGGATGAAGCAGGCGTGGGGAGCCGGGCGGGAGTACGAGTCGGGGGAGGGAAGGGTGCGGCCCGTCACCGGGTCCACGTACCAGAAGCCCTGGGCCGGCCCGGTGAGTCCGTAGGCGTGATGCAGGCCGGTGTTGAACCACTGCGGGCTGTTGGGGGCGGCCATCTGGTTGACGAGCATGTAGCTCAGTTCGTCCTCGAAGGCGCGGGCGTCGGCTTCGGAGGCGAAGTAGCCGTGGCGCTCTCCCCACCAGCGCCAGGTGGAAGCGAGACGGCGGATGACCTGGCGGGCGGAGCGCTCCGGGCCCAACACCGGCTTGCCGTCGTCGCCGAGGAGGGCCTTGCCGGCGTCGTCGAACTGGGGCACTCCGGCTTTGCGGAAGTATTTGGAAACCATGATGTCGGCGGCCACCTGGGACCAGGTGGTCGGGACTTCGGCGTCCTTCATCTCGAAGACCACCGAGCCGTCGGGGTTGGTGATGCGCGAGTCGCGCCGGCCCCAGGGAACCGAATCGAGGGGATCCTCACCGGGCTTGGTGAAGAGCCTGGTGATACGCAATCCTGTGGCCTTGCCCATGTCGCTCCTCCCCGTCCCCGCTGCCTACGCCGCTCCGACTGCACCCTCTATTCCACTGCGTGTACCACTACATATTGTGGCAGAGATGATGAGCCGCCACCAAATGTTGTGAGGGAAACACAAGTGTAGTTACACCCCTGTCGCCCAGTCAAGGAGATCCCCGGACATCGCCGGAGAAGGGAAGTGCCGCCTGCGGTGGGCCCGACGGCATGGGTTCTAACCGGCCGGCGCGACGCGGTCAAGGCCCGGGGCGAAGAGGTTTTCGCGAGGCGCCGGGTCTCATTCCAGGGCGGCCACCACGGCCTGCCCGAGCACGTCGTGGCCCAGCGCGTTGGGGTGGATATCCGGCGGGGAATCCAGCATGAGGGTGGTCCAGGCGGCCTTGCCCTCCATGGGGGTGAAGCCGTCGGCCACGAGCACCCCGGCGGCGACCGCCGCGTTCTCGGCGAGGTCGTTGAGCCGATCGAGCGTGCGGCTGGTGTCCTTTTCGAAGGCGATCCCCGTGCCGAGGCTGAAGGGGTTGTAGGCCTTCAGGAAGACGATCGTGGCCTGCGGGGCCGCCCGGCGCAGGGAGGAGAACAGCTCCGGCAGGTTCTCCTCGTAGGCGGCCAGGGCGGCATCGAGGCGCTCCCGGCAGGCGGCGGCGCCCAGATCGGCGCTGCACTCCGGGGAGGTCAGGTGGCCGAGCAGGTCGTTGGCTCCTACGTCGACGGTGATGTAGGCCACCCGGTTATCGGCGAGGAACGCGAGGGCTTCGTCCAACTGGCCGCCGGACAAGAGCGAGCCGCTGGTCTCCCCGGGCACCCCCAGGTTGAGCAAGCCGTAGCTGCGCCCGTCGCGGTCCTCCAGCCGACGGTGCACCCGGGAGACGTACCCGTCCTTGGGGGAAGGGGCGCCCACGTTGGCTGCCAAGGAGTCCCCCAGGGCGAGGTAGTACACCGCCCCCTCGGCGAAGGTGTCGTTCACCCGCCCGGGCCCGAGCACCTCGGCCGGCGGATCACCCACCGGGCCGACGGCGGCAGCCGCACCGGCGAGGTCGGTGAGGAGCGCCGTGGCGGTGATCTCGGGCCCGCCCCGCTGCACCCCCGTAACCACCAGGCGGTCCCCGCCGATGGTGATGGCCTGCACGTCCACTTCCGCCTCGGCGAGGAGGTCGTTGACTTCTTCGACCGACTCGAGGAGCTGGTCCACGTAGTCGCCCATGGCTCCCCGGGCGAAGCCGGGGAGGCGCAGCGATCCCAGGTCCATGGAGCGGACCTCGACCTCGACCACCCCGCCGGCCAAGGACACCCCCAGGACGCCCGAAGCCTCATAGTCCCCGCTCTTGAACTCGGCGTCGAAGGCGATGGTGCCTTCCGTGGGAGTAGGGCCGTCCACGATGTCCACCGTGATGCGGCGCAGCGGCGTCTCGTTCTCGCCCAGAGCATCCTGGAGCACCGCAGTCACCTCGTCCTCATGGAGGTCGAGACGGAAAGAGGTCTCGGCGGCCGCGGCGTCGAGGTCTTCCTGGGCTGCCGCCAGGCTGCCGGCATCGGCGGCCGCTACGGGGCCTTCGGTGGTGGAGAGCGCGGCCAGCACGGAGCGGGCCTCGTCGTAGATTTGCCAGCCGGTCCAGGCGAGCACGGCGATCTCGGCGGCGAGCAGCCCCCACAAGATCGGGGCCGGGGAGAGCGCGGTCAGCAAGAACGCCAGGGCGGTGATGCCGCAGAAGACGGCGATGCCGGCGCGTTCTTCCACGGTGAAGAACACGATCGCCCCCACGGCGAGCCCCAGCAGGGCCCCCAGCAGGGAAGTCGTCACCTTCAGCCCGGTGCGGCTGCGCCGGGCCTTATAGGTGCCGGGGCTCCCTGCCGGCCTGATCCAGCGGGCTCGCCGTGGTGGGGTCGGAGGCCTCGGGTACGGCCTGAAGCTCACTCACCCCTCGGTTGGGGGCGGGTTGATCTCATCTTCGGGCGAACCGGGAGGAGCCTCCTCTAGGGGCGAAGCAGGCGGAGCCTCCTCCATGGGCGCCGGGGGTGCTTCGTCGACCTGAGGCGCCGCGGCCGGAACGTAGGCTGGGGCCGGGCCCTTGGGCTTCTTGGCCGGCCCGAACAGGCCCCAGAAGATGGAAAGCAGCATGACGCCGCCCACCACCAGGGCGCCCTTCAGGGCCACAGCCTTCCAATCGTCGAGGCCGATCACCGGCCAGACGAAGGTGAGGTAGACGAACACCCCGAGGCCGAGGATCAGCCCCCACAGGGCCGCTCGCACCGGGTGTCGCTTCAGCTGTGTCTGCGCCATGGTCAGGCCCTCCACGACAGTGCCGGCCGCGCGTTGAACAGGATGCCGGAGAAGCCGGCCAGGGCCAGGGCCGTGGCCAGCGCGCCCGGGGCGGTGAACAGGGGGTAGGAGTCCCCGACGAACTGCACCCAAGCCTCACCGAAGCAGATGGTGTGGCCGGCGAACACGGCCTCCACGTCCTCGGCGGTGTAGGCGGGCAGTTCCGAAGGGCCCCAGCGGTCCACGAAGACGCCTTGGGCCTTCACCTTGGCCTGGAACTGGAAGGGAAGCAGGTCGCCCAACTCCATGATCCCGGCATTGCGGTTCTTGTCCCGAGGGTTGGGATCGCCGCCGTCGTCGGCGCTGACGCCCATGATCACCATCTCCCAGCGATGGTCGTGGAAGGCGTCACCGCCCAGGCCGGGGTCGGGAAGGGTGAAGCCGAAGTACAGGACCGTGCCCCCCGAGTCCACCTGGAACGGGTTGCCCGCCGTGAAGGCCGGCTCGCCGTAGATGTCGATGGGGGGGTTGCCGTCGCCGAGGTCCACCGCGGCGTCGAGGGAGTCTCCGCTGGCGTCGTAGGACATGGCCGCCCCACCGCACGGGCCGATGAGGTAGGCACCCTCCTCCTCGAGGTCGAACCCCGTGCCTTCGGGATCCACTCGGACCAGGAACTCCTCCGGGGTCAAGGCCCCGATGGCATCGTCCCAGATGCCGGCGATGCCTTCGGGGATGTCACCTTCGGGTCCCTCCAGGGGGATGTCGGGGATGAAGTCCCCGTTGCGGTCCGCCCAGGCGGCCACATCCTGGAGAGTTATGAAGTCGGTGAGGTCGATCACTGGCTGCCGGTCCTGCTGGGCGAGGGCGGGCCCCGCCGTCATCAGCAGGATCAGGCCGGCGGCCAGGAGCACCCGCGCTGCTCGGCCCATGATCCTCCTCTGCCTCGCTATCGGGCCAGGGTACCGGATCGGCCGGCAGTAGGGAGGCGACCGGGGGCCTGGCCCGCTCAGCCGTCCCGGTCTGCCTCGTCTTCCACGACCACGTCGAAGCGCTGACCGCACTCCGGGCAGATGTACGCCACCACGTCCCCGGGAAGGAAGCCCTCCTCCTCCGGCGGCAGGGTGAGGCGTCGGGCGACGCCACCGCACTCGACGCAGGTGATGGTCTCGGGCACTTCCATGAAGCCAGGGTAGGCCGATTCGCCCGGGGAGGCCCATCCGGCCCCTCTCCTACACTCCCGGGCGTGCTTCCCGTGCTGATTCTCCGCCATGACGCCGATGCCGGCCCCGGCTACCTGGGTGAGGCACTGGCCGCTGGCGGCTTGGGGACGGTGGTGGTCGACCCGGCGGCGAGTGAGCCCCTTCCCGGGCTGGAGGGCTGGTCGGCGGTGGTATCGCTGGGCGGGGCGATGGGGGCCTACGAGGAAGCGGCCCACCCCTGGCTCGCTGAGGAGAAGCGCCTCCTGGCTCTAGCGACGGCGGCGCGGCTCCCGGTCTTGGGCATCTGCCTGGGCTGCCAGCTGCTGGCGGACGCCCTGGGAGGCCGGGCCTACCCCGGCACGGGGCGCGAAGTCGGCCTGGTGACCCTGCGCCTCACAGAGGAGGGCCGAGCCGACCCGGTGGCCCGGCACCTCGAGGGCACGGTGGTGGCCTCCCATGCCGACACCTGGGACCTGCCCCCGGGGGCGGTGCTGCTGGCCTCGAGCGACCGCTACCGGCATGCCTTCCGCCTCGGCTCCGCCCTCGGCCTGCAGCCCCATCCCGAGGTGGGCCCGGACGCCTTCGCCCGGTGGACTCGCGCCAAGCCTCTTGCCGAACTGGCACGCGACGGCATCGACCCGGAGGCAGTCATCGCCGCGGTGGCTGCGGATGCCGGGCGCCAGCGGGAAACGGCCGCCCGGTTGTTCGGGGCCTGGGCGGCGCAGATCCTCGCCCGGTAGGGAGGCAGAGCGGGGTACGGTCCCGCCGTGATCGGCATGGCCCCGGACCGGGTGCGCTCGCTGCGCGCCGCCCTCCGCCTGGAGTACCTCACGCTGGGCTGGAATGTGGCCGAAGCGGCGGTCGCTCTGGCCGCCGGCCTGGCCGCCGGCAGCCAGGCCTTGATCGGGTTCGGCGGGGACAGCGTGGTGGAGAGCCTCTCCGGCGCGGTGCTCATCTGGCGTCTCGCCGCCGAACGGCGCCCCAGCGGAGCGGCCCGCGCTGCGCAGGTGGAGCATCGCGCCCGCCGCGGCGTGGCGGTATCTCTGTGGGTTCTGGCGGGCTACGTCGCCGCCCAGGCCGGCGCCGGCCTGCTGTCGGGTCGGGAGCCCGAGGTGTCGGCCGTCGGCATCGGGCTGGCGGTGGTTTCCCTGGCGACGATGTGGCTGCTGGCGCGCGCCAAGCGGGCCCGGGCTAGGGAACTCCACAGCCACGCTCTGGAGGCCGACGCGGTGCAGACCGAACTGTGCTGGCGGCTGTCGGCGGTCCTGCTCGTGGGACTGGGCCTGAACGCCGGGCTCGGCTGGTGGTGGGCTGATGCGGCTGCCGCGCTGGCGCTGTCCGTACTCATCGCCTACGAAGGCCGGCAGGCCTGGCGTGACCGGGAGTGCTGCTGAAGGGGGG
>JAFGCH010000049.1 GCA_016932695.1 Acidimicrobiia bacterium | reverse complement strand
CTGGGCCAGATGTGCACCTGCGTGGCCTACCGGCCCCCCGCCTACCTGGCCAAGGTGGCGGCGACGGTCGACGTCATCTCCGGCGGGAGGGTGGAGATGGGGATCGGGGCCGGCTGGTACGAGCACGAGTACGCCGGCTACGGCTACGAATTCCTCTCCCCGGCAGGTCGTATCGCGCAACTGCGCGAAGCGATCGAGATCATGAAGCGGCTCTGGACGGAGGACGAGGTCCACTACGAAGGCCGCCGCTACCGGCTCGCCGGAGCCATCTGCCGGCCCCGGCCCCTGCAGACCCCCCACATGCCGATCTGGGTGGCCGGAGGCGGGGAGCAGCTCACTCTGCGGGTGGCGGCGCGCCACGCCTCCTACACCAACTTCGGCGGGCCGCCGGACGACTTCGCCCGCCGCTCCAGGATCCTGGCGGAGCACTGCCGCGAGGTGGGCACAGACTTCGAAGCCATCGTCCGCTCGACCAACTTCTTCGTCATCTGCCGGGAGACCGAGGCCGAAGTGGCCGATGCCCTGGGAGTCATCAAGGAGCGCTACCGGCAGGTCGTCCCCGAGGATCAAGCCGAGCGGGCCACCGCCGTGTACCGCTCCATGGCCGGCACCCCGGAGCAACTGGTCGAGCGGTTGCGGCCCTGGGCCGAGGTAGGCCTGGGCTACGCCATCAGCTACTTCCCCCTGGCGGCCTACGACACCACCGACCTGGAGTTGTTCGCCCGCATGGTCATGCCTGAGTACGCCTGACGGATCACCGCGGCCCGGCGGGCTCCCGACTCACGGCAGGAGTCTGAAGCGCCGCCCATCCGGCGGCCGCAGCACCCCGAAGTGACGCCGATCCAGAGTCAGGATCGTCCTGGTTCCCATACGGGCCGCCAACACCACGATCGACGCGTCGGCCAGGCCGATGCCCAGCTCGGCATAGCGCTCGATGACCCCCGCGGCCTGGACGAGGTCCCCGGCCCCGAAGTCGGGCAGCACGAAGGCGCCTCCCGCCAGTTCCCGGAGGACGACGAGCTCGGCTTGGATGCCCACCCGGGTCGCCACCAAGTAGTCCAGTTCGGCCAGCACGAAGGGCGACACGACCAGGGCCTCATCGACCGAGGCGACCGCAGCCGCCACTTGCTGGTGAGCCGCCTCGCGCCGGTTGAACAGTGCCAACAGCCCACTGGTGTCGGCAACGATCACCTCTGCCCGAACCCCGCGAGCAGTTCGTCCACGCGATCGGCCATCGGCTCCCCGTCGATGATCCCGGGGCGCGGCCGCGGCCGGGCTACGGCGGCGGCGATGGCCCGCCGAATCACCTCGGCTTCGGACTGGCCCAGTCGGCGCGCCTCGCGCTCCACCCCCCGTTTGAGTTCCTCGGGTAGGTAGATGGTGGTCTTGGTGTTCATGCCATATATGGTACCACCGCCACCTCTTGGGAGGAGGGCGCTTCACCTCACCCGCGCCGCAAGAAGCGCGTGGGATGATGACCGCGGCTCGAGCCGCTCGGATAAGAAGGGCTCCCTCGGATGAGAAGGGGCTCCGGGGGGGAGACTCGAACTCCCAACACACGGATTAACAGTCCGCTGCTCTGCCGGTTGAGCTACCCCGGAAAGGGTCGAAGGCCTCGGAAGGGTACCACCGGCACCATGGGACAATGCAGGCGTGGGATTCAAGACCGGACTCATGATCGGTGCAGCCGTGGGCTACGTGCTCGGGGCCAAGGCCGGCCGGGAACGCTACGAGCAGATCAAGCACTGGGTGGCCAATGCCGCCCAGAGCGAACCCGTGGCCGGGCTGGTCGGAAAGGGCAAATCGCTCGCCGAGCACCTGCCCTTCTCCGCGGACCACACCCCCGAGGGCTGAGCCTCATCACCCGGCCGAGCCCCGGCGGCGGGGCTCTCAGCCGTCGCCCAGGTAGCCCTCGAGCCGGCGCGCCCGCGAAGGCTGGCGCAGCTTGGCCAGTGCCTTCGTCTCCAACTGGCGGATGCGCTCCCGAGTCACATTGAAGTGCCGCCCGACCTCCTCGAGCGTGTGGATGCGCCCGTCGGCCAACCCGAAGCGCATCACCAGCACCTGGCGCTCCCGCTCGTTCAACTCCTCGAGGACCACGCTGAGGTACTCCTGCAGGAGCTTGAAGGAGGCGGCGCGCACCGGGGCCTCGACTTCGGTGTCTTCGACGAAGTCCCCCAGGGTGGAATCGTCCTCCTCGCCCAGCGGGGTCTCCAGCGACAGCGGGTCCTGGGCGATGCGGCGCAGCTCGCTCACCTTGGAGGGCTCCAGCTCGAGGTCGTCGGCTATCTCCTCGATGGTCGGCTCCCGTCCCAACTCCTGGCTGAGGGACCGCTGCACTGCCGCCAGTTTGTTGATGGTCTCCACCATGTGCACCGGCACCCGGATGGTGCGGCCTTGGTCGGCCAGCGCCCGGGTCACCGCCTGGCGAATCCACCACGAGGCGTAGGTGGAGAACTTGAAGCCCTTGCGGTAGTCGAACTTCTCCACCGCCCGCATCAGGCCCAGGTTGCCCTCCTGGACCAGATCGAGCAGCGGCATCCCCCGGCCCACGTACTTCTTGGCTATCGAGACCACCAGGCGCAGGTTGGCTTCCACCAGCCGCTGCTGGGCCCGCTCCCCTTCGCGTTTGGCCCGCTGCAGGATCGCCCTCTCCTCGGGTCCGCCAGGAGATTCCGAGAGCAGCTTCTCGGCGGCGCGGTGGCCGGCCTCCATCTGCATCGACAACTCGACCTCCTGCTGAGCGTCGAGCAGGGGGACCCGGCCGATCTCCTGGAGGTACATGCGGACGGGGTCGGAAACCTCGATCTCGTCCATGCTTCCCGTGGCCCCGTACACCGCCTCCGGGGAGTCCTCGCGCACCTCGATATCCACCTCGCGCAGCGCCTCGACCACCTGGTCGAAGGCATCGGCGGGGGCGGAGGCATCCTCCAGTTCCTGCTGGACCTCGGCCATCATCACGAAGCCGCGCTGGCGGGCCCGGCGGGCCAGATCGTGGAACACCTCGAGGACGATGCGGTTCACTGCGGGCTCCGGAGTTCGCGGCGGCGGCGCTCCAACCCTATCAACTCCTCCAGCAGCGCAGAAGGGGCTCCCCCCGGCCGGCGCTCCGCTTCGGCCACCCGCCGGTGGAGGGCCTCAATGCGCCGGTCGAGGGCTCGGGCCTGCAGACGGCCCACCACCTCACCGGGATCCTCGGGGAGCGGGCGTTCGGCCATGGCCAGGGAGGACAGCATCACAGACAGTTCTTCGGCCTCGGGAGTGGCGAGGAGAGCCCCTAGATCGGGCGGGGTGCCCGGGTCGAGCGCCGCCACCACCGGGGCCAGGAGGTGGTAGGCGGCCCGGTGTTCGGGACGGGTGAAGAGATCCTCCCCTACCCCCGCCGCATGGATCCCCGGGTGATTGGCCAGCATCAGGCGCAGCACTTCCTGCTCGGCCTTCTCCTCACCGCTGAGGCGATCGGCCGCCGGGGCGGGGCGAGCCGGGGCTTCCTGCTGTACCCGGCGGGCCGCCTGCTCCACCGCCTCGAGCACCATCTCCCGGTCGACCCCGGTACGCCGGGCGGCCTCAACGGCGTACTCGTGGCGGGTGACCGCGTCGGGATGACGGGCGATCAGCCCGGCGGCCGCCCGCACCGCCCGTCCCCGCGCCTCGGCCTCTCCCAGGTCGAAGCGCTCCAACTCCTTCTCGATGCGGAACTGCAGCAGCGGCACCGAGGCCTCCACGGCGGACTCGAGCACGGCGGTCTCCCCGGCAGAAGCCAGGTCGGCCGGGTCGCGGCCCGTCGGCAGCAGGGCCACCCGCAGGTCCAAGTCGCCGGGGACGCTCCGTTCGAAACCGCGCCGGCTGGCCTCCACGCCGGCCTCGTCGGCATCGAACATGAGCACCACTCGCTCGGTGAAGCGGCGCAGCAGGTCGAGGTGGCTCTCCCCCAGCGCCGTACCGCAGGTGGCGACGGCCAGCGGGAGCCCCGCCTCGGCCAGGGCGATCACGTCGGTGTACCCCTCGACCACCACCGCCAGCCCTTCGCGCACGATGGCCGACTTGGCCCAGTTGAGCCCGTAGAGCAGGTGCGACTTCTGGTATATGGCGCTGTCGGGGGAGTTCAGGTACTTAGGGCCCTCGCCGCCCAGGAGCCGGGCCCCGAAGCCCACCGGGTCGCCCCGGACGTCGAAGATGGGGAACATCACCCGGTCGCGGAACCGGTCGAACAGGCGCCCGGCACGCGAGCGGATCGCCAGCCCGGCGGCGGCCATCACCTCCTCGGGCACCTGCTGCTCGCGCAACGAGCGCACCAGCACGTCGCCCCCCGCCGGGGAGTAGCCGAGCCGATAGGTACCCACCTGGTCGGCCTCATAGCCTCTGCCCCGCAGGTAGGCGCGCGCCGTGGCCGCATCGGGCGCCCGCCGCAGCCGCTGGTGATAGAAGGCCACCGCCTTCTCGACGGCGGCGATCAAGGCCTCCCGCCGGCTCTGGCGCCGCGCCGCCTCGGGATCGCGGTGCAGGGTCACCCCGGCCCGGCGGGCCAGCAGCTCCACGGCATCGTTGAAGTCGAGGCTGTGGGTCTCCTGCACGAAGCGGAACACGTCCCCGCTCTTGCCGCAGCCGAAGCAGTGGTAGAGGCCTCGGGCCGGGTCGATGGACAGCGACGGCGCCTTCTCCTGATGGAAGGGGCAGACCGCCATGACGGCGCGCCCGGTGCGCGACACCCGGGTCACCTCGCCCACCAGCTCGACGAGGTCCGTGGCGGCGCGTACCGCCTCGATGTCTTCCCGCCGGTAGGCCATCCCGCCGAGTGTACCGAGCGGCACCGACTCGTCTCCGAGGCCCCTTCGGCGCAGGGCCGGTCGCAGCGACGCCGGCGCCTCCTCCGGGTCGTAGAGGAGGCGCCATCCGACCGCCGCCTCCAGGAAGGCGGCCGGTCCGAGGTCAGCCGGCGCCGTGAGGCTCATGGAGGCGCAGGCCGTCGCTGTCGAGCCCCGGTGTCAGGACGCGGCCTCCCCCCGCGGCGAGCAGGCCTTCCCATGCCACCCGCACCGCCGCGACGGCTTCCTCCGTCACCAGCGCCACCGCCGCCGGCCCCGCCCCACTCCAGGCGGCGTGGGCGGCGCCGGCCTCGCGCGCCGCCGTCACCAGACACCCGGTCAGCGGGGAGAGATGATCCCGGCGCTTCTCGTGCAGTTCGTCGCCGGCCGCCTCGGCCAGGAGGGCCCGGTCCCCCCGGCGCAGCCCCTCGACGAGGAAGGCGAGACGCGCCGCGGTGCGAGCCGCCGTAGCGGTATCTACCGGACCGCGCAGCGCCTCGCGGGCCACCGAGGTCGGCAATGCTGCCGCCGGCACGGCTACCAGGACCTGCAGTGAAGGGTGCACCTCTAGCCCGTAGATGCGCCCCCCCGGGCTCACCGCCACCGCCCCGCCGTGGACCGCCGCCGCCACGTTATCGGCATGCCCTTCGACGGCCGCCGCCGCCCTGACGACCTCCTCCCGGCTCTCGGCCAGCCCGGCGGCGGCCCGCACCGTCGCCACCACCCCTACCACCAGGGCGGCACTCGAGCCCAGGCCCCGCCCCACCGGGATAGGGCTCTCCACCGTCACCGCGAACGGGCCACAGCCGGGAACCGCCGCGTCCGCGGCGCGTCGCACGAGCGCGGCCGAGCCGGCATCGACCCCGGCGGAAGCCAGCGACCACTCCCCCGCCGGGGCCACCGTCACCGTGCCCCGCAGGCCCAGCGCCAGGGCCACCACGTCGAAGCCGGGGCCGAGATTGGCACTGGAAGCAGGAGCGGATGCCGCGAAGCGGGCAGTGGATGGAGGCACGGCGGGCAGCATATCGGGTGGGCCCGGCGGAGCCGCCGGGAGGCGTTGATACCATCGCGGCCTTCCGGGAGGTGAACATGGCCGTCGGCATCGGAATCCTCGGAGCGGGGACGGTGGGCGGCACGCTGATCCGACGTCTCACCCAGGACGGCGCCGCCGTCACCGCCAAATCGGGCCTCGACCTCGAGGTGCGGCGGGTGGCGGTGCGCACGCCGGCCAAGGCTCGCACCTTCGCCCTGCCTCCCGGGACGCTCACCGACCGGCCCTGGGACGTGGTGGAGGATCCAACAGTGGAACTTGTGGTCGAGGTCATGGGCGGCCGCGATCCCGCCTTCGACCTGGTGCGCGGCGCCCTAGAGCGAGGCAAGCCCGTGGTGACGGCCAACAAGGAACTGATCGCCGCCCGGGGGCCGGAGCTGCTGGCGGTCGCCGCCCGCGCCGGGGTGCCCCTGCTCTTCGAAGCCGCCGTGGGCGGGGCCATCCCCATCATCCGCCCGCTCACCGAGACCCTCGCCGGCGAGCGCGTGGAACGGGTGACGGGCATCGTGAACGGCACCACCAACTTCATCCTCACCCGCATGGCGGACGAGGGCACCGACTACGGCACCGCGCTGGCCGAGGCCCAGGAACTGGGGTATGCCGAGGCCGACCCCACCGCCGATGTGAGCGGCGCCGACGCCGCCTCCAAGGCCTCGATCCTGGCCAGCCTGGCTTTCGCCACCTGGGTGGACCCCGACGAGGTCTTCCGGGAGGGCATCGCCGGGATCTCCCCGGTCGACCTGGCCTTTGCCGCCGAACTGGGCTACGCGGTGCGCCTCCTGGCCATCGCCCAGCGCACCGACGGCGGAGTCAGCGCCCGGGTCCACCCGGCCATGATCCCCCTCGACCACCCCCTGGCCGCCATCCGCGGGGCGACCAACGCCGTGCTCATCCAGGGCCCGGCGATCGGGGAACTCCTCTTCGCCGGGCCGGGCGCGGGAGGAGAGCCCACCGCCACCGCGGTGCTGGGCGACGTTATCGACGCCGCCCGGGACCTGCGCTCGGGCTCGCAGGTGGCCCCCCGGATCTCCTTCCGACCGGGTTCGGTGGTAGATGCTGCCGAGGTGCCCACTCGGTGGTACCTCCGGCTCGAGGTCGCCGACAAGCCTGGAGTCCTGGCCCGCATCGCCGGCTCCTTCGCCGACGCCGGGGTGAGCATCCGCTCGGTTTGGCAGGAGGGCCGGGGCGACGACGCCACCCTGCTGATGGTGACCCACGAGGCCCTCGAGAAGCAGCAGCGGGCCGCCGCCGCCACTCTCGCCCACCTGGACGTGGTGGAGGAAGTGGCCGCCGCCATCCGCGTCGAGGGCGAAACGGAGTGAGCACCCCGGCAGGCCTCATCGCCGCCTACCGCGACCGCCTCCCGGTCGGCGACCGCACCCCCGTGGTGACTCTGCTGGAGGGGGGCACTCCCCTGCTGGCGGCGCCGCGCCTGTCGGCCCGGGCCGGTCGCCCGGTGTTTCTCAAGTACGACGGCGCCAACCCCACCGGGTCCTTCAAGGACCGCGGCATGACCGTGGCCGTCTCCAAGGCGCTGGAGGTCGGGGCCAAGGCGGTGGCCTGCGCCTCCACCGGGAACACTTCCGCGTCGGCGGCGGCCTACGCCGCCCGGGCGGGGCTGGCCTGCGTGGTGGTACTGCCGGCCGGCAACGTCGCCCTGGGCAAACTCGCCCAGGCCATACGCCACGGGGCGACGGTCGTCTGCGTGGAGGGCGCCTTCGACGCCGCCCTCGAGGTAGTGCGCGCCTTCACCGCCGGCGGGGAGGCGGTGCTGGTCAACTCGCTGAACCCCGATCGCATCGCCGGCCAGCAGACCGCCGCCTGGGAGATCGTCGAATCCCTCGGCGCCGCCCCGGCGGTGCAGGCGCTCCCGGTGGGCAATGCCGGCAACATCACCGCCTACTGGAAGGGGTACCGGACGATCGGCGAGGCGCCCCGCATGTGGGGATTCCAGGCAGCAGGAGCGGCCCCCATCGTCCGGGGCACCCCGGTGGCCTATCCCGAGACCGTCGCCACCGCCATCCGCATCGGCAACCCGGCTTCCTGGGCCGGGGCGGTGGCGGCCCGGGACGAGTCCGGGGGCCTGATCGCGGCGGTGACCGACGAGCAGATCCTGGCCGCCTATCGCCTGCTCGCCGAGGAGGAAGGGGTGTTCGCCGAGCCGGCCTCGGCGGCCTCCGTTGCCGGGGTGCTCGAATGCCGGGACCGCCTGCCGGAAGGACCCGTGGTGTGCACCCTGACCGGGCACGGCCTCAAAGACCCGCAGCTGGCTCTGCGGGACGTTCCCGAACTGCCCCTGATCGCCCCTACCGCCGACGCCCTGCGGGAGTGGCTGGGCTGGTGAGCAGCTAGGTGCGCTCCTTCCAGAGGTGGCGAGTGAGGGCTGCCTCGTCGGCGTGGCCGCGCAGGTGGGTGACTGCGAAGAGCAGGGCTTCCCCCGCAGTCATCTCGGAGATCGACCCGTCGTCGCGCCGCCGCTGTCGCGGGGCGGCCCAGTCGGCGCCCTCGCAGCAGGCCAGCAAGTCCTCGCACTCGGCCGCCAGGCGGTCGATCAGGCCCAGCAGCGATCCCGACCCGTCGGCCACGGCGGTGAACTCGCCCGGCCGGTCGCGCTGCGCCGGAGGCAGCCCGGCAGCCATGGTGAGCAGGACCCGCGTGGAGTGCATGGCATGGGTGGTGAGGACGGCGATGGTGTTCGTATCCTCCGGGTTCGCCGGGCGCCAGTTGAGCCCCTCGGCGGGCAGGTCGCTCACCGCCCGCCGCAGCACTTCGGTGCCCCCGGCTATGGCCTTGCGGGCGGCTTCGAGGAAGGGGTCGGGCATGGCGCTTCTTTCACTCGGCGAAGCCCGCAGGCTATCGAAGGGGCGGCGGCCTCGCTCTCGCCCCCAGCCGTCTTGGTGGAGTGCCATCACCCTGGGGTGGGGTGCCGCCCGGCTATGTCATCAATGTGGGGTGGGGACTGCGCCCGCCATCCTCACAGTCAATCCAGCCCGAGAACAGTGAGCAGGGCGGCATCGATTCCCCACTGCTCCTCCGGGCTGAGCCTGCCGGCCAGATCCCCCAGCCGCTGCACGTCCACCGCCCCAACCTGTTCGACGAGAACGCGGGTCCGCTCCCCGGCCACCTCGATCTCCGGCCGGAACGACGCCGGCTTGGCGCTCTGCGACGTGGGGGCGATGAGCACGACCGATCGCGGCAACAAGGCATCGGCCTGGACCACCACTCCGTAGCGGCGGCCGTGTTGCTCGTGGCCTACGCCCTTGGGCAAGGGAAGGACGAGGACGTCACCCCGCCGCACGAAGCCGCTCCATGAGATCGGCCACCCGCACCATCTCGGCCCGGTCGTCCTCGTCGGCCTCGAGGGCGGCAGCCTCCTCCGCGAGCAGGCGCTTGGCCCGGAGGCGATCGGCGGCCTGGACCAGCGCGGTCCTGATGGCCTGGGAGCGGCTCAACCCGGTCGCTTCGAGCCTGCCGAGTGCCCGCAGGGCTTCGTCGTCGAGTCGCACGGAGATGGCCTGTGACATAACGTCAGCGTATCACGAACAGTCATACGGCTCTAGATGGAGCCGTGAAGCCGAACTCCCCTGGGATGCTGCAACCTCACTCCCCCACCCCCGGATCTGTCACTGCCCCTTGATAGCTTGAGGTGTGACCACAGAGGCCGAGTATTCCGCCGACGGCGATCCCGTCAACCCTTTCCCGGTCGACTGGCTCGGGGACGACGAGATGGTGCCCGAACTCCAGCGTCTGCACCGGCTGAAGGCTCAGGCCGAAGCCCGCGAGGCCGCCGTAATCGCCCGGGTTCACCGTCGGGGAGTCCCTCACGCGCAAGGCTTCGCCTCCCCCACCGCCTGGCTGATCGCCGCCACCGGCGAAGCCCCCGCCGTCTGCCGTAGCCGGGTCAGGGTGGCTCTCGCCCTCCAGCACATGGACCACACCCGGCAGGCGTTTGCCGCCGGGGAGTTGTCCGAATGCCGGGTTCGGCTGCTGGTCGACGCCCGGGCCGGCGCCCCCGACCTGTTCCGCCGCGACGAACCGCTGCTCGTCGAACAGGCCCGCACCCTGTCGGCTCGGGTGTTCCCCAAGGCCCTCTCCCATTGGCGTCGCCTCGCCGATCCCGACGGAGCCCGATTCGACGCCGAAGCCGCCTTCCTCGCCCGCCGCCTCCACATCTCCCCCACCTGGGAAAGAACCGTGCGCGTCGACGGCGACCTGGACCCCGAGTCCGGCCAGATCGTCCTCACCGCCATCCGCTCCCTCGCCGAACCCGCCGCCCTCGAACCCGGTGACGGACGCACCCCCGCCCAACGCCGCGCCGATGCCCTGGTAGAGATCTGCCGGCGCCACCTCGACTCCGCCGACCGGCCCACCCAGAACGGCGAACGCCCCCACGTGACCCTCGCCCTCAGCCTCGCCGACCTCGCCGGCGACGGCCTCATCGACCTCGAAACCGGCCCCATCACCGCCGAGACCGCCCGCCGCCTCGCCTGCGACGCCACCATCACCCCCATCACCCTCGACGGAGCCGGTCAACCCCAGACCGCCGGCGATGCCCGCCGGTCCATACCCCCCGCTCTGCGCCGAGCCCTCGACCTCCGCGACGGCGGCTGCACCCACCCCGGCTGCGACATCCCCGCCCGGTGGTGCGACGCCCACCACATCATCCACTGGGCCCACAGAGGCAAGACCACCCTCACCAACCTCCGCCTCCTCTGCAGACCCCACCACCGCACCGCCCACCATCACCAGCCCTACCCCCGAAGACAGTGAGCCGGGGCCTACCTACCGGGCCCCGAAGCGACGTCCTGAGCCCCGGCCGCCTCAGAGCCTCCCGGCGAACTTCTCCCGCAGCGTCTCCACCAAGCCGGCAATTGGCACCCGAATCTGCTCCATGGTGTCGCGCTCCCGGATGGTGACCGCGCGGTCCTGGAGCGTGTCGAAGTCCACGGTGACGGCATAGGGGGTGCCGATCTCATCCTGGCGCCGGTAGCGCCGGCCGATGGACTGGGTGATGTCGTGCTCCACCGGCCAGTGGGCGCGGAGCGTCGCCGCCACCTCACTGCTCACCGCGATCAACTCGTCTTTCTTGGAGAGCGGCAGCACCGCCACCTTGATCGGCGCCAGCCGGGGGTGCAGGCGCAGCACGACCCGCTTCTCCCCCCGCACCTCCTCCTCGTCGTAGGCGTCGAGGAGGAAAGCGAAGGCCGAGCGGGTGATGCCCGCCGACGGCTCGATCACATAGGGGAAGTAGCGCTCCCCGCTGTCCTGGTCGAAGTAGCGCAGGTCCACCCCACTGTGCTCGGCGTGGGCCTTCAGATCGAAGTCGGTGCGGTTGGCGATCCCTTCCAGTTCATCCCAACCCCAGGGGAACTGGTACTCGACGTCGCTCGTCGCCGCCGAGTAGTGGGACAGCTCGTCGGCCGCGTGCGCCCGCAGGCGCAGGTTCTCCGGCTTCATGCCCAGATCGAGGTACCAGCGGAGGCGCTCTCGTAGCCAGTACTCGTGCCACTCGGGAGCCTCGGCCGGCGGGCAGAAGAACTCCAGCTCGCCCTGCTCGAACTCCCGGGTGCGGAAGACGAACTGGCCGGGGGTGATTTCGTTGCGGAAGGCCTTGCCGATCTGGGCGATGCCGAAGGGCGGCCGCATCCGGGCGGTGCGCACCACGTTGGCGAAATTCACGAAGATGCCCTGCGCCGTCTCCGGCCGCAGGTAAGCCACCGCCCCGGCGTCCTCCACCGGGCCCAGGAAGGTCTTCAGCATCAGGTTGAACTGCTTGGGCTCGGTGAACATCCCCCGCTTGCCGCAGTTGGGGCAGACATCGGGATCCGCCAGTTTGTCGAGGCGGAAGCGGTTGTTGCAGGAGGTGCACTCCACCAGCGGGTCGGTGAAGGAGGCCAGGTGCCCCGAGGCCACCCACACCTGGGGAGCCAGGATGACCGAGGAGTCCAGGCCGACGACGTCGTCGCGAGTGGAGACCATCGCCTTCCACCAGGCCTCGCGCACGTTGCGTAGCAGTTCGACGCCCAGGGGGCCGTAGTCCCAGGCGGAGCGCAAGCCGCCGTAGATCTCTGAGGCCTGGTAGACGAAGCCGCGCTTCTGGGCGAGGGTGGCGATCGTCTCCAGCGAAACCGACGTCATGGGACCTCCCGGGGGGCGGGGCATGATAGGCCGGGGGCGGCGGCCGCCCGGCTCAACCCTCGCCCACTCCCCCGAAGCGCCGCTCCCGGCGCCGGTAGTCCTCCACGCAGGCGACCAGGCTGTGCCGGTCGAAGTCGGGCCAGAGCGTCTCGGGGAAGGCGTACTCCGCATAGGCCGACTGCCACAAGAGGAAGTTGCTGATGCGCTGCTCCCCGCTGGAACGGATCACCAGGTCCGGGTCGGGCATCTCCGGCAGGTAGAGGTGCGCCGCTACGGTCCCGGGATCGACCTCTGCCGGGTCGATCTCCCCCGCGGCCGCCTTCTCGGCGATGCGACGGGCGGCCGCGGCGATCTCGAGGCGCGACCCGTAGTTGAAGGCGAAGACCATCGTGAGCGTGCGGTTGGGCGCGGTCAGGGCCTCGGTGTCGGCAATGTGCCCCTGCAGGCGTTCGCTCACCCGAGGGTCGTCGCGGTCTCCCATGAAGATGACCCGCACCCCCATGTCGTTCAACTCGTCCCGCCGCCGCAGCAACAGGTCCTCGTTGAAGTGCATGAGGAAGACCACCTCCTCCTCCGGACGCGACCAGTTCTCGGTGGAGAACACGTAGACGGTGAGCCATTCGATCCCCAAGGCGATGGCCCCATGCACCACGTCGAAGAGCGCCGGTTCCCCGGCGGCGTGGCCGGCGGTGCGCGGCAGGCCGCGGCCGGTGGCCCAGCGGCCGTTGCCGTCGAGGATGATGGCCACGTGGCGGGGGACGGGGCGCAAGGGCTCAGACATCGGCAGAGGCCAGGCTCTCAAGCCGGCGATCCAGGTGGTACTCCAGGAAGCGGCGGGTGACCCCCATGGCCTCGCCGCTGAAGGAGGGATCCGGCGGGGGCAGGTCGGACAGGTCGGCGGCGGCCAGGCGAGCGAGGTAGGCGGTGAGGCCGGCGCGCAGCGCCACCGCCGCCGGGGTGCGACAGCGCGGGCACAAGGCCCCGCCGGCGGCAAAGGAGAACCGGGTGACCCCTTCTCGCGTGCCGCACCCGGCGCACTCGTCCAGCGCCGGTGCTACCCCGACCACGTCGGCCACCTTGAGCAGGAAGGCGGTCATCAGGTCGGGATGGCGCGGCCCCGCCTCCAGCGCATGCAGGCCCCGGTGAAGCAGCAGGAAGGCCCGGGCCGACCCCTCCCCTTCCTCGGTGACGGCGTCGATGACTTCGGCCATGGTGCCCGCGGCCAGCAGCCGCTCCAGGTCGCCGCGCAGGTGAGGGAAAGCCTCGATGACCGACACCTGCGTGATGATCCCCAGGCCGCGGCCTTCGTACAGCACCAGGTCCACCTGGGTGAAGGGCTCCAGGCGGCCCCCGAAGCGGCTGGTGGTCTTGCGCACCCCCTTCGCCACCGCCCGGATCTTGCCGTGGCTGGGGCTGAGCAGGACGACCACCCGGTCGGCCTCCCCGAACGGGTAGGACCGCAGCACGATTCCTTGGTCGTTGCGCAGCGCCATCGGGGCCAGCGTACCGGCTGGCGGCGCCTCCCTCCGGCCGGCCCGGTGGAACCCGGCCCGGCCCGGACGGCGTCATAGCGGCAGCCGAACCGAGGAAGCCCATGACCCGCCGACTCCGCCTGCTGGCCGGCCTCGTGGTGGCATTGCTCGCCCTGCCCGGCGCTGCCGCCGCTCAGATCGTCCCTCCCGAGCCCATCCCCCCTTGGCCGTGCCCCGACTGCCGGCCTCCCAGCCCCGAGGTGGTCATTGAGGACTACCGGGTCGAGACCCTCATCGAGGCCCAGGTGGCCACGACCATCGTCACCCAGGTGTTCGCCAACCGGGGCGGCTGGGACGGGGAAGCCATCTTCCTCTTCCCCCTGCCGCCCGGGGCGAGCCTCACCGAACTGGCTTTGTGGATCGACGGCGAGCCGGTGCCGGGCCAAGTACTGCCCGCCACCGAGGCCCGCGAGAAGTACGAGGAGATCGTCCGTTTCCTGCGCGATCCGGCCCTGCTGGAGTTCGCCGACCAGGGCCTGGTACGGCTCTCGGTGTTTCCCATCCCCGCCGGAGGGGAGCGCACCGTGCGCCTGGAGTACACCGAGGTCCTCGCCGCCGACCAGGGCCTGGTGCGCTACCGCCATCCCCTGAGCCGCGAGGCCGAGGGCCTAGCGACCGTCGAGCATGTCAGCGCCCGCGTCGAGATCCGCTCCCCCCAGGAGTTGAAGGCCGTCTACTCCCCCACCCATGCGGTCTCCATCGACCGCCCCGATGCCCACAGCGCGGTGGTCGGCTACGAATCCGACGGTGAATCGGCCGCCGACTTCGTCCTGTACTACTCCACGGGCGACGGCCTGGTCGGCCTCAACTTGCTCACCTTCCGGGAGCCCGGGGAGGACGGCTTCTTCCTGCTGCTCGCCTCCCCCGGCCTGGCTGCCGACCCCGACGAGGTGGTGGCCAAGGACGTCACCCTCGTGCTCGACCACTCCGGCAGCATGGAGGGGGAGAAGTTCGAACAGGCGATGGCCGCCGCCCGCTTCGTCCTCGAGCACCTGAACGAAGGCGACCGCTTCAGCCTGATCGTCTTCTCCACCGGAGTCGACGCCTATGCGCCGCAGCCGCGGCCGTGGTCGGAGGCGCCCGAGGCCACGCGCTGGCTCGATCGCTTCGCCGCCGAGGGCAGCACCGACATCGACCGGGCCTTGCGCGCCGCCTTCGCGCAGGCCGACGTCGAGCGCCCCACCTACGTGCTGTTCCTCACCGACGGCCTGCCCACCGAGGGCGTCATCGAAACCCCGGAGATTCTGCGGCGTGCCGCCGGGGCCGCCCCGGAGAACGTGAGCCTGTTCGCCTTCGGGGTGGGCTACGACGTGGACACCCTCCTCCTCGACTCCCTGGCCGAGGCGCACCACGGCTCCACCACCTACGTGGTGCCGGGCGAGAGTGTGGACGAGGCCGTCACCGGCCTGTACGCCAGAGTGAGCACCCCGGTGCTGACCGATCTGGAGGTGGAACTGGACGGGGCCTCCGCCTTCGACCTCTACCCGGATCCCCTGCCCGACCTCTTCTCCGGAGGCCAGTTGGTGCTGGCGGGCCGCTACCGGGAGCCGGGGACCTTCACCGTCACCCTCACCGGCGAGGTGCAGGGCGAATCCCGCACCTTCACCTATGAGGGGCAGTCGTTCACCGCATCGGGGGGCCCGTCCTCCCTGCCCCGGATCTGGGCCACCCGCAAGGTGGGGCACCTGCTGAAGCAGGTGCGCCTCCAGGGGCCCAACGACGAACTGATCGACCAGATCGTCCGCCTGTCCATCCGGCACGGCATCGTCACCCCGTACACCTCGTACCTGGTCGCCGAGGAGGCCCCCTTCGGCGAGGAGCGGCTACGCGAGATCTCCCAGGAAGCAGCCGAGTACGCCGCCACCACCATCGCCCCCACCACCGGCCAGGCGGCCGTCGGCCAGGCCGACACCGAGGGCGGCCTGGCGGCAAGCGACGTCGCGGCCTCGCTGGGTGCCGAGTATGTCGACGTCGTCGCCCGGTCGGCGGGCAAGGTCCTGCGCCTGTCCGGCGGCATCTGGACCGACACCCGGTACGACCCGGGCCTGGCCACCGTCCGGGTGCCCTTCCTCTCCGCGGACTACTTCGCCCTGGCGGCGGTGCACCCCGACCTGGCCGCCGCCCTGGCTCTGGGAGAGAGGGTGATCGTGATGTGGGAGGGAGTGGCCTACGAGGTGGTGGGCGCAGAAGAGCCCGGCGATGACTTCACCCTGCCGCCGAGCACCACGACCGCCGCCCCAGGTGCCGACACCACTGCCTCCGCCTCCGGTCCCTCTGCTGCCGCCCCCGCCGGGGAGGAAGACGGCAACGGCCTGCCGGCGGGCGCCGTCGCCGCCATCTCCGCCGGCGGCCTGGTAGCCCTGGGCGGCGCAGTGCTCCTCCTACGCCGTCGCTGCGCCGCCTCCCGCTGAACGGCGGCCGGCCCGGGTGCCAGATCGGCCGGGCCCGCCCTGCCCGCTACCGTGGCCGGGTTCGACGAACGCGGAGCAGGGAGCATGAGCGAGCGGATCGGCTTCATCGGCCTGGGCACCATGGGCGGCGGCATGGCCCGCAACCTCCTGGCCAAGGGTCACGCCCTGACTGTCTGGAACCGATCCCCGCAGCGAGCCGCCGCCCTGGCCGAGGCCGGAGCCACCGTCGCCGACGGGCCGGCCGCCCTGGCCGCCGCCTGCGACCTGGTGATGGTCTGTCTCTCCGACACCCCCGACGTGAAGGAAGTGGTCCTGGGGCCCGGCGGGGTGCTGGAAGGGCTGGCGCCCGGGTCGCTGGTCGTCGATCACTCCACCATCAGCCCCCGGGCCACCCGCAGCCTGGCCGAGGCCGCGGCGGGCAAGCAGGCCCACTGGCTCGACGCCCCGGTATCGGGAGGTAGCGAGGGCGCCGCTCGCGGCACTCTGAGCATCATGGTGGGCGGCGATGCGGCTCAGGTGGAACGGGCCCGCCCTTACCTGGAGGCTTACGGCACCACCATCACCCACGTCGGCCCCACCGGGGCGGGCCAGATGGCGAAACTGGTCAACCAGATCCTGGTGGTGGTCACCCAACAGGGCGTGGGCGAGGCGCTCTTGCTGGCCCAGGCCGGGGGCCTCGACCTGGAGCGCACCATCGACGCCGTCAAGGGCGGCGCCGCCGGGTCCTGGATGCTGGCCAACCGCGGCCCGCAGATGGCCCGGCGCGACTGGCGGCCGGGCTTCACCATCGATCTGCAGCAGAAGGACCTCCGCCTGGTCCTGGAGGCTGCCGACGAACTGGGCGTCCCCCTGCCGGGGACTGCACTGGTCTTCCAGCTGTACCGGGCTCTGCAGCAGCGCGGACTGGGAGCCGAGGGAAACCATGCCCTGGTGAAGGCCCTGGAGGAGGTGTCGGGCATCTCCCTCGGGGAGGCGGGCCCGGCATGACGGTCGCGGCGCCGGTGGTGCTGCGCGACGCTCAACCCGAGGACGCCGCCGTCATAGCCGAACTCAACGTACGGGCCTGGCACGCCTTCTTCCCGGGCCTGGTTCCCCAGGCCTTGCTCGATGCCTGGGATGAAGAGCCGCGGGCCCGCTATTGGCGGGAGCACCTCCCCTCCCGGCCTCCGGAGCGCACCTGGGTGGCGGAGCGCGACGGCCGGGTGATCGGCTTCGCCCATCTGGGGCCCAGCCGGGACCAGGACGCTCCTGAGGCGGCCGAGTTGTACGGCATGTACGTGGAGCCCGAAGCGGT
>JAFGCH010000048.1 GCA_016932695.1 Acidimicrobiia bacterium | reverse complement strand
TTCCTGGTCAAGGACCTGCTGATCGACTGGCGGCAGGGGGAGCGCCACTTCCTCCGCTGGCTGGTGGACGGCGACGTGGCGCAGAACGTGGGCAACTGGCAGTGGGTCGCCGGCACGGGGGCCGACGCCGCCCCCTACTTCCGCATCTTCAACCCCGTCTCCCAGGGCCTCCGCTTCGACCCCGACGGCGATTACGTACGCCGCTGGGTGCCGGAATTGGCGGGGCTGCCCGCTCCGGCTATTCACGCCCCTTGGGAGGCCGCTCCGGGCGTCCTGGCCGCCGCCGGCGTGACCTTGGGCGTCGACTACCCCTTGCCCCTGTTGGACCACGCCGAGGCCCGTGCCGCCACCCTGGCGGCCTACGAGGCGGCGAAAGTTCTCCGGCCCGCTCCGTGAACGCTGCCGGAAGGCTTCGGGCTCGGAAAGGTCACAGCGTGGCACCGGAGGGGTTCCGGTGAGGCGGACCCCCGGAGTGCGCTGGGTCGACGGGGATGCCGGCCTCGATGCGGCCGCGGTGGCCGCCGCCTTCCCGGCTCCGGCAGGGGCTTACCTGCACGTCCCCTTCTGCGAACGGATCTGCCCCTTCTGTCCCTACAACAAGGTGCCCTACCGACCGGAGCGGGCCGCGACTTACTTCGCTGCTCTGCGCCGCGAGGCCGGCGCCTATTTGGACGCCGGGGCCGGGCCTTTCACCTCGCTCTACGTAGGAGGGGGGACACCGACCCTGTGCCTCGACCTCTTGGAGGAGATCGTGGCCGCCCTGCCCATCTTGGGGGAGAGGGCCATCGAGGTGCTGCCCGCCCATGCGACGCCGGCCGGCGTGGCGCGCTTGCGGCAGGCCGGCTTCGACCGGGTGAGCCTGGGGGTGCAGTCCTTCGACGACCGGGCGCTGCACCATCTGGGCCGGGCGGGGTCGGGAGCGGAGAACCGGGCGGCCTTGGAGGCCTGCCGGGGGAAGTTCGACTGCCTGGACGTCGACCTCATCTTCGACACTGGTTTCGACGATCCCGGCGTCTTCTTGGCCGATGTGGAGGAGTGCTGCCGGGCCGGCGTAGACCAGATCTCCACCTACCCGCTGATGCGCTTTGGCTACACCCCGTTCGGCAAGGCCCGGCACGCTCCCCGGCAGGAGCACGACCTGTTGCGCCGGGCCGCCGACCTGGCCGCCGGCTACGGCTACGGGCGGTCTTCGGTGTGGGGGCTGCGGCGCCGGGATTCCCCCGGCTTCAGTTCGATCACCCGGGAGTTTTACCTGGGCCTCGGCGCGGGAGCGGCCAGCTTCGCCGGTCCCTACTACCTGGTGAACCACTTCTCGCCGGAGCGCTACGCCGCCGCCCTCGCCGCCGGGCGCCTGCCCATTGCCCGTACCGCCCGGCTGGGCCGCCGCGCCGGGGCCGCCTATTACCTGTTCTGGCAGGCCTACGCCGGAGGCTTCCACCCCGCCCGGGCCCGGGCGCTCTTTCCCGGGGCGGGGGGCCTGGTCGGGGCGGCTTCGGGCCTGGCCCGTCTCTTGGGTTGGGGCGAGCGCACCGCGGGGGGCCGGGTGGCCCTGACCGGGCGCGGCCTCGACCGTTTCCACGACCTGGAGAGATGGGTCACCTACCGGTTCATCGAGCCGCTCTGGGCCGACATGATGGCCGAGCATGAGGCGCCGCGGCCGCCGCCGGCACCGTCGGTAGAGTGACCGCCGCCGGCTCTCCGGCTCCCCGGATGCGACGGAGGTGCCCCGTGACCGCGGTGTTCGTCGTCGATGCCTGCCGCACTCCCACCGGGAAGATCGGCGGGCGCCTGGCCCACGTGCGCCCCGACGACCTGGCGACCCATGCCCTGAGCCGCCTGGTGGCCCGCACCGGGGTCGACCCGGCGGCCATCGAGGACGTCCATTGGGGGGCGGCCAACCAGGCGGGGGAGGACAACCGCAACCTAGGCCGCATGGCGGCCCTCCTCGCCGGCTTGCCGGTGGAGGTAGCCGGCACCACTCACAACCGCCTGTGCGGCAGCAGCCTGCAGGCGGTGGTGGGGGCTTCCCAGGCGCTGCGCGACGGCTGGGGCGAGGTGATGGTGGCCGGGGGGTCGGAGTCGATGACGCGGGCCCCCTACGTGATGCTCAAGGCCGCCTCCGGGTTCGCCGTGGGCAAGCCGGAGGTGGTGGACACGGTGCTCGGCTGGCGGCTGGTCAACCCCGAGATGGAGCGGCGCTACCCGCCCATCAGCCTGGGGATGACCGCCGAGGTGGTGGCCGAGCGTTACGGGATCACCCGGGAGGATCAGGACGCCTTCGCCCTGGAGAGCCACCGCCGGGCGGTGGCGGCGATGCAGTCCGGGGTGTTCTCGGCCGAGATCGAACCGATTGAGGCTCCGGCGGACCCGGGGCGTCGGAAGACGGCCCTTGTGGCCGAGGACGAAGGCCCCCGCGCCGACACCTCCCTGGAGGCGCTCGCCAAGCTTCGACCCGTGTTCAAGGAGGGGGGCACGGTGACGGCGGGCAACTCTTCCTCGATGAACGACGGGGCGGCGGCTCTCTTGTTGGCTACCGAGGAGTGGGTGGACCGCTCCGGAGCGCAGCCCCTGGCCCGGATCGTGGCCTCGGCCGTCGCCGGGGTGCACCCCGACGTCATGGGCATGGGCCCGGTCCCGGCGGTGGGCAAGGCCCTCGCCCGGGCCGGGATCGGCGTCGCCGACCTCGATCTCATCGAACTGAACGAGGCCTTCGCCGCCCAGGCGGTGGCCTGTATCCGGGAACTGGGCTTCGATCCCGCCCGGGTCAACGTGAACGGCGGGGCCATCGCCCTGGGGCATCCGCTGGGGGCGACGGGGGCCAAGATCCTCACCACGCTGGTGCACGAACTCGCCCGGCGCGGCGGCCGTTACGGCCTGGCCGCCATGTGCATCGGCGTGGGCCAGGGCATCGCCCTGGT
>JAFGCH010000047.1 GCA_016932695.1 Acidimicrobiia bacterium | reverse complement strand
GGCTCTGACCCGCAACGTCACGACCGTGAGCGGCCGAGAGGGCACCCGCCGACTGCTCGATGCTCCCTCTTCCTCGTCACCTCGCCGGGGGAATCCCCCGCCGAGGGCAGGCGCTGCAGGACTCGTCCTGCGGTCTCCGTCTTAGGTTGTTCGCTCGGTTGCTGCCGGCCCCGGAAGGGTCGGCTCCCCGAACGCTAGCCGTCCGCCGCGGTTCCGCCACCCAACTCCCGGCGCACGATGGTCACCAATCCGTCGGCGATGCCCGCCGCCTCCGCCGAGGTCGGGGCCTCCACCATAACCCGCACCAGCGGCTCGGTGCCCGAGGCCCGCACCAGCACCCGGCCCCGGTCCCCGAGGCGCTTCTCCATGGCGGCCACCGCCGCCCACAGAGGGGAAGCCTCCGGAAGGCGCTCCTTGACCCGCACCCGCACGTTGCGCAGCACCTGAGGGAACTCGGTCATCACCCGGCGCAGTTCCTTGAGCGGCGCCCCGGTGGCGGCCATGACCTCCAGCAGACGCATCCCGGTGAGCAGGCCGTCGCCGGTGGGCTCGCCCCCGAAGATGACGTGGCCGCTCTGCTCCCCGCCCAGGCCGGCGCCACGACGGCGCATCTCCTCGAGGACGAAGCGATCCCCTACCGGGGTCTCCGCCACCCGCAGGCCCAGGCCGCGCAGTGCCAGGCGGAAGCCCAGGTTGGACATCACCGTAGCCACCACCAGGTCGCCGGGCAGGGCCCTCTGCTGGTGCAGGTGGTTGGCCAGGATCGCCATGATCACGTCACCGTTGGCCGGCACCCCGTCCTCGTCGACGGCGATGCAGCGGTCGGCGTCGCCGTCGAAAGCCAGGCCCACGCGGCCCTCGGCTCTCTCCGCGATGAAAGCCGGCTGGGTCGCGCCGCAGCCGTCGTTGATGTTGGTGCCCGCCGGTTCCACGGCGAAGGACTCCACCTCGGCGCCCAGGCGGGCGAACAGGGCCGGGGCGGCGCGAAAGGCGGCTCCGTTGGCACAGTCGAGCGCCAACGCGATGCCGTGGAGCGTGTAGCGGGAACGCCCGACGAGGTAGTCCAGGTAGCGGTCCAGGGCCTCCGGCATCCCGGTCTGGATGCCGACGTCGTCCCCGGACACCTCCACCCAGGGAGGGCCGTGGCGGTAGCGGGCTTCCACCGCGCCCTCGCGCTCGGCGCTCAGCTTGGCCCCATCGGAGGCGAAGAACTTGATGCCGTTATCCTCGGCGGGGTTGTGGCTGGCGCTCACCATGACGCCGTAGGTGGCTCGGGTGGCAGCGGTGAGATGGGCGACGGCGCCGACCGGGACGATACCCAGGTCCACCGTGTCGCTGCCCGCGGCGTGGAACCCGGCATGGACCGCCGCCGCCAGCATCTGCCCGGAGCGGCGGGTGTCGCGGCCCACCAGCACCGTGCCGGGGCGGCCGTCTCCGGCGGCGCGCGCCAGCCCCAGAGCCAGTTCGGGAGTCAGTTCGACGTTGGCCCGGCCGCGCACGCCGTCGGTGCCGAAAAGAGGCGAGTCGCTCATCGCCCTAACTTCGGTCCCCGCCCCGGGGGGCATTTAGCGCTTCGTGTACTGCGGCGCCCGGCGGGCCTTGCGCAGGCCGTACTTCTTGCGCTCGACGGCCCGAGCATCGCGAGAGAGCATGCCCGCCTTCTTCAGCGTGCGGCGCACCTCGGGGTTGATCTCGCAAAGGGCCCGAGCGATGCCCAGGCGCAGGGCGTCGGTCTGGCCGTTGAGTCCCCCGCCCTCGAGAGTGGCGTGGACGTCGTAGCGCCCGTCCATCCCGATGACACGGATCGGCTCCAGGATGCGCAGGCGCTGCGCCATGCTCGGGAAGTAATCCTCGAGGGGACGGTCGTTCAGCGAGAAGGTCCCGGTGCCCTCGTAGAGGCGCACCCGCACCACCGACGTCTTGCGGCGGCCGACGGTCTGGGTGAGAGGCTCGGGCATCAGGAGACCTTTCGTACGTCGAAGACGAGCGGCCGGGGCGACTGGGCGAAGTGGGGATGCTCCGGCCCGCGGTAGACCCTCAACTTGCGATACATCTGCCGGCCGAGGCGGTTGCGCGGCAGCATGCCCCGCACCGCTTGCTCTACGACCCGCTCGGGGAACTTGGCGCGCATCTCCTCGAAGGTGCTGGAGCGCAACCCGCCCGGGTAGCCGGAGTGACGGTAGTAACGCTTCTGAGTGGCCTTGTCGCCGGTGATCTGCACTTTGGCGGCATTCACCACGATGACGAAGTCCCCCATGTCGAAGTGGGGAGCGAAAGTCGGCTTGTTCTTGCCGCGCAGCACCGAGGCGACCTCGCTGGCAAGGCGGCCGAGGGGGAGGCCGTCGGCATCGACCACCCACCAGTGGCGCTCGACGTCGGAGGGGCGTGGCGTGAACGTCTTCTGCCTTCTCATGGACTTCCTCTGCGTGGCGAACCGTGCTGCAGGCACGGGAAAACGCCCCACGCGGGGGCGAGCGGGCATGGTATCGAACCCCCCGGGCCTCCGCAATTCCAAAGCAGGCCCGGTTAGAGCAGCGGACGCAACGTCTCCGCGGCCAGCTGCTTGTTCCCACCCAGGCCCCACACCGCCTCGAGGGTGCCCGGCTCGCGGCCCGGGGCGTAGCGCAGTATCACCGTCTGGTCGAAGCGCGGGTGCCAGGCCAGGGCGTGCCCTCCCGGGAACGGCAGTGCCAAGCCGCGAGCGACCGGGCCGCCCTGCAGCTCCGCCTCGCAAAGGTACCGGGCGCCGTTGAGGGCGATGGAGGCGAAGGGGAAGTCGGGCGCCGTACCCGGACCCGCCTTCCAGTGGCGCGCCCCGGAAGGCTCCAAGATCGTGGCAGCCACCTCGCCCCGCTGCCGGGCCGGGCACCATCGCACAGAGCCGTCCACCCTCACCAGTGCCAGGCCTAGGCCCTCCCAGTCCTCGCCGCAGGCCACGAACCAGACTCCCGCCGCCCCCAGCCCCAGGCCGACGTAGCGGCCGGCGGTGATGTCCCACTCCAGCTCGACGGCCGCGCCGACGGGCCGGGCCGTCACGAGACCGCTGTAGCTCCCCCCGCCGGGAACGGTCGCTTCCACCTCCCACTCCCCGACCAGGGAGAAACCGCCCTCGCTCACGGGTACTCCACCTCCCACAGAGTCAGGCCGTGGGGCGGCGCCACCCCTCGGGCGGCGCCGCGATCCCGGCTCTCGAGGATGCCGGGCACCGCGGCGGGATCGAGGCGGCCCCGTCCCGCCTCGACGCAGAGGGCCACCATCGAGCGCACCATCTGATGGCAGAAGGCCGTCGCCCTCACCTCGAGCACCACCAGGCCTCCGGGCTCTCTCCGCCAGGAGGCAGCCAGAACGCGGCGCACCGTCGCGGCTCCCTCCACCGCCCGGCATAGCGAAGCGAAGTCGTGCTCGCCCACGAAAGCCGCCGCCGCCCGGTTCATCGCCCCTTCGTCCACAGGGAAACCGCAGTGCCACACGGTCCAGCGGCGCGTCGGGTCGGGCACAGGGCCGTCGTCGAGGCAATAGCGGTAGGTGCGCGCGCGCGCCGTCCGTCGGGCATCGAAACCCTCGGGGGCCTCGGCCACCGCCCGGGCCACCACCTCGGGGGCCAGCAAGCGGTTCAGGGAGCGCTGCAGGCGCTCCGGGTCGAGCGGCTCGGCGGTGACGAACGAGGCGACCTGGCCGTGAGCGTGGACCCCGGCGTCGGTTCGGCCGGCTACGACGGTCTCGACGGGATGGCGCAGCACGACGGCCAGCGCCTCCTCCACGCGACCCTGGACGGTCCGTACCCCGGCGTTGGCCGCCCAGCCGCGGAAACCCGACCCGTCGTACGCCAGGTCGATGCGATAGGTCGGCATCAGATCACCGCCAGGGCCGCCAGTACCAGCCAGCCCCCGTAGCCGCCGGCGGCGGCCGCCGCCGCCTTGCCGGGCGAGAGGTCGAGGGACACCCGGGCCGCCTGCCACAGGCAGGCCAGCAGCCAGGCCGAGGCCAGGGCCAGGGCCGCCAGGGGAGGCAGGAAGGGGCGCATCGCCAACGAGAGGAGCAGGGGCGGGAAGGCCAGGCCGGCAGCGGCCATCACGCTCGGGAAAGTGCCGTCACCTTCGAGGACGTGGCGCCCGGCCAGGTAGGTGAGGCCGGAGAGAACCACCCATCCGAACACCCCCGAAACCACGAAACGCACCGCCCCGAGCAGACTCGCCGCGCCCAGCAGGCCCGGCACGGCGAGGAGCAGGTACACCACCGCCACCACCAGCGCGGCGTCTGCCACTCCCTCCCGCGCCAGCACCATGCGCAGGTAGGCGTCGCGCCGCAGCACCAGCCCCCGGAGGATCACGCGGAGCATCCCGGCAAGGATACGGGAGTGAGGGCCTCCGCATGACCGGCTTGCCGGGGGAGGGCGGGGGTTCGCTCCCTCTCCCGCCGGTTTCGGGCGGGAGGGGGTTGGGGTGAGGGCAAGAGCGCGACTGAGACCTCGTTGCGTTTCGCCGTCACCGCTCGGGCCTGCGGCGAGCAAGGGAGTTCCTTTTCGGGGCTTCGCCGGGAGGGGGTGAGGGGAAGGGCAAAGGCGCGACGGCGGCCGGGCGGGAGAGGCCTGTCAACCGGCGTTGCGCTCGTCGCGCCAGGCCACCCAGTCGGCCAAGTAACCCAGGTCAAAGCGGGGCCCACCCATGCCGAAAGTGAACTGGGTGATGCCGGCGGCCAGCAGGTCCTCCCCGTAGGACGGGTCGCCGAAGCGCGCAGAGGGCACTCCCCCAGATCGCTCGATCTCCCCCGAGTCCCGTCCCAGGCGGGCACACCAGTCGTCGAGCACCCGGTTCTTGTGGGCCAGTTCCTCGGGCTTGCCGAACCCGTGCCAGATAGCGGCGTGTTCTGCGGTGAGGCGCAGCGTCACCTTCTCCCCACCCCCTCCGATGAGGATGGGGATGCGGCGCGTCGGCGGCGGGTTCCCCTTGGCCAGGCGCTCCTCTATGACCGGCAGGTTGGCGGCCAGGTGGCGCAGGCGACCGGCAGCGGTGCCGAACTCATAGCCGAACTCGTCGTAGTCGCGCCGGAACCAGCCGCTGCCCATGCCCAGGATCAGGCGCCCGCCGGAGATGTGGTCCACGGTGCGCGCCATGTCGGCCAGCAGGTGGGGGTTGCGATAGGAGTTGCAGGTGACCAGCGGCCCGATCTCCACTCGCTCCGTGACCTCGGCCAGCGAGGCCAGCATGGTCCAGCACTCAAAGTGCTCCCCGTCGGGCTCGCCGTAAAGCGGATAGAAGTGGTCCCAGTTGTAGACGATGTCCACCCCGATCTCCTCGGCGGTCACTGCCGCCTGCCGCAGGGCGGCGTAGTCGGCGTGCTGGGGGTGCAGATGCATGGCGAGTCGGACGGGGCGCAAGGTGAGGCTCCTGGACGGGGCCCCGCAAGATAGCGGGAGCAGCGCGCCACCCCGTCCCAAGGCGATCCACCCGGGGCCGACCCACCCGGGGCCGACCCACCCGGGGCCGACCCACCCGGGGCGCGCACTCCGCCGGGCTCGTACACTCCTCCCCGGGACGACCCATGAAGCCGGTTGCCGGGCTACTCGCCGCTCTTGCCCTACTCGCCGCTCTTGCCCTGCTGGCCCCCGCCTGCGGTGACGACTCCGTCTTCTCGACCGGCGCGGTCCCCGGAACCACCGGGACCACGGCGGCGGAAGCGGCGTCCTGCGAGTACTACGACGTGGAGGGGTGTGCCCTCTACGGCCTCGTGCTGCCCGTGCCGGTGCCCACTGCGGAAGCCCTGGAGGCGGTGGCCGGCCTCCCCGGCGTGGCCATCGCCCTATGGCGCGCCGACGTCGCCTGCGTGCTGGACATCAGCATGGGCCCCCCGGGAGAGCCCGTGCCCACCTACCCCTCCCGCTTCGCCTACGTGGACGCCGAGGGCATCCGAGACCGCCGGATGTCCGCCGACGGCTCCCTGGCGCCGCCCATCACGGGCCTTCACATCTCCCAGTCGTACTGGAACCACTGGGAGGACCAGTGGGCCCAGGCTCAGCAGGCAGGCGTGCTGGTGGAAGCGGTGGCGGTGTACCTGCCTCGGGAGGTGGTGGCCGACGGCCCGCCGACCGGGTTCCGCGCTCTGGTCCGCATCCCTTGGCGGCGGACCGACACCCTCGATCCGGCCGTCTACCCCGGAGAGCTGCTCCTGGAGTCCGAGGAGTTCCCCGCCGGCTACCTCAGCGACGCCTCTCCGGTGGACTGCGGCTAGAGCGGCCCGGGGCCCGGCCGATCGGTCCGCAAGCGCTCCACGAACCTCTCCCGCGCCGCCGGATGGGCGAAGACGGTCACCATGTCCCCTGCCAGCAGCCGGGTCTCGCCCGAGGGCACCAGCATCTCCCCCGCCCGGCACACCGACACGACGGTGCAACCCCCCGGGATCGGGATCTCCCGGATGGCCCGACCGTCGGCCACCGAGGCCGCGGGGATCTCCACGTCGTAGAACCGGGCGGCGGGCTCTGCCGCCACGCGCGGCGTCTCGGCCGTCCAGTCGTCGAGGCGCAGCCGCTCGGCTAGCTGGCGGTAGGCCTCTTGGGCAGCGAAGACGGTGACCACATCCCCGGCGCGCAGCACGGTGGCGCCCTGCGGCACCAGCAGCCCCGTTCCTCGCCGCACCGAGACGATGGTGCATTCCGCCGGCAAGGGGAGATCGCGCACTGCCCGGCCGTCGGCCAAGGAGCCCGGCGGGACCTCGAGATCGTGGAAGGAGGTGTCCCGCTGGGTGCGGGCCCGCAGCCGCTCGCGGCGCATCTCATGGTGCACCTCGCTCCCCAGGGCGCGGTGGTAGGCGGTGACCGCTTCCTCCCGCCGGAATAGGCCCACCAGCCGCCGCGGGTCGTCGTCGGCAACCACCGGCAGCCCTCCCACCCCCAGCGCGGCCATGCGCTCCAGCGCCTCCGACACGGGGCTCGACGGGGTGACGGTCGCCGGGCGGGGAGTCATCGCTTCCCCGGCAGACACCTGGTCGGAGGGCCCTCCGGTGCGGACGATGTCGGTGACCGTGATCACCCCCACCAGGCGCCCCCGTTCGACCACGGGTAGGCTGCGATGCCGATATCGGTCCAGCAGGCCCTGCACTTCGGCGGTGCTCGCCTCCGGCGCCACCACGAGATCCACCGGCGAGGCCACCTCGCCGACCCGCACCGTGTCGAGGAGGTCGATCTCCCCGCGGGGCCGCAGCCGGATACCCCTCCGGGCCAGGGCCATGGCGTACACGCTGTCGCGGTGCACGCGGTCGCCTACAAAGGTGGCCAGCGAGGCCGCCAGCATCAGCGGCAGCACCAGGTTGTAGTCACCGGTGATCTCGAAGACGATGAGGATCGAGGTAAGCGGGGCCCGGGCCACCGCGGAGAAGGTGGCGGCCATGCCGACGATGGCGAAGGCCCCCGGCCGGAGGTCGGAGAAGCCCCAGACCGGGGCGACCAGCGCGGCGAAGCCGGCGCCGAGTGCCGCCCCGATGAAGAGGCTGGGCATGAAGACCCCGCCGAAGCCTCCCACCCCCAGCGTGAGGGAAGTCGCCACCACCTTGTAGCCCACCAGGGCCAGAGCCGACCACCAGATCACGTCACCCGTGTCTAGGGCGGAGATGAAGCCGCGCACCACCTCCTGTCCGGTCCCCAGGATGTCGGGTTCCAGCCAGCCGATCCCGCCGACTGCCAGCCCCAGCAGGACGGGGCGTAGCCATCCCGGCCCCCGGTGGCGCAGAGCGTGGACCCCCGAGAGGATCCGAAGAAAGGCCCAGGCCACCGCCACCGCCGCCAGGCTCACCAGGGCGTACAGCAGCAGCTCCCGAGCATCGCCCAGGCCCAGGCTCCCCGGGGCTCGCAGGATCAGCTCTTCGCCGACGATGCTGCGCGTGGTGACTGCAGCGGCCACCGAGGCCACCACCACCGCGTTCAGGTGCCGAATGGCGAAGTTGCCCAGGATCACTTCGATGGCGAAGAACATCCCGGCGATTGGGGCGTTGAAGGAGGCGCCGATGGCCGCCCCGGCCCCCGCCGCCACCAGGCTGCGCACCCTATCCTCCCCCAGACCGGTGTGGCGGGCGATAGACGACCCGATGGTGGCCCCGATCTGCACGATGGGGCCCTCCCGCCCCACCGAGCCGCCGAGGCCCACGGTCAGGGCGGTGGCGACCAGCTTCAGCGGCGCCCCGCGGGTGGGGAGGTAGCCGGAGCGAATGGCCACCGCCGCCGCCGCTTCCGGCACCCCGTCGGCGGCCACCTCCGGGAACCGCCGCGACAGCAGCCACGCGACGAGCAACCCCAGGGGCACCGCCAGCAGCGCCACCAGTTTGGGGAGCCCGGTCTGCTCGCCCACCCAGCGAGCCAGATGGACCACGCCATCCAAGGCCCCGATGAGGGCGGCGGCGGCCAAACCCACTACCACTCCGACCACAACGGAGAGCGCCAGGAAGGTGGCTGTGCTGCCCGGGCGGAGCAGAGCGCGCCACCCGGGAAGAGAGGGTCGCCTCATTGCGGGCCGACCCTAGTCGGCCGCACGCGGCGGCCTACATCGCCTCTCAGATCAGCTCGATGACCGCCATCTCGGCGCCGTCGCCGCGACGGGGGCCGAGGCGGACGATGCGGGTGTACCCGCCGGGCCGGCCGACATAGCGGGGGGCCACCTCGTCGAAGAGCTTGGTTACCACCTCGCGGTTCTCGATCTCGGCCAGCACCTGGCGCCGGGCGTGGATGGAGCCGATGCGGGCCTTGGTGATGAGCCGCTCCGCCAGGGGACGGACCAGCTTGGCCCGGGTGACCGTGGTGGTGATGCGCCCCTCCCAGAAGAGCTCCTGGGCCAGATTGCGCAGGATGAGGTTGTGGTGAGTGGGGCTGCCCCCCAGGCGCGGTCCCTTCTTGGGCTGGGGCATCAGCCACGCACCTCCTCGTCGCGCGCCGAGCGCAGGGAGAGCCCCAGCTCGTCGAGCTTGGCCACCACCTCTTCCAGGCTCTTCTGCCCGAAGTTGGTGATGTTCAGCAAATCCTCTTCGGTCCGGGTCACGAGCTCGCCCACGGTCTGGATCTGCGCTCGCCGCAGGCAATTGCGGGGCCGTTCCGATAGATCCAGGGCCTCGATGGGGAGCTCCAGGTCGGGGGAGGAGGTCTCGGCGGCGATCACGTCGCCCAGTTCGAGGCCGATCCCCTCGCCGACCCCGGCGAACAGCCCGATCAGCTCCCCCAGGGTCTTGCCGGCCGAGGACACCGCTTCGCGCGGGGTCACCGCGCCGTTGGTCTGCACGTCGAGGACCAGCCGGTCGAAGTTGGTCATGATGCCCACCTGCGTGCTCTCCACCGTGTAGGCCACCCGCCGCACCGGCGAGAAGATGGAGTCGATGGGGATGATGCCGATGGCGTCGGCGCGGCTGTTGCGCTCGGCCGAGCGGTAGCCCACACCGCGCTCGGCGGTCATCTCGATCTCGAGGCGACCCGAAGCCGAGAGGGTGGCGAGGTGGAGGTCGCCGTTGACGACCTCGACCCCGGCAGGGCACTTGATGCCCGCGGCGGTGACCTCGCCCTTGCCCTTGGCAGACAGGTACAGGGTCTGCTGGGCCTCCGGGGCCTCGATGCGCAGCACCACCTGCTTGAGGTTCAGCAGCAGGTCGACGACGTCCTCGACGACGCCCTCCACGGTGGAGAACTCGTGTTGCACGCCTTCGATGCGCACGGTGGTGATAGCCGCCCCCGGGATACGGGAGAGCAGTGTGCGCCGGAGGGTGTTGCCCAGGGTGTAGCCGAAACCCGGCTCGAGCGGTTCGACGATGAACCGGGAGCGGGTCTCCGATACCGGGGACTCCTCGATCTGGGGACGCTGGACGATGAGCACGACTAAGCCCCCTACTTCGAGTACAACTCGACGATGAGCTGTTCTTGCACCTGCGTGTCGATCTGCGCCCGATTGGGCAGAGCGTGGACCACGATCCGCCGGCCCGGGCCGTCGATCTCGAGCCACTCCGGCTTCGAGCGGCCGCCGGCGGTGTCGAGAGCGTGCTGTACGACCAGCAGGTTCTGGCTCGCGTCACGCATGGTGATCTCGTCGCCGGGCCGCAGCCGGTAAGAGGCGATGTTGGCCCGGCGCCCGTTCACCCGGAAGTGGCCGTGGGAGACGAGTTGGCGGGCCTGGGAACGCGACTCGGCGAAGCAAGCGCGGTAAACCACGTTGTCGAGGCGGCTCTCGAGGATGCGCAGGAGGTTCTCGCCGGTGATGCCCTTCTGACGGGCGGCCTCGAGGTAGTACCCGCGGAACTGCTTCTCGAGCACTCCGTAGATGCGGCGGGCCTTCTGCTTCTCGCGCAACTGCACCAGGTACTGGGTGTCGCGCACCCGGCCGCGACCATGGTCACCGGGAGGGTAGGGCTTCTTCTCGATGGCACACTTGGAGGACTCGCAGCGGGCCCCCTTCAAGAAGAGCTTGGTCTTCTCGCGGCGGCACAGCTTGCAGACGGAATCGGTGTAGCGCGCCATGGCTCAGCCCCTTCCCCGCCGCTTCTTGGGACGCACTCCGTTGTGGGGGATGGGGGTGATGTCGCGGAT
>JAFGCH010000046.1 GCA_016932695.1 Acidimicrobiia bacterium | reverse complement strand
GACGTAGGTCCAGGTGACGGTGGCCCCGATGGCGATTCGAGGCCCGGTTCCCTGGTCGGCGTCCTGCCCGTTCGTGGCCTTTTCCAGATCCACCCCGGCCGGCGTCGGCGGTTCCGGGTAATCGCCGGGCGGGTCGTAGTGGCTGGGGTCGCAGTCCTCGACTTCCACTCCGTCCTGCGTGTACCCCACGACGCAGCCCCAGTTCTCGTACTCACCGCCCGGCAGGCCGGCCAGGGCGTATCCGGTCTTGGTGAAGGTCCGGCTTCCGCCCACGGGAAGGAAGTCGATGGTGCCGACGAACCCTTCCCTATCGTCGTTGACGGCGACGTCGTACAAGTCCACGGCACCGGTGTTGCGCACCACGTAGGTCCAGGTCACCGGATCGCCCACCCGCAGGTTGGGCCCAGTACCGGGCAGGTCGGCATCCAGGCCGTTGGTGGCCTTCTCGATGTCGATGCCGGGATCACCGGCAACACCCAAGTAGTGGCTCGGATCCGAGTCCCGCACCGTTCGGGTGTTGGGAATCGGGGTGCCGCAGGTCTTCTTGATCTCCCCCTTGTCGTACTTGACGATGTAGTAGGAGAGGACGCGCCACTCGGAGTCGACTACTGGGTCGGGGCCCTGCTTCACCCCCCACCCGTCGGTGAAGGGATCCGAGCAGGAGACGTGGACGATCATGCCCGAGGGGTCGGTGGCCGAGGTGCCGCCGGCATCCGGGATGAAGGTGTCGTTCTGCGTGGCGGTGCCGGTCACCAGCGTGGTCGTCCCGTCGGTGTGCTCGAAGAGGAAGGTGTAGACCGACCCCTTCTCTATGGGGGTGGCGGGCGCGGCCGCCGGCCCTACGGCGATGACCTCCGCCACGTTGGCGTACTGGCCGACCTGCGCGATGCCCTGCTCGGTGCAGGTCATAGATTCGCCGACGGCCAGGCGGTCCTGGGGACAGGTGATGGAGCCTTCCTTGTCGTCCGCCACCACCACGTCGGTCAGCGCGGTGTTGCCGGTGTTGGTGACCACGTAGGTCCAGGTGACGGTGGATCCCACCCGCACCTGCGGCCCGGTGGGCAGATCGGCATCTTCACCGTTGGTGGCCTTCTCGATGTCGATGGCCGGATTGGGCGGAGGCGCGGGCGGTTCGGGGGTGCCGCAGGTCTTCTTCACCTGGGTGCCCTCGTAGTGCACGATGTAGTACCAGAAGATGCGCCACTCGGAGTCGGCTATGGGGTCGGGGCCCTGCTTGACACCCCAGCCGTCGGTGAAGGGGTCCGAGCAGGAGATGTGCACGATCATGCCGGAAGGGTCGGTGGCCGAGGTGCCGCCGGCATCCGGGATGAAGGTGTCGTTCTGCGTGCCGGTGCCTGTCACCCGCGTGGTCGTGCCGTCGGTGTGCTCGAACAGGAAGTTGTACTCGATCCGCTTCTCCCCGCGGGCCGAGGCCAGCCCGGGAATGGCAAAGAGCAAGCCGGCCACGAGCATGACGGCGACGGAGAGAATGATCCACCGGCGCCGCCGGAGGATTCTCTGGAAGTGACGACCTCGCATGGCTACTCCCCTCCTCGGGTGCAGACCGGGCTATGGGTCCTGGAGTTGCAGCAGGAAGAAGGATATGCCACGCGTAGTGGTCGTCACAATGCCAAGAGTGGTGAATTGAGCGTCATTCCAGAATGACGCGGTGACTAGTCAGGGGCCGGGCTTCAGCGGCCGGCGGCGAGAGCGGCCCTAATCGCCTGGGCGGTGTGCAGGCGGTGCACCTCGTCTTCGTAACCCAGGCGCGGCCAGAAGAAGCCGCGCAGGCCATCGCGCCGGCGGCGGGGGAGGACATGCACGTGCAGGTGGGGCACGCTCTGGCTGATGTGGTTGTTCACCGCCACGAAGGAGCCGTCCGCCTCGACCGCCACCCGCACCGCTCGGCTGAGGCGGCGGGCGGCGTCGAAGAGGGGGGTCACCAACTCGGGAGGCAGGTCGTCGAGCGATTCCACGTGGCGGCGGGGCACCAGCAGGACGTGCCCGGGGAACACCGGGTGCCGGTCGAGGAAGGCGACCGCCTCGGGCTCGTCCAGCACCACGTCGGCAGGATGCCGGCCGGCGACGATCTCACAGAACGTGCACTCGTTCACGGGGGGCCACGCTACCGCACGGCTCGGCCGAGTGCGCCGCAGGTGGCATACTGATCGGCACCCGCCCCACCCACAGGAGGCTCATGACCCCCGTGCCCCGGGGCCCGCTTCGCACCGTCGGCCTTTTCGCCGCGCTGGTCGTCGTACTGGCGCTGCCGGCCACGGCAATGGGCGACGAGCCTCCCGAGTGTCGCGGGGTCCCGGCGACCGTCCCCGGGCTCACTGGGACCAACGGCGACGACGTCATCGTCGGCACGTCGGGTCCGGACGTCATCAGGGGGCTCGGGGGCGATGACCTCATCTGCGCCGGTGGGGGAGACGACGTGGTCTTCGCCGGGCGGGGGAACGACGAGGTGCACGGCGGGGACGGCGACGATCTGCTGTTCGGCCAGCGGGGGAGGGATTCCCTCCACGGCGACGCGGGGAGCGATCAGATCGACGGCCATATCGGACAGGACCGGCTGGACGGGGGGGTAGGCCGGGACGTCCTCTACGGGGGCGACGCCCGGGATCGGCTCTATGGGGGGGAAGGGAACGATGTCCTGTATGCCGGCCCGGATCCGGACTTCCTGTACGGGGAGGGCGGTGACGATCTGCTCTTCGGTGAGGAGGGGATCGACCGCCTGTTCGGCGGTGACGGGGACGACGAGTTGCAGGGGGGCAGCGAGGACGACCGCCTCTTCGGTGACGGTGGCAGGGACTTCCTTTGGGGCGACGATGGGGACGACACTCTCATCGGCGGGGCGGGCGACGACCTGCTCCAGGGCGGGCCCGGGGTCGACAACCTGCAGGGCCGGGGCGGTTTCGACGAGTTGTGGGGAGGGGAGTGCGGCGATCTGGCCGGGGCGGTCCATTGCCGCCTGGTCCCCAGCGGCCGCCCGGAGGGCGACCCGGAGGCCGATCCCGGAGATGTCTTCAACGGCGGGCCGGCAATCGACGCCTGCAACACCGACGAAAACCGCCCCATGGCGTCATTGCCCGGGTGCGAGGAGTACCGCGGCGAGCACGGTCTGCCTTCAGTCAAGGCTACCTCGCAGGAGTGGTGGGATGAGATCGTCCTAGCCTTTGAGGAGCGGGCGGTGCTGTTGATCGCCGAAGACAATGTCCCCCTTGCCGATGCTCTGATGCGCGAGGTGGAACACGCCAAGCAGATCGCTTCCTGTGAGAGCCTCGGCGACATCTTCGAGATGAACCCTTTCGGGGGTGCCACCGCCGACGGCCTGTTCCAGCACCGCTCAACCTACTGGGCAGAGCGGGCGGTGGACGCGGGCTATCCCGAGGCCAGCGTGTTCGACCCTCTGGCCAACGCGCGGGTGGCAGCGTGGTTGGTGGCCGGGTCGATCGAGATCTACTCCGACGACCCGGACATAGAGCGCCCGGCCTGGGTTCACTGGTCCTGCGATGAGTACCTCATCGATAACTACGACCCGCCGGTCTGGGAGCCGTATCCATGATCCGCCGCAGTTTCAACCGCGCCGCCGCCGCCTGGGCCGCCCGCCAGCGGGTGTCGGGGGAGCCCCGCTCGGCCAACGGCGCTTCGTCCTTCCATCTCGTCTGGGAGATCCCTCCCGAGCCGCTGCGGCGGGTGGAGGCAACGCTGGAAGTGGTGGTGCCCCCCGCCGTGCCCCGCCTCTACTTCTGGGCGCTGCAGGTCTCCTTCGCTGCCGGCCCGCGGCTGCAGGGTGGGGCCCACCTCGGGCTGCAGTGGCACCCCCGCTATCCGGGGAGCACGGCGGTCAACTTCGGCGGATACGGGCCGGCGGAACGGGGCACCCGGATGCTCGAAGGGAGCACTTCGGAGCTCAAGGGGCCCCGCCGTGAGCCCAACACCCGCGAGTTTCCCTGGCAGTTGGGGCATCGCTATCGGCTGGCGGTAGAAGCGGCGCCCGAGGCGCCGGAGGGCCTGCGCGCCTGGCGGGGCACGGTGGAGGACCTCGACGGGGGAGGGGTGCAAGTGGTTCGAGACCTGTACACCCGGGGGGAGTATCTGCACTCGCCCCTGGTGTGGTCCGAGGTGTTCGCCCGCTGCGAGCACCCCACGGTGGTGGTGCGCTGGAGCGACCTGCGGGCGGTAGCCGCTTCGGGCCAGGAGCTGCATCCCCGCCACGTCCGCGTCAACTACCAGAGCCGGGCCGACGGCGGGTGCGACAACACCTCGGTGGGCCTAGACGAACTCGGTTTGCTGCAGATCACCGCCGTCCAGCGGGAGGTGCCCCAGGAGGCCACCCTCCCCGTCCCAGGGGCCTGAGCCCCTACGGCCACACCCCCCGCTGGTCTACCGCCGTCCAGCAACGGCCCACCGCGGTCGCAGTAGCGGCAATCCGCAGGTCGGGGAAGACCGGGTCGGGGTCTCCCGGAGCCGCCTGGCGCCAGCGCTCGCGGTACTCGTCGTAGTGCTCCCGCAGGTGGTGGTAAGTCTTCACCACGCCGTCGGTGGCCCGCTGCATCTTGACCCGCAGCCGCTCCTGTACGACGTGCTCGTCCCACTGCTCGTTGTCGAGGTTCTGCACCCACTCGAAGTAGGAGACGACTACGCCGCCGGCGTTGGCCAGGATGTCGGGGGCCACCACGATGCCTCGCTCGCATAGGATGCGATCGGCGCCCGGCGTGGTGGGCCCGTTGGCCGCCTCGATCACCAGGCGGGCCTTCACCCGTTCGGCGTTCTCCAGGGTGATCTGGTTCTCGAGGGCCGCCGGCACCAGGATGTCGCACTCCACCTCGAGCGGCCCCCGGGCGTCGAGGCAAAGGGTGCCCGGGGTGCCCACCACCGAACCGGTCGCCTTGAGATGAGCCTCCACTGCTTCCAGGTCGAGCCCGTCTTCCCGGGCGGCGCCGCCTCCTACATCGCCGACCGCCACCACCCTGGCTCCCAGGCCGCGCAGGATGAAGGCGGCGTGACGGCCGGCGTTGCCGAAGCCCTGCACGGCCACCCGGCTGCCGGCGACCGAGGCCAGCCCGGGCACCTCACTCAGGGACAGCAGGCGCTCGAGAACGTAGGCCAGCCCCTGGGCGGTGGCGGTGCCCCGCCCCGGGATGCCGCCCAGGTCGAGGGGCTTGCCGGTGACCACGCCGAGGTTGGCGGCGTGGGGGTGCATCATCTGGTAGGTGTCGTACACCCAGGCCATCGTCTCGGCGTCGGTGTACATGTCGGGTGCGGGGATATCGGTATGGGGGCCGATGTCGTTGCCCAGGGAGGCGATGAAGCGGCGGGTGACTCGGCGCTTCTCGCCCACCGACATCTTGGTGGGGTCGCACTGCACCCCGCCTTTGGCGCCGCCGAAGGGAATGCTGGCTACGGCGCACTTCCAGGTCATCCAGGTGGCCAGGGCCTTCACCTCGTCCTCGTCGACTGTGGGGTAGAAGCGGATGCCTCCCTTGCCGGGGCCCCGGGCCGTGTTGTGCAGCACCCGATAGCCGTGGAAAACCCGTACCCGGCCGTCGTCCATGACGACCGGGAGGCTGAGCTTCACTACGCGCTCGGGTTCGAAGAGCCACTCGGCGATGCCTTCCCAGCCATCGACGTTGTCCACGTAGGGGATGGCGCGGTCGAACTGAGCGCGAGCGATGTGATGCGGGTTCAGGTCCTCGGGGACCGCTGCCGCGTCGGACATGAAGACCCCTTTCCGAGGCGCAATACGCCAGGGTCATCATGCGGCGGCAGAGGCGGAAGCCTCAAGGGGACAAAGCCTCGCGGGGCCGGTCGGGGGCACGGGACCTAAGGCCCGGGCCGTCCGTTCCCCGGCCTCTGCCGGCACGCGTTGCGGCCCCGGCTGAATGCCGGGGCCGCGTGACTTCTACGGATGCCCCCTCCGCTCGGGCCCTCCGGGCCCTCGCGCCTCCCCCGGCACGAGGGTGCCGGGGGAGGCAGAGCTGGTGGCTTACGGCCAGACGCCGCGCCGGTCCAGCGCCGCCTTGCAGCGGCCCACCGCGGTGGCCATGGCGGCGATGCGCATGTCGGGCTTGTGGGTGATCGCCTTGGCCTCCGGCATGAACTGCCGCCAGCGAGCCTGGTATTCGGGGAAGCGCTCGGTGATGCGGCGGTAGGTGGTGAGCACCTGCTCGGCGGCGCGGTACATCTTGGTGCGCAGCCGGGCGTGGACGACGCTCTCCTCCCACTGCTCGTGCTCCAGGTTCTGGACCCACTCGAAGTACGAGACGACCACCCCGCCCGCGTTGGCCAGGATGTCGGGGGCCAAGACGATGCCCTTGGAGGCCAGGATGCGGTCGGCCCCCGGCGTGGTAGGCCCGTTGGCCGCCTCCACCACCAACTTGGTGCTGACCCGCTCGGCGTTCTCCAGGGTGATCTGGTTCTCCAGCGCTGCCGGGATCAGGATGTCGCACTCGACCTCGAGGGTGCCCTTCACGCCGATACGGCGGGTGCCGGGAGTGCCGACCACCGAGCCGGTCTCCTTCTTGTGGGCCTCCACGGCCTCCAGGTCGAGGCCCTTGGCCTTGAAGACCCCTCCCTTGGAGTCGCTGACCGCCACTACCTTGGCGCCCATGTCGCGCAGGATGAAGGCGGCGTGACGGCCGGCGTTGCCGAAGCCCTGCACCGAGACGACGGCGTCCTCGATCTGGGACAGTCCCGGCACTGCGCCCAGCGCCAGCAGGTGCTCGGCGACGAAGACCGAGCCCTGGGCGGTGGCGGTGCCGCGCCCGGGGATGCCGCCCAGGTCCACCGGCTTGCCGGTGACCACGCCGAGGTTCTCGGCGTTGGGGTGCAACATGGCGTAGGTGTCGTAGATCCACGCCATGGTGTCGGGGTCGGTGTACATGTCGGGGGCGGGGATGTCGGTGTAGGGCCCGATGGTGTCGCCCAGCGAGGTGACGAAGCGACGGGTGATGCGCCGCTTCTCGTCGGTCGACAGCTTGGTGGTGTCGCACTCCACCCCGCCCTTGGCCCCCCCGAAGGGGATGTCCACCACGGCGCACTTCCACGTCATCCACGATGCCAGTGCCTTGACCTCGTCCTCGTCGACTGTGGGGTAGAAGCGGATGCCGCCCTTGCCGGGGCCGCGGGCCGTGTTGTGCAGCACCCGGTAGCCGCGGAAGACCCGCACCTCCCCGTCGTCCATGACCACGGGCAGGGTTACCTTGACGACCCTTTCGGGTTCGAAGAGCCATTGCGAGACGCCCTTCCACCCCTTGAGGTCATCCACATACGGGATGGCCTCCTCGAACTGATGGCGGGCGATGTGGTGGGGGTTGAGGTCCTCGGGGACCGGAGCCGCCTTGGGCATGTGTCTCCCTCTTTCGATGCGGAGGTGAGACTACTCACCGGCGCCGGCCCTCGTGGCGCCTCGGGCGCGGGGCGTGTCGCGGCCCTTACCACCACGTAAAGGGCCTCCTTACGAGGGGTTTAGCGGTGAAGTCGTACGTTCTGCATTGGGCCGGGGCGGCATACCCGGCCCAGACGCCGGGGGCGACCCCCGAGATCCGGCAAGGGCCCGTGCCGGACCGGGGTCCTCACCAGGTGCGAGAAGAAGCGCTGCCCGCCGGGTGTCGATCGTCCCGATGCCCGGCGGGCCCTCCTTTCAGGAGGCCGCCGTGACGGGAGTCAACGCCGGGGGGCTGCCGGGCCCGTACTGGGCCGATGCCTCGGCATGGACCATCGCCGGGGACGCTTCGCCCATCCCATGCCGTTCCATCGCGCCGGGGCCCTCGAGGAGGGCTTGCTCGATCCGGGGCTTCGGCCGTGATCGAGAGGAAGCGCAATCATGACCGCAGTACGACGCGGCGGGCCCGCGCTCGTCGTGCTGGTGGCTCTAGCCCTAATCCTCGCCGCCTGCGGCGACGATGAGGGGGCCACCACCACGGCGGCGCCGGCCACCACTACCCAGCCGCCGGCGACCGCTACCACCGCCGGCACCAGCACTTCGGCGGCGACGACCACCACCACCGCCGTGGCACTGAAGCCATACGGTGGAGAAGTGATCATCGGCGACGATCAGGAGCCGCCCACCCTCAACCAGTTCGCTCCGGGCGGGGACAACTTCATCGTGGTGAAGATCGCCCAAGCCTGGAACTGCGGAGTGCAGGACATCGACGGCTACACCCTGGAGTTGGTCCCCGACCTGGTCACCGAACTGCCGACGGTAGCCAACGGGGGCCTGGTGGTGAACGCCGATGGCACCGAGACAGTCCGGTACCAGATTCACGACGAAGCGGTCTGGGAGGACGGGACCCCGGTGTCGGGGGATGACTTCGCCTTCACCCTCGAGACGATCCTGAACCCGGACTACCCGATCTACAAGGCCATCTACGAGGACATCATCCCCGACTCGGTGGTAGCGGGGCCCAAGACGTTCGAGTTCACTCTGTCCCAGCCGACGGTGCAGGCCGAGCTGGTCTTCGGGGTGATCCTCCCCAAGCACCAGATCGAGGGCACCGACTTCATGGCCGACTACAACGGCACCGGCTGGTTGTCTTGCGGCCCGTTCACGATCGACCAGTGGCAAAGGGGGGAGTTCATCAAGCTGGTGCGTAACGAGAGCTTCTGGAAGACGGATCCCGAAACCGGCCAGCAACTGCCCTACCTGGACGCGGTGGTTTTCCGGTTCATCCCGGAGACCGCCTCGTTGATCAACGCCTTCAAGGCTCGGGAAGTCCACGCCATCAACCCGCCGCCCTCCCTCGACGCCATCGAGGACCTGCAGCCCTTGGAGGCGGAAGGGGCCACGGTGGAGGTGCTCAGCGGCCAACTGTGGGAGCACCTCAACTTCCAGTTGGGGGACAACCGGCTGGCGCGCAACCCGGAGTCGATGAACGAGCACCTGCTCTTCCGCCGGGCGGTGGCCCATGCCATCGACAAGGAGAAGATCGTCGACGAGATCCTGGCCGGGCAGGTGGAGCCGATGCCATCCTACGTGGACGCCTTCAGCCCTTCCCTGTCGCAGGCAGCCTGGGACCAATACGACTACAACCCGGCGAGGTCGTGCGAGCTGATCGCGCAGCTCTGCGCCGAGCAGGACTGCGGGCCCGACGGCCGGCCCCACACGGTGTTCACTACGACCTCGAACAACGACGCCCGGGTGCTCCTCTCGGAGCTGTTCGTGCAGATGTTCGAGGAGGGCTGCATCTCCTACGAGGCCCAGCTGGAGGACTCGGTCCTCTTCTTCGGGGAAACCCAGGACTTCGGGAACTGGGACCTGGGGGAGTGGGCCTGGGTCGGCACCCCGGGCTTCGCCGGATTGGTCTCCTGGCACGACGTCATGGACCCGGAGCTGCCGCCTCCCGACGGCCAGAACTACTACCGCTGGGGCACCGCCGAGGTGACCGGGCAGGATCCGGAAGGCTTCAACCAAGGCCCCTCGTCGGTGATCGACGAGCACACGGCGCGCTTCGCCGAACTGCGGGACCTGATGAACGCCACGGTGGATCAGGCCGAACTGGCCGCCTACATCGTCGAGGCCGAGCTAATCCTGGCGGACCAGGCGGTGATCATCCCGCTGTATCAGCGCCTGGACCCCGGAGCGGCCTGGGCCGACATGTTCGGCGGGTACAAGCACAACCCCACCAGCGCCGCCGACACCTGGAACATCGAACTGTGGTACCGCAAGGACCTCTAGCTAGAGGCCTGCCCGACGAGTCCGGGGGGCCCGCCGCCGGCGGGCCCCCCGGGCCCACCGCGTCGCGACGCCGGCCCGCTCACTCCAGATCGTTACGCGGGGTTTACGCTTGTGACGATACGGTCGTCGGGGTTGAGAGGAAGGTCGTGCGGGTACTGGTAGTCGAAGACGAGGTTGACCTGGCTCAGGCCCTCGCCGAGGGCATCCGGCGCGACGGCTACGCGGTAGATGTGGCCTTCACCGGACGCGACGCCATGGAGAAACTGGAGATCAGCCCCTACGACATCGTCTGCCTGGACCTGAACCTGCCCGACGTCGACGGCCGGGAGGTCTGCCGGCGCCTGCACGCCGGTCACCGGCAGATCGACGGCACCGATCAGCCCCGAGTCCTGATGCTCACCGCCCGGGATTCCCTGGAGGACCGGGTAGCCGGCCTCGACGACGGCGCCGACGACTACCTGGTGAAGCCCTTTGCCCTGCCCGAGCTGCTCGCCCGCCTCCGGGCGCTAGGCCGGCGCCGCTCCCGCCACACCGGGGCCATCATCCAGGTAGGGGGCATGCGCATGGACGCTGCTCGCCGCACGGTGTATGTGGGCGAGCGGGACCTCGACCTCACCACCCGGGAGTTCGCCCTGCTCCACTACTTCATGCTGCACCCGGGGGAGGTGCTGGCCGCCGAGCGCCTCCTGGACCACGTCTGGGACGAGAACATCGACCCGTTCACCAACACGGTGCGGGTGACGGTAAGCAAGCTGCGGCGCAAGCTGGAGGCCGCCGGCCTGCCTCACGCCATCGAGACCATTGTGGGGAGCGGGTACCGCCTGGTGGAGTGAACATGAAGGTGATCCCCGGCTGGGCGCGCTCGATCCGCTTCCGTTTGGCGGGGCTGTACACCCTGGTGGTGTTCGGCCTGGCGGTGCTGGTGGTGGGTTCCATCTACTTCGCCCTGTCGCGCACCTTGGAGGGTAAGCCGGTGGGCCAGGAGCTGCAGGTGCGCCGGGTGACCAGCGACCGCGGCGTCGCCATCTACCTGGATGAGGGCGGGGTGGAGCAACTGGAGCTGCTGACCAACCAGCAGGCGCTGGAGAAGCTGCGCACCATGTCGCTTATCGCCCTGGCAGTGCTGTTCCCGGCCAGCCTGGGCACGGGCTGGGTGGTGGCGGGGCGGGTGCTGCGCCCGGTGGGGGAGATCACCCGGGTGGCCCGGGAGATCCAGGCCTCCGATTTGTCCCAGCGCATCAACCTGACGGGCCCCGACGACGAGTTGAAGCGCCTGGCCGACACCTTCGACGGCCTGCTGGGGCGCATCGAAACGGGCGTGGAAGACCAGCGCCGCTTCATCCAGGACATCTCCCACGAGTTGCGCAACCCGCTGGCCACGATGGCTACGAGCATCGATGTTGCCCTTTCGGACCCGCATTCGGACGCCCGCTCGCTGCGGGAGACGGTCAAGGTGGTGCGCCGCTCGGTGGACCGCCTCACCCGCAGCGTGGCCGACCTGACTCGCTTCGCTCGTCGCGAACTGCCCGACAGCGCGGTGCGGGCGGTGCGTCTGGGCGCGCTGGCGCAAGAGGTGATCGATGAGTTCCGGGTGCCGGCCGAGAGCCGGGGGGTGCATGTGGAACATGTGGGGGGCAGCGGGCCCACGGTGCGCGCCGATCGCAGCGCGCTCCGGTCGGCGGTGGGGAATCTGGCGGGGAACGCGGTGCGGCTGGCCCCGCCGGGGAGCACGGTGTCCTGCGGCGCCGGCACCGTGGACGGTTGGGCCTGGGTGGGGGTGCGGGACCAGGGGCCGGGGATCCCGGAGGTTGAACACTCTCTGGTGTTCCAGCGGGCGTGGGGGCGGGACCAGAGCCACCTGCACCGGGAGAAACGGGCCGGCCTGGGGTTGTCGATTGCCCGCCAGGTGGCCGAAGCGGGCGGCGGGACGGTGACCCTGTCGTCGGCGGTCCCCGACGGGTCGAGCTTTGTGATCTGGCTGCCGCTGGAGGACGGGGCCGACCCCGGTGCGCTCACCCGGGACGGCGTCCACCCGGTGCACGATCCGCTCCTGGACTGAGACCCGTCTGGAGCACCGACGGTTTGGTACCCTCCTGGGTAGTCGCGGGCGCTTAGCTCAGGTGGCGAGAGCGCTTCCCTTACAAGGAAGAGGTCGTAGGTTCGAGTCCTACAGCGCCCACGGTCATCTCACCGGTGGGGTCGCCGCCTTCCGGGCGGCGACTTCGCGATGGGGTGGTACCGCTTTCTTGCCTGCGGGCGACAACGCATCCTCCGGGAGGCCGACTGCCCTGGCCGTCGGCGGTCGGAGAAGGTTCGAGTCCTACAGCGCCCACGAGAGAAGCCCTTGTCACGGAAGGGATTCTGCGCGTCAGGGCGGCAACGGTCGGACCGCAGCAATCCGCTCAGGCCGCGGCGATGCCGCGAGTTGCTGAGAAGCGATGCCATAGGCGTTCTTGTCTTCCCATCGCAGCATGTCCTCCCTGGAGCATGCAGCCTGCCACCCACCCTGACCAATGTCAGGGAACCCAAGGGGGTCGCACCGCGGGGGAACACCAGTCCTGAGGTAGATCCGCTAAGGTCGGAGAAGGCGACTACGGAGCAGCTATGTACGCCGGCCGGTCCTTCTGCGGCAACTGCGGAGCGCCGCTGGCGCCGGGTAGAGCCTTCTGTCCCTCGTGCGGCACTCCCGTCGGTCCTCCACCTCCGATTGCCGGGCCGAGACCTTCGTCGGGGGGTCGATCCAGTCCTCCTGCAGCGTTGATGGTCGTTGCCGGGATGGCCGTTGTCGCTGTGGTGGTCACGGCCATCTGGTACTTCTTGAAGGACGACGTCGATGGGGGTGGGGGCACGACCATGCCGGGCTCCGAGTTTCCACTGGCACTCGACGTGCTGGGGCCGGGGTCCGGTCCTCAGGCAGGAGTGGTGGGTGGTTTCGACCTGGGTCCTGCCGAATCCGTCGGCGAGAGCACGGTGGGTTCGGGCGGTGGGGAGATCACCGCTTCAGACGGCATGCGGATCTCCATTCCTGCGGGAGCTCACGACCGGGATGTGGCATATCGAATCGAGCGCAAGCTGGTGGTCCAGTCGACTCTCCCGGACTGGATCCTGCCGGTGTCACCGCTGTACCTCGTTGACAACGGTGGGGCGACCGCTCTCAAGCCGATAAGCATCGAAGTCCCAGTCGCGGTCCCACCCGGCGGGTTTGCGATGGGCCTGTTCTACGACGAGGCGACCGGCCGAATCGAAGCGATGCCGCTCATCGACGTCACCGAGCGATCGGTCACAGTGGCCACCGCCCACTTTTCCTCGTTCGTCGTCGTGACCCTTCCCGGCTGGGGTCCGGGGAACCCGGCGGTCCCCAACGTGGACACCGGGTTCCGCCCCGGCGTAGACGATTGGCAATTCGCCAACTACGGGTCGTACATCGCCCCCGACGGGCACTGCGGCGGCCAGTCGATGTCGGCGATGTGGCACTACATCGAGAAGCGGCTCAACGGTGGCGCCACCCTCTACGGCACCTACGACAACAACGGCACCGTTGCCACGCCGACCTTCTGGCAGGACGACTCGGAGGGCTACCGGCTCGCCTCGGTCGTACAACAGGACCTGGCCGCCGGGTGGGGGAACGCAGTCCTCCAGGGGTACCTGCAGCACCTCTCTCGCAACGATCTGCAGTACACCGCGTTCATGGCGGCCATGGCAATCACGGGACATCCCCAATTCGTCGGGATCTGGAACTCAACGACGCTGGTCGGACATGCCATGATCGTCTACGGAGGCGACCCGACCGGCCTGCTGGTGGCCGATCCGAACTATCCGGGGCAGTTGCGGACGATTCCATGGGATCCCGCCACCGGACGGCTTGGTCCTTATGACTCGGCGTCGAACGCCTCCGGGCCCGGCATAGTGTTCGACGTTATCGGGTATCTCGGCCTGGATGCGTTGGTCAACTGGGGAGCAATCACCGACCGCTGGGCCGCTCTCGAGGCTCAGACGGCCGGCGACGGCGCCTTCCCTGATTTCACGCTTCTCACCCTCGACCCGACTACTGCGGTGTGGAGCCCTCTCGGATCTGCTGTGGTCCTTGCCGCCGAACGTTTCACGGTCACTGCCCAGATGCCCGGGGTCCCGTGGCGACTCACTGTCTATGCGCCCTCCGGCCCGGTGACCGGGCAACAGGAGCAACCGGTGGCCGTCGATCTCCCGCCCGGCACCACCGAGGTTGGGATCCTCGCCGAGGCGATACCGCCGGGCGCCGGTTTCTGGACGTACGTCGACTACATCGATGTTGTCGTCACCGCCGGCGGCGTCCCGCCCACAGCGCAGCAGACCACGGTCACCACCTATCCAAACCTCGATCCCCAGATGTGGATATCCGCGGTACCGGCCTTCGGGTGGTGGGACACCGAGGTTGGATCGGCCTTGCCCCTCCTGGTGAGTGTGTTCAACGAGGGTCCCGGCACCGTCACGAATGTCGAGGTGACCTCGTCGGCACCGGACTGCAGGCGCTCGCTCGGCAGCATCCCGGACCATGACAAGGTCGAGTACATCTGCTACATCGACGTCAACCAGTTGGGCACCCAGGAGCATTCGGTTGCCTTCACCGCCGCCTCGGAGGCCGGGGCGCCGTTGAGTGCCGATGAGCGTTTCTCGGTCGAGGGAGTCGAACCTTATGGGATCGCCCCAAACACAATCTCGCTCGAGATCGAGCCACCCATCCCGAGGGTCGCAGTCGGCCAGGCCGCCACATTCGAGGCCACCTTGACCAACCACTTCCCTACGGATTGGGGTACCGGTGACCCGTTGATCCTGGAGGTGTTCACCGCTCACCATCCTTGGGTTGGAGATCCGCCGTACCAGGTCTACCCCGACCCGGAGGGAGCGCCCCCCGGCTTCGCCGTTACCTGCACTGCCCCCAACCTGCGGTACGACGGACCCAGCGGGTCCTACCTTCTTGAACTGGACGGCGGCTCTTCTGCGACACTCACCTGCACCGTCCCGGGGGTATCGGTTGCCGGGATAAGTGACTACATGTTCTGGGCCAAGACCCTATCCGGGTATGACGTGGGCAACGTCCATTCGCGCTGGATGGTGGAGGTGTATCCGTAACGGCAGGGATCAGGAGCCCAGCGTGCCGGCAGTGGCAGGTGTCCAAGGTGGTGAAACGATCAGGCGGCTCGCTTCCGACAGTGGCCGCATCCTGGACTGAGCGACGCTGACGGTTGGCGCGTACAAACCACCCGACGGCGCAGCCGGCAAGCTTCTCACTTGCCCACCAGGAGATTGGAAAGGGGGTTGGTTTGGTCGACTTCCGACAGGATGCTGAGGGACGGTGGCCGTAATCCCTCCCTGGTGACCGGTTTTTCGGCTAATCGGGCCGAGCCTGAAGGTGGTAGCCGGGGTGACCAACTTCCGACAGGGGGGCTGAGGCCCTCGACATGACTCTCGCCCTCAACGCGGGATGCTCGGGCTTCGTCACTCTCCACGCCACCCCGGCGCAGTGGTTGGGGGCTCCATCGACAGGACTGTCAACGCCGGTGGAATTCTGCGCGGTTGAAACCACCCACCTGATAGGTGATCATGCCCCGGTTCATCGACTCTCCGCAGCCCGGCGGCAGTGAGGCGAGGATCACCCGCCGGACTTCCTGCAGGGCCCCGCGGCGGTCTGCGGGCAGACTCGCCGGATACTCCTCCACCGTCGCGGCATCGCTTCGCACGATTCCCTCTTCCCGGTCGGCGCCTGCGATCAGAGACCGAGTCTGGCTCCGATTGCATAGGTGGCGATGGAGACCGACGCCGCCAGGACCGCCCCCCAGGCGAGGTCCACCACCGTCAGCAGCACGGGCCAGTCTTTGAGCGTTGCCAGGTTGGTGAGGTCGTAGGTGGCGTAGGTGATCAGGCCGAACAGGGCTCCATAGCCCAGGGCGCGCAGCCAGGAGTCGCGGTCCATTGCCGGGGCGATGACGAACACCACCAGACCCAGGATGAACAGCAGGTAGAAGGCGATTGCCGCCGGCCAGTTGACCGGCGAGCGCATCAGGGAGCCGATCTGCTCCCGATAGAAGCCTTTAGCCACCAGTCCCAGCCAGACCATGTCGATGGCGAAGAACACCGGGAGAGCGATCAGGTAGAGCTTCCACAGCATCGTCTGCCTCCTCGGGTGCGGGCCGGTGTGGCCGCGAACTGTAGGGCAGCCTTCGGTCGCAAGCTCGTCGACTAGGGCAGGTAGCGCAGCGGGGCGTCGCTCACCGGGCCCGCGACCGCCGGGGATCGTCTGCCGTGCCGGGCCATGCGGAGGATGTCCGACGGGCGCCGGCGCGCCCGCTAGATGATGCGCCGCTCCGTGGCCCAGCGGGTGAGTTCGTGGCGGTTGGACAACTGCAGTTTGCGCAGCACCGCCGAGACGTGGGATTCCACCGTCTTCACCGAAATGCCCAGTCGCCGGGCCACCTGCTTGTAGGCGTAGCCCCGAGCGATCTGGCGGAGGACCTCCCGCTCCCGGTCGGTGAGGCGGTCCAGGTCGGGGTCGAGGTCTGGCGGGGTGGCGGCGGCGAAGGCATCGAGGACGAAGCCGGCGAGCCGGGGCGAGAAGACGGCATCACCGGCGTGGACGCGGCGCACGGCTTCGGCGAGGTCGTCGGCAGCGATGGATTTGGTGACGTAGCCCCGGGCCCCGGCGCGGATCATGGCGATGACATCCTCGGCGGCATCCGACACCGAGAGCGCCAGGAACTTGACCTCGGGACTCGAAGCCGTCGCGGCCCGCACCACGGCGGTGCCGCCGCCGCCGGGCATGTGCACGTCCACCAGGGCGACATCGGGTGCCAGGCGGGTGATGGCCTCGATGGCCTCGTCGACATCGACGGCCTCGCCCACCAGGTCGAAACGCTCGCCCAACTCGGCGCGCACCCCGGCCAGGAACAGGCGGTGGTCGTCCACCACGAACACTCGGATGCTCACAACCCACCTCCCAGGCTGAGATGCACTTCGGTGCCTTCGCCCGGCTCGCTGGTGATGTCGGCGCGCCCTCCGACGCGACGCAGGCGGGCGACGATGGATTCGGCGATGCCGCGGCGGTCGGGGGCGACCGCGGTCGGGTCGAAGCCCGTTCCCTGGTCGCTCACCCACACTTCCGCCCGGCCTTCAGCGGCTTCGGCGTAAACCGATATGGCGGGCGCCCCAGAATGCTTGGCGGCATTGGTGATGGCCTCGCCGGCGGCTTGGATCAGGGCTTGCAGGCCCTCGTCTAATTCGGGATCGTCGCCGGTGGTCACCACTTCCACCGGCACCCGGTGGTCGGCTTCGACGCGGGCGGCGGCCGCCTGCAGCGTCGAGCGGAAGCGACCGCCTCCGGCCGGTTCCCCGCCGAACAGCCAGGCGCGCAGTTCCCGTTCCTGCCCACGCGCCAGCACCACCATCTCCCGAGGATCGGCGCTGCGCTGGATGAGGCTGAGGGTCTGCAGCACCGAGTCGTGCAGGTGGGCCGCCATGGCGGCCCGCTCCTCGGAGCGGATTCGCTCCCGACGCTCCCGGCCCAGGTCGGCGGCGAGGCGCCACACCCAGGGGCCGAACACCATGGCCAACCCGGCGCCGCCGATGAGGGCGGCGAGCATCACCTGGCCCAGGCCGGCGAGGACGTCGACCGAGGAGAGGAAGAGGGCCACGCCGCCCACGATGAGCAGCGCCCCCACGGCCAGGCGGGCAGCGGTCGGCCCCCCGTGTTCCCCGGAGATCTGGGCGAACAGGTCCTGGCGGCCCGCCGGGCGGCGGGACCACATGGCGGCCACGCCGAAGGCAACAAAGCCCACCGGCCACACGACCTGATCGCCGAACCACACTCCCAGTTCGCGGAGCACGAGGAGCAAACCCAGGAAGCCAAGAGCCAAGCCCACCCGTTGCGCCGGGGCGAGGGCGCGAGGCGGTTCGTCTCCCATCGCCGGGCGGGACAGCAGCCAAGCCAGGCCGTACGCGGCCAGGCCTACTCCTCCGGCGAAGGCCAGGGTGATGAAACCGGCCCGGGCCACGTCGGCCGGGATCCCGAGGCGGTAGGCCACACCGGCGGCAACCCCGGAGACGGCGCCCTCGGCGGCGTGACGCGGCAGGCCGAGGCGGGCCAGGGCGGCGGGGAGGCGGCGAGCCTCAGGAGCGCGGGAAGAGGCCATGCGCTCGCGATGATGTCAGACCGGCGGGCTCGCGGGCAATAGGGGATCTCCCTCATGGCCCTCAGGGTGGCTGCGGGTGGAGGGAGGGTGGTACCCAATGGCACGGGCGGTCGGTCGAGGGCATGCTGCTCCCATGACCAACGAAACCAAACCTCCCCTCGAGCCGCCGGGCCCCGTTCCCGCCGCGCCTCGTCGTCTGGTCCGTCTCCGTGAGGGGCGGATCATCGCCGGGGTCGGCGCCGGCGTGGCCCGGCATCTCAACGTCGATCCCTGGCTGGTGCGGATCGTGCTTCTGGTACTCGTGGCCGTCGGTGGTGTCGGCCTGCTGCTGTACCTGGCGGGCTGGGCCCTGCTCTCCGAGGAGGGGGCCTCGCGGTCGGCGGCGGAGACCTGGCTGGCCGGGCTCAAAGGCTCCACCGCCTGGATGGGCGTCGGCCTCATCGTGGTAGCCGGGATCTGGATAGCCGCTGCTACCGACCTGATCTCGGGCGGCCTGGCCTGGGCGGTAGCCCTGCTGGCCGTGGGCCTGCTCCTCTACCAGGGCCGCCTCCCCGGCGGCGGGCCCGAGGCAAGCGGCGGGCCCTCCTCTGGGGAGCAGAAGCCCGCGTCGGAGTCCCGGGCGTCGGTGGGTGCGTCAGCTGAGAGCTCCACTGGGGCGACCGTCGCGGTCGCCCCAGCCGCTTTTCCCGCGGTGGTGATCGGTACCGGTGAGACCCCTGCCGCCCCTCGGGCCCGTTCCTTCTTGGGACGGATCACCTTGGGTACCTTGTTCGTCACCCTGGGGGTGATGGCCCTGCTCGACGTGGCGGGCGCCACCCGGCCCGCCCTGCGCCACTACCTGGTGGCGGCGGTTCTGGTGGTCGGGCTCGGGCTCTTGGTGGGCTCGTTCGTCGGGCGGGGCCGGGCCCTCATCGTCCTGGGCCTGCTGCTCCTGCCGGCGCTCGTCGCCTCGGTGGCCGTGACCGCCCCCTTCAGCGGCGGCTTCGGAGAGCGGAGCTACCGGCCCCTCGCCACGGATGAGGTGCAGGGGCCCTACCGCCTCGCCGCCGGGGAGATGACTCTCGACCTGAGAGAGATCAAACTGGCCCCCGGCGAGGTGCTCGAACTCGAGGCCAGCGTGGGTGCCGGGCGCCTGCTGGTGCTGATTCCCGACGGGATCGGGCTGCAGGTTACGGGGCACGCCGGCTTCGGCCAGGTGGCCCTGCTGGGCCCCACCGGCGACGGCATCGACGTGGACCGCTACTTGACGGCTGAAGGAGCAGGCACGCTGGTGCTGGATCTGGATGTCGGCTTCGGCCAGGTCGATCTCGCTACCAGCGCCGACCGTGTCGGCGACGAACCTCAGGGCTTGTCCCGCGCTCCGAGAGGTTGAGAGGAGCACAACATGACACGCCATCCTTTCGATGCCCTGTCCGCCTTCTTCGGGATCGCCTTCACCGGCGCCGCCCTGCTGGTGCTCCTGGCCGACGACGCCCTGCTCGGCTGGAATGCCCGTTGGGTGTGGCCGGCCGGCGCCCTGCTGCTGGGAGTCCTGCTGCTCCTCTCCGGGTGGCGCCGGACCGGCCGCCGCGGCGAAGGCAGCTGAGGGGGTCCAGACGGAGGCCGGGGGCGCCCATAGGGCGCCCCCGGCGCGTGGGTCGTCCCGGGCCTCAGAGCGGGATGAACGGGGCTCGCGGGGTCCTCTGGTAGCCGCACATCGAGACCAGTTCGAGACCCCGGGCCTGCAGCCCTTCGATGATCTCCCCGAGCACCGGAGTCCAGATGTAGTGGTTGGTGTCGTGGGCCAGGACCACGGAGCCGGGCTGCCAGGTGGGAGCAGCCCGAAGCAAGGCGGCGCTGCTTTGGTGGGCGTAGTCGGCAGAGTTGGCGTTCCAGATGACGACCTCGAGGCCCAGCGATTCGGCAATGGCGGTGGTGCGGGGGCTGGTGGCGCCGAAGGGCGGGCGGATGCAGGTGGGCCGGTATCCGGTCGCCTCGTAGATCAGTTGGATGGACTTCTCGATGTCGCGCCGCACCGCGCCCGAGGACAAGCCGGTCCAGTTGCGGTGAAGCCACCCGTGGGTCTGCAGGCTATGACCACGACGGATGATCTCCCGGGCGATCTCGGCGTTGGCGGGGAGGCGCCAGGCGCTGATGAAGAAGGTGGCCTTGGCGTCGTAGCGGTCGAGGATGTCGAGGATGGCGTAGGTGCCCGGCACCGGGCCGTCGTCGAAGGTGAGGGCGATCCAGTCCTGCGGGGGCGCGGTCCCGGAGGTGGCCGCGGCAGGGCTCGGGAAAGGGGCGGGCGCCGGGGCGGCCCCCGCCACAGGGGCGGTGGCGACCGCCGCCATCAGGGCCAGGCCGACGACGCCGAGGATGGCCCTGCGGCGATGCCTACCGGCCGCCGCACCCGCCACTAGAGGAGGCATTCCCCGTGCCTTCTTCCGATCCCGATCATCGCGTTCAACCGACCCGGGCTGCCATCTCTCGGGCCAGGGCGATGACCGCAGCGGTGCGATCGCCGTCGCCGAGGGCCATGCCCACCCGGGCAAACTGCAGGAGGTTGTCGGTGATCCAGATCGCCCCGACCACCTGGGCCTCGGGGCCGCTCACGACGACGCCTTCGGACCGGTCGCCGATGTCGAGCATGCCCATGCTCATTGCCATGTTCAGTGAGCCGGGCTGCAATCCGGTGATCTCCGCCACCAGGTCCACGTCGCTGAAGGACCTCTGGATCAGGTCGAAGGCGGCGGCTGCCCCCTGGGCATCACGGAACAGGTGTGCTCCGGTGAGGACGAGGGCAGCATCCTCCTGGAAGGCGCCGAAGTACCCGGCTTGGAACTCGTAGGCCTCGTAGATGGCCCTTTCCTCGGCGAAGCGGTCGACGGGCCAGATGTCGTCGAGGGTGAGGGCGAACGCCTGAGTGCCTACTACCGGGAGCACCCAGGGATCCCCGTCCTGGAGGACGGCGGCGGGCAGATCCTCGGCGGTGAATCGCCCCGGCGCCGCCGTGGTCGTCGGCGGGAGCGTGGTGGTCGTGGTAGTGGGAGCAGTGGTCGTGGTGGTGGTCGTGGTGGTGGTCGTGGCGCTTGTGGTGGTGGACGGGGCGGCGGTGGTAGTGGCGGCATCGTCGCCACAGGAGACGGCCAGCAAGACGAGGAGGACCACGACGGCGGTCGATGTCAGGCGGCGCATTGGGGCCTCCCGGGATGGGCAGCGGGCTCTACCCGGGGGAGCCTACCCGGGCCGGGCCGTGGCGAGCGAGCGCGAAGATCGCCGGCGGTCGGGGTCGTGCCGAATACGCCGGGGCGGCGGGCCCGCTCAGCCTTCCCCGGGCAGCGCCGCATAGCGCTGGTAGGCCAGCAAGCCGCCCAGGGAGTCCAGCGGCCCCTCGGCGTTGCGGAAGCTCACCGCGACCCCCATCTCCTCGTAGGCGGGCATGGCCCGGTAGACCCCGAAGTGGAGGTGCGGCCTGCCGCCGGTGGCCCCCGAGTTCCCGCTGGCCCCGATGCGTTCGCCCTGATCAACCCACCGGCCCACCTCGACGTCCACTCCGTCCTGCATCAGGTGGGCGTAGAAGGCCACCGAGCGGTCGGCGTGCTCCAGGTAGACGTAGTTCTCCGCGCTCGCTCCCAATCCGTTGTCGGGGCTGGATTCCCGCATCTCCACTACCCAGCCTCCCCGGGCCGCCACCACCTCAGCGCCGACGGGCATGAACCAGTCGTAGGCCATCTGATCGTGATGGGACCGGTAGGGGCGAAGGGAGCAGTAGGACTGCATGAGGTAGTAGGCCTTCCCGGCCGGGTAGGGGAGGATGTACTCGCTCTGCGTCGGGTCGGGGAATACCGACCGCTGCAGACAGGCCGGATCCTTGTCCGGTGGTGGTTCCGGCACGGCCGCAGTGGGGACGGCCGCCTCCGTCGTGGTCGTCACGGTCGAGGTGGGGGCCGTTACCGTGGGCTCGCGGAGGGCGGTGAGTGCCGCAGCCGCGCCGTCCGTGGTTGTCGGGAAAGCACCCCCGGAGGCGCTGCAGGCGGTGGTGATCGCGGCCAGGAGCAGTAGGACGGCGGCGGCGGGCCGCGCTCTGGTGCCTACGTCGCCCAATGTGCTCTCCTGCGGCGCCGGCCGGAAGACCGCCTAGATGGACCGCCGGTAGACGCGGTGGCGCTGGTGCCAGGGTACGCCGATGGCGGTGAGATTGGCCACCATGGCGGCCCCGTGCTCGTCCACCTGGACGACGTCGGCGCCCTCGAAGCGCACGGTGCCCACGCTGCGGGCCAACGCTGCGTAGAGGACGGCGTTGGCCCCGGTCCCCCGGTGGTCGGGGAGCAGGCCCATGCCGTTGATGTTGGCCCAGCGGGTACGGTGCTTCTCTCGCAGGAGCAGTGCCCAGCCGAAGGGCCACAGACGGCCCCCGATGCGCTGCAGGGCGGCGGATATGTCGGGGTAGGCGATCATGAAACCCACCAGGTCGTCGCCCTGCAGGACCAGGCGGATCAAGCCCGGGTCCATGACGGGCAGGAGACGCTCTACCGCGCAGCGGACCTCTTCCTCCGTGAGCGGTATGTACTCCCACGTGGCTCCGAAGGCCTCGTTGTAGGCGGCGGTGAAGCGAGGCAGCCAGCGGCGGATCTCGGCGCGACTCGGGAAGACGAAGGCCCGGTAGCCGCGCTCCGCGCCGGCGGCATCGGCGGCGGCAAAGAACTCCTCGGGCAGGTGGTGTTGGCGCAGCAGGCGCCCGGTCAGGAAGTCGGTGTCCTTCTCGAACCCCAGGCCTTCGAGCAGGCCGGCGTAGTAGGGGTGGTGGTAGGCGACCCCGAGGGGAGGGCGGTGCTCGAACCCCTCCACCAGCAGGCCCACCCCCTCGCCCAGGAGGGGCCCCTTGGGCCCGATCATCAGGTCGAGCCCACGGCCGGCGGCCCAGTCGGTGGCGGCCTGGAAGAGGAGGGCGGCGGCGGCGGGATCCTCGGCGCACTCGAAGTCCCAGAAGAGGGCGGTGTGGCTGCCGTGGTGGCGGTTGTAGTTGCGGTGGTCGGCCACCGCGATGCGGCCTACATCGCGGCCGCCGTCCTCGACCAGGAAGAAGCCCGCCGCGGAGTGCCGGTAGAACGGCTGGCGGCGTCGGTCGAGGGCACGCCGTGCCTCGCCTCTGAGGGGCGGCACCCATTGGGGGCAGCCGCGGTAGAGGGCGAAGGGCAAGGCCACGAAGCGGCGCAGATCGGTGCGGCGTTCCGGATCGACGCGATGCAGGCGCAAAGTGGCGCCACCCTACCGTCGCCCGGGGAGTTGCCGGGCGCCCGGGCGACCGGAGGTGGAGGCGACGGCGGCTAGCCTGCCGCCGGTGGCCGGCCGCTGGCGATCGTCCAAGGGTCTCAGCCTCGCCGTCCTCGGCGGGGTGTATGCCGTTGCGCTGGGGGTCGGCCTCCTGGTAGCCGAGGCGTCCCGCGGCATCGGTCCCCTGGCCGCCGCCCTCCTGGGGGACCTGGCGGCTACGGGGGTCGTCTTCCTGTTCGCCGTCCTCCTGGACAACACCAGCGTGTACGACCCTTACTGGTCGCTGGTGCCTCTGCCGCTGGCGCTTTGGTGGTACTTCCATCCGGGGGAGGCGGGCGCGGCGGACCCGTGGCGCTTCGGCCTGATGGCGGCCGTCCTGGGGATGTGGGGAGTCCGGCTCACCGCCAACTTCGCTCGGGGCTGGACGGGGCTCAACCACGAAGACTGGCGCTACGCCACCTACCGACGCCTCGGCCGGGCTCGCTACTGGCTGATCTCTTTGGCCGGCCTACAGATGATGCCCACCCTGATGGTGTTCGGCGCCATGCTTCCCGTGTACGCCGTGACCCGGCAGCCCGGGCCGGGGCCCAACCTGCTCGACGGCCTAGCCGTGGGGGTGGCCCTGGGCGCGCTGGTGCTGGAGGCCGTGGCCGATGAGCAGAAGCGGCGACAGAAGGCCGTCGCCGTCCCCGGCACGCTGGTGGCCTCGGGCTTGTGGGAGCGGGCCCGTCACCCCAACTACCTCGGGGAGGTGGCCTTCTGGTGGGGGCTGTTCGCCTTCGCCCCGGCGGCGGCCTGGTCCCATTCCTGGACGGTGGTGGGGGCGGTGGCGATGACCCTGCTCTTCTGGCGGATCAGTGTCCCCCTGATGGATCGGCACATGCAGAGCCACTACCCGGGCTATCAGGCTTTCGCCGCCGGGCTCCCGGCCATGGTCCCCCTGGGGCGCCGCGGCCGGCAGCCGGAACCGGCGTCACGTCCTGTCGCAGACGGCTGACCGCCGGCAGCATCGGCAAGCGAGCCTCCGGCGGCGCCGGCTCACCCGTCTCCGGCTGCCGCCTTCTTCTTCAGCCACTTCGGGCGGCGCCACTTGAGGATGGGGTCGGCAGAGTTGTCTTCCCAGTGCTCGTCGCGCTTGTAGGCCCAGAACTCGAAGGGGTTGTCGTAGTAGGCGGCGGTTTCCACCAGGCGCTGCAGCTTGGGCCTGTCTCGTTTCAGGGCCCAGGTGGCTGCTCCCACTAGGGCGCCGCCCAGGAACCAGGCCACGTAGAGGGCCTGGTAGAGCGGCCCGAAGAGGCGGTTCTGCCAGATGTGCAGGCCTTCGTGGCGGTCGATGAAGGGGCGGCGTTCCTCGACCAGGCTCTCCCGGCCGGTGGCGGCGTTGCTGATCACGTTGCCGTGGGTGAGGGCGAAACGGCGCTTCAGGCAGGCGCCCTTCTCGAACACGTGGCGGTTCTGGCGCCGGCTGAAGTCCGGGCGGTAGCCGGCGCGGCTCCCGAGCGAGTTGGCCAGGTTGAGGACGTTGCCCAGCGTCGTGCCGAAGAGGCCCCAGGTGGAGTCGGCGGCGAAGGCGAGCCATCCCTTGGCCCGGCGCCAGTCGTATACCCGGCGGAAGCCGCCGAAGGCCCCGTTGATGCCGGCGGAGATGCCGGTGGCCACCGCCAGCGGGACGCCGCCCAGCAGGCCCAGGGCGCCCCCCAGGGCGGCACCGGCCACGGTGGTCAAGACGGTCTCGGATGCGTGGAGAGCAGGTGAGGTGGTTCGCTCCATGGCGGGGGAACACTACCCCGGGGGCCGGAGGTGCTGCGGCGCGTCCCCGGCCCTACACCTCACCGGGAGCACTCCGCGGTCGCTCGGGCGCGGCGGGCGGCAGACCGGGCCGCCCGAAGAGGCTCGGGGGTGCGGGCCCGTCCGCCGGCGGCCAGCACCACCGCCTGGGCCGTCTCGGGGGTAGTGCCCCAGGCGGCGTGCACCGCCAGCGGGCGGGCCCCGGCCCGGGTACGCAGCCAGAACCCGACGAGGCGGCCTTCCAGGACCAGGGGAGAGGCCGCCCCGCGATAGTCGCCGGGCCAGTCGCCGGAGGCCACCAGGGGGCGATGGGTGACGCCCACGGTGGGGAGGCCGAGAACCGCCCCGAGGTGGAGGGCCAGGCCGGCGCCCCGGGGGTGATCCCGCCCGGTGGCGTCGACCAGCATGACGGTGGGGAGGGCGGGCAGGGCGCGCACTGCCGCCTCGAGCAGCGGCCCTTCTCGCAGGGCGAGCAGGCCCGGCCGGTAGGGGCCTGCGGCCGCTCCGGCTGCCGCGGCAACGGCGACGAGGCGGCCGCCGGAGGTCAGCGCCGCGGCAGCCCACCCCGGGTCTCCCGCTCTTCCGGGCCCGGCCCCACCCCGGGGGAAGCAGGCGTAGCAACCGCCGATGATGTCGCCGGGGCCGAAGGCGTAGTCGGGGGCGGGGGCCGCAGCCAGTTCCCGCTGCCGCTCGATCAGCACGGCGGCGTCGACAGGCCACATGCACCAGCCCTCCGGTCTACAAGCGGTCGGTGAAGCCCCAGTCGTCGGCGATGGCGTTGAGGACGTACCAGGACAGGCGGTAGGCCCCGTTCCAGGTGAGATGGGCGCCATCTTCGGTGCGCATGTCCAGCAGATCGCCGGAGCGGGTCTTCAGGTAGGTGGAGTACTCGCCGTTCTCATCGGAGAAGAGGGCGAAGGTGTCGAGGTAGACCACGTCGGGCCGCTCGGCCGCCTCCTCCTCGAAGACCCGGTTCATGCCGGAGACCACCTCGGTGAAGAGGTCGTCGCGCATGATGGGCAGGCCCACCCAGTACACCCGGGCGGCCTCGGTGAGCAGCAGGTCCATGACCTCGCCCACCCTCTGGTGGTAGATCTCGTACCACTCCTCGCTGCCTTGAGGGATCTCGCGGCCGCCGACGAAGATGGCCTGGCCATCGTTGCCGCCGTAGAGCGCCACCGCCACGTCGGGTTGCACCTCGGGCAGTCGCCCGGTGAGGTGGGCCGGCCAGTCGAAGTAGTCGGGCCGCACCAGCCCCGAGATGAAGCGGAAGTCCACTTCCGACTCGATGACCCCGGTGTCGTCGGCGTCGTTCTGCAGGGCGGGCCCGAACAACTCGACGAAGGAATCGCCCACGATCCACAGCATCATGGGATCGTCCGGGGTGATCTCCCGCAGGCCCGCCGGGGGCCCGGTCGTGGTGGTCGTGGTGGAGGCCGGCACCGAGGTGGTGCTGGTGGAGCCGGGCAGTGGGTTGTCGCCTTCGGGCCGGAGGATGGTCACCGGAGGGCCGGCCACTACCTCGGCGTCATCCGTTGTGGCGGCCGGGGCCTTTCCTAGAGCGTGGTCCATCAGCCGACGGGGGCGGTCGAGGAGGAGGACGCCGCTGATGTCGGCCAGGGGGTCCATGATGCCCACCGCCACCGTGCGTACCGCTCCCGCCGGCTGGCGCTCCGCCGTCTTCAGCAGGGCGGCGGCGTTGAGGAAGGTGGCCAGGCCTAGGAATAGAAACCCGGTGAGCAGCACGTGGCCCGCCGGGGAGACCCGGCGGCCCTCGACGAGTGTGTGCTTGGTGGGCATCATCAGAACTGGAAGTAAATGAAGGCGGCGACACCTTCGGGCCCGAGGGCGTCGATGATCATCAGGGTGAAGGCCAGCGCCAGGCCCTGTACCGCCGGGCGCAGCCGGCTGAAGCCGATCAGCAGGTGGTTCACCGCCGGGCGCGGCACGTACTGCGCGGCCAGGCCTACGGCGATGGCTACCAGCACCGCCGGCGTCAGCAGTGTGGCCCCCTCGCCCCACCCGGTGAACAGGCGGCCCAGCACCGTCCAGGCGGTGCCCAGCGAGTCGGCCCGGAAGAACACCCAGGCGAAGCAGACCAGGTGGAAGGTGCCCACGCGCTGGAGAGAGCGCCGCCACCAGGCGTCGGGCAGCGGAGCCTTGCCGCGGGCTCGCCGGCCCTCGACGACCAGCCTCTCCAGGGCCAGCCAGAGGCCGTGCAGGCCGCCCCAGATGACGAAGCGCCAGGCAGCCCCGTGCCAGAGGCCGCCGAGCAGCATGGTCAGCATCAGGTTGCGGTAGGTGAGGAGGCGCCCGCGCTGGTTGCCCCCCAGGGGTATGTAGAGATAGTCCCGGAGCCACCGGGACAGCGTCATGTGCCAGCGGCGCCAGAAGTCGGTGATGCTCACCGCGGTGTAGGGCGCGTTGAAGTTCTCCGGGAACTTGAGCCCCATGAGCAGGGCGATCCCGATGGCGATGTCGGAGTAGGCGCTGAAGTCGGCGTAGATCTGGATGGCGTAGGCGTAGATGGCGAACAGAGCCTCGGGCCCCGAGTGGAGCCCGGGGGAAGCGAACACGCGGTCCACGATGTGGGAGGCGAGGAAGTCGGCGATCACGATCTTCTTCGCCAGGCCGATCATGATCAGGTAGAAGCCCCGGCTGGCATCGATGCGGCGGGGGTCGCGGGGCCGCTCCATCTGGGGGAGGAACTCGCCGCCGCGCACGATGGGGCCGGCGACCAATTGCGGGAAGAACGACAGGTACACGGCGAAGTCGAGCCAGCGCGCCGGGCGCAGGCGCTCCCGGAAAACATCGATGACGTAGGACATCGCCTGGAAGGTGAAGAAGGAGATGCCGACGGGGAGAATGACTTCCAGGGGCCGGGCGTCGAGGCTGATCCCCACCTTGTCGAGGGTGGCGACCACCGAGGTCAGCAGGAAGCCGTGGTACTTGAAGAACCCCAGCACGCCGAGGTTGGCGGCGATCGCTCCGATCAGGTACCCACGGCGGGCCCGGGGCGACCGGGCCGCGTGGATGCGGACGGCGAAGAACTGGTTGATCAGGGTCGAGCCGGCCAGCAGGCCGGTGAACCGCCAGTCCCAGAACCCGTAGAAGAAGTAGCTCGCCGCCAGGATGAACCAGCGCCAGGGCTTGGGGTGAGGAGAGAGGAGCCAATGCCCGAGGAACACCACCACGAAGAAGATGGCGAACTGGACGGTGGGGAAGAGCATGGCTCCTCGAGGCGGGGCTCGTATACGGCCCCGGAACGATAACGCGGGGGCGGCGATGCGCCGGCACCGCGGCGCCCGATCAGCCGGGGGAGGCGGCCTCCACCAGCATCCCGTTGAGCAGCACGTCCACGATGGTGTGGAACACCTCGGCGGGGGAGAGGCCCTGAGCCTGCAAGGCCGGGTAGTCGAAGAAGCCGGTGACCACCTCCCAGAACAGCATCTCGACCACCTGCCGCTTCAGGCCGGGACGAAGGCGGCCCTGGGCCTCGGCCCCGGAGTAGAGGAGGTCGAAGAGGAGGCCGATGGCGGCCCGCTCCCGGCCGCGCACCTCGGCGTGGACCTCGGGGTAGGACTTCTCCAACTCCTCCATGGCCGTCTGCAGGCCGACGGGCAGGGCCATGACGACTTCCCCGATACGGCCGAGGAACGCATCGACGTCGGGCCGGGGCTGGTGGCCGAGATCGGTGACCACGGCCTCGAGCGCCTCCGCCAACTGCAAGGAGGCCTCGCGGACCAGGCTCTCCCGGTCGCCGAAGTGGCGGTACACCGTCATCCGGGTGATCCCGGCGGCGTCGGCGACTTCCTCCATGGAAACCCGGCGCAGGCCCCGAGAGACCAGCAGATCCCGCGCCGCCAGCAGGATGCGTTGACGGGTGGTTCTCTCAACTCCGGGCATCTGATACGATCGTAACGAGAGATGTAACATCTGTCCACCATGCCCGGCGGAAGCGTTCCGCTGTGGTGGGATGGTGGACGACCCGGGAAGGGTGCTGAGGAGAGATGTTCGAGAGACTGGGCCGCACCGTCATCCGCTTCCGTTTCGCCTTCCTGGTGTTCTGGATCGCCCTGGCGGCCATCTGCTGGTTCTTCGCTCCGTCTCTCGCCGAGGTGGGAACCTCCGACGAGACCGCCTTCCTCCCGGATCGAAGCGAGTCGCAGGAGGCGGGCTTCCTGTTGGACGACGCCTTCCCGGGCGACACCGCCGCGGGCCAGGCCACCTTGGTCTTCGCCCGGCCCGGCGGGTTGACCGAGGCCGACCGGGAGTACATCGCCGGCCTCCCGGGGGTGATCCTCGGGCCGGGGATCCCCGATGCCCTGGCCGCCACGGTGACCGAGGTGGTCACCGCCGAGGCGCGCCCGGAGCTGGCCGCCTGGCTGCGCAGCGCCGACGGCGTGGCCGAGATCGTCCAGGTGAACCTGTCGGTGGGCGGGTTCGAAGGCACCGCGGCAGATGCGGTGGGCGCGCTGCGTGATCTCCTCGCCGTCGGCAAGCCTGCCGGGCTCGAGGGGCACGTCACCGGGCAGTCGGGCATCGGCAGCGACTATATGGACGCGGCCATGAAGGCCACGGATCGCACCACGGTGGTGACCGTGATCCTGGTGGTGCTGATCCTGCTCGCCATCTACCGGGCCCCGCTGGCAGCGCTGGCGCCGCTACTGACCATCGGGATCGCCTGGGTGGTGGCCCGCGGGGTCCTGGGCTGGCTGGCGCAGGCCGGCTGGCAGGTCTCCTCGGTGTTGGACACCTTCATGGTGGTGCTGGTCTTCGGGGTGGGTACCGACTACTCGATCTTTCTCATATCCCGCGTCCGGGAGGAGTTGAGCCACGGCGAGTGGGCCGTGGCTACCCGCCGGGCGGTGGGCCGTATCGGCGGGGTGATCGCCGCCAGCGCCGCCACGGTGATCGTGGGCCTCTCCTCGATGGCAGTGGCCCGCTTCGGGATGATCCGCAGTGTCGGCCCGGCCCTGGCGGTGGCCATCGGGGTGACCTTGCTGGCCGGCCTCACGCTGACCCCCGCCTACCTGGGTCTCTTCGGTCGGTTTCTGTTCTGGCCTTTCCACCGACGGTTCCGGGCCCACGACGGGCGCCGGGGGCCCTGGGCGGCGCTGGCCCGGGCGCTCATTCGCCGGCCGGTGACGGCCACCGTGGCGCTGGTGGCCGCCCTGACCATTCCCGCCCTGGCCATGCCGACGCTGAAGGCGGATTTCAACCTGCTCGGGGAGCTGCCGGCCAGCAGCGACGGGCGCACCGGCTACCTGGTGGTGGCGGAGCACTTCGACGAGGGGCAGCTATCCCCGCTCACCGTGCTGGTACAGGCACCGGGGCGCAACCTGGCCTCGGCGGAGTCGTTGGCCCTCCAGAGAGGCACTCACGATCTGCTGGCCGCGATGCCCGGAGTGGGCAGCGTGAGCAGCGCGGTGGCCCCCGCCGGGGACGGGGTGACGCCCGAGGGCTTCCGGCCTTCGATCCAGCTGGCCGACATGGCCGCCCAGTTGGCGCCCCAGGAGGGAGACCTCATGGAGGCGCTGCGCCGGCTCCTCGAGGAGGACACCGAAGCCGGGCTGGCCCGGGTGGCCACCTACCTCGAGGGACTGGGTGAGGCGAACCCCGGCCTGCGCGATCTCCCGGCGTACCAGGGGGCGGTGGCCGACCTGCAGTCGACCGGGATGGCGGTGCGCCTGCTGCGCAGCGCGCTGCGGGTGAGCACCCAGTTGGGCTTCGTCGCCGCCGAAGTGGAGGCGGCCGATCCGGCCGACGCCGCCGCCCAGATGCCCCTCCTTCAGGCCTACCTGGGCGAGTTGGCGGCGGCCTATCCGGAGGTGGAGGCCAGCCCCCGCTTCTTGGACGCCAGGGCAACTGTGGGGGCCATGGCCGACTACGGGGTGACCGACACCCTGGCGGCTCGGCTGGTAGCGGCCCTGGAATCTCTGGCCGGCGAGTTCGCCGAACGTCCCGATGCCTACCTGGTCACCAGCTTGGTGTCGTCCTCGGAGCAAGGCGCCTCGCTGCAGCAGATGCTGGAGGAACCCCTGGCCCGCCTGCCGGGCGAGTTGAGTGCGCTGGCGGCCGAGTTCCACACAGGGCCCGACTACTACCTGCCCGTCGGCCTGGCGGCCGAAGGTGAGGTGGACCAGGCGGCGCGAGTGCGGGACTCCTATCTCTCGGCCGATGGGACGGTGGCTCAGTTCCGGGTGATCCTCGACCAGGATCCCTACGACAACGCCGCCATTGCCCTGCTCCCCGGCATCCGCCGGACCCTCGCCGCCCAGGCGCCCCTGTACGGCGCGGACGCCCGCATCCTGACCGGAGGCCAAACGGCGGCGTACGCCGACATCCGCCAGACCATCGGAGAGGACTTCTGGCGGGTCGCCGCCATCACCGTGGCCGGCATCCTGGTGGTGCTGATCGTGTTGCTGCGGGCTCTGGTGGCGCCGCTGTACCTAGTGGCCACCGTGCTGCTGTCCTGGATGGCCAGCCTGGGTATCGCCGCCCTGCTCTTCCAAGGCCTACTGGGCCACTCGGGGGTGAGCTACTTCCTGTCGCTGATCGTCTTCGTGCTGCTCGTGGCGCTGGGCTCGGACTACAACATCTTCCTGATGAGCCGGGTGCGCGAGGAGAGCGACCG